>NZ_JASNGE010000110.1:0-404 GCF_030164735.1 Bacillus sp. RB3
ATTGCTAGTAAATACTCAATATTTCCATTTGCCAACGCCATAGTTGAAGTACGTGGGGTGGCACCAGGCATATTTGGTACTGCATAATGAATTACGTCATGTTTAATAAATACAGGATTATCATGAGTTGTATAATGATCAATAGTTTCTACTGTACCACCTTGATCTATTGCGATATCCACAATGACACTTCCTGGCTTCATAGATTGAACCATATACTCTTTAACAATTTTAGGAGGGCGAGATCCTGGTATTAAAATTGTTGAAATAAATAAATCTGCTTCTTTAATCGTTCGTTCTAGATTTTCAGTATTAGATTCAATTATATTTACTTCTTCTGTTGCGTATTGCTTTCTTAAATATGCAATTCTTTCTTGATTAACCTCTAGGATTGTAACACTACA
>NZ_JASNGE010000111.1:0-391 GCF_030164735.1 Bacillus sp. RB3
CAAGCGGTACTAACAACGATAAAGATATCGCATCTATGGACAAAGAGTATCAAGCATTAGCACAAGAAATTAATCATATTGCTGATAAAACAAATTTCAATGGTAACGCATTTTTAAATAAAGGTACTAATCCTGATGAGGGTAAAGATATCACGATTCAACTTTCTGATGCTTCAAGTGATACAATGATAATCGCAGCTATCGAAACAAAGAAATTAACAACTGCTAATTTAGCAGTTTCAACTGATGGAACAAAGAAATTAGATGCTACAACTGCAGCAACTGAAATCACGGCTCTGGACACTGCTATTCAGAATATCGCTGACGCTAGAGCAACTTTCGGTTCTCAATTAAACCGTTTAGACCATAACTTAAACAACGTAACGAGCCA
>NZ_JASNGE010000112.1:0-390 GCF_030164735.1 Bacillus sp. RB3
AGTGGGCTTGGCATAATTAACATACCAGATGCAAGTTGCAGCGAATGGATGAAAATAATAAATTCGAATAAAGTTATATTTTTGAATTTAAGATTCCCCATGCGAACCACCTTCTTTTTTCTTTTCTTGTTTCGGCTGTCCAGTACTCGAGCGGGTGCTAATCATCGAAATAGGAAACCTTACAAAAGAATCTTTTAACTCTTGAAGCCGAAATGGCGCGATTGGCAATCCATATGGTGAACCATAGGAAGTTAGTGAAACAAAATGAGCAAATAAGAGCATTAATCCACTAACAATACCTACAATGCCATAAAAGTAAGCCAATAACATCATTGGAAAACGAATAAGGCGTATAGAACTTGATAAATCATAATTAGAAACAATAAATGA
>NZ_JASNGE010000113.1:0-390 GCF_030164735.1 Bacillus sp. RB3
CAAAAATATGAGCTAATGATAAATCATCTTACAAATATTTTATTTTTAATAATTATCTCTTTAACGTTTATAAAGATGAAAATTAACAGATGGGTGGCTTTAGGGTTTACATTAGTTGTAATAGAGAAAGGTATTAAAGCGGGCTATGACTTCTACACACATAATTATTATAGTGTCAGTTGGAGTTTAGCTATCATTGTCTATTGCATATACGAGATGGAAAAGTATCATATTGAAATAAACGAATAGGCGCAACAAAAAGGTGTTAGTAGGTGGAATTCTTTTTAAAATACTATAAAAAAGACACTACAAGAGTGTCTTTTTTTGAAAATACTCTATAATTAACTTTGGGGAAGGTAATGTTAGAGTATTCGTTTAGCATTATCTTTA
>NZ_JASNGE010000114.1:0-390 GCF_030164735.1 Bacillus sp. RB3
TAAAGATAATGCTAAACGAATACTCTAACATTACCTTCCCCAAAGTTAATTATAGAGTATTTTCAAAAAAAAGACACTCTTGTAGTGTCTTTTTTATAGTATTTTTAAAGAATCACGCCTACTAACACCTTATTGTTGTGGCTATTCATTTATTTCAATATGATACTTTTCCATCACGTATATGCAATAGACAATGATAGCTAAACTCCAACTGACACCATAATAATCATGTGTGTAGAAGTCATATCCCGCCTTAATACCTTTCTCTATTACAACAAATGTAAATCCTAAAGCCACCCATTTGTTAATTTTCATCTTAATAAACGTTAAAGAGATAATTATTAAAAATAAAATATTTGTAAGATGATTTATCATTAGCTCATATTTTTG
>NZ_JASNGE010000115.1:0-362 GCF_030164735.1 Bacillus sp. RB3
AGTCCTTAATAAATTGTTAAGGACCTTTTTTATTTGTCCTTTAGCTGCGAAAATATAAAATTTTCATAATGAGGATACTTCATAATTTTAGATTGATAACAATCTGGCGGGAGTCCTTATTTAACATAAATATGACAATAACATAGTTAGTTTTTATAAAAAGAAATAATTAAGATATAAGATGATATAATAAAAATGAAATGAACACCCTACTTATTTTTAAGGCAAGTAAGTAGATTTTATTTCATTAGTTTAAAGCTATGTACAAAAAAAATAACCCCTAGGGGTTATTTTTTTTGTACATAGCTTTATTTTTCAAATTCTTTAAAAGTATCTTTTAAATCCTTATCTGTTATTTTTAT
>NZ_JASNGE010000116.1:0-354 GCF_030164735.1 Bacillus sp. RB3
TTTTTTTGAAAATACTCTATAATTAACTTTGGGGAAGGTAATGTTAGAGTATTCGTTTAGCATTATCTTTATATTTGATAAACCATGAAATCGAAAGATTTTGTGGTTTATTTTATGAACAATAGATATTACAGTATTGGCAGTGAGTTATTAACCATTTTAAGCATTAGGGGAGAATGGATTAAAAGTCTAACATCGAATAACGGTTCCGGAATATAGTGTTGCGAAATGATCTCCCATATCCCAAACGGTACTTGCCTGTATATAGCCCTTAAAGCCTTCTGAAGAATAATAAATCTCTTTTGGTATACTTTCTTTAGTTTGGAAATGTGCTTTAGAGTACTTTACATAATG
>NZ_JASNGE010000117.1:0-340 GCF_030164735.1 Bacillus sp. RB3
TCTTCAATAGCTACAACATCAAAATGAGTAGCTAACTCTTTAGACTTATGATGAAGGAAGTTCTTACGTTGATTCGTTACTTTTTCATGTAACTTAGCTACACGGATACGTTGTTTATTCCAACGAATAGAACCTTTTGTACGTCTTGATAATACTCGTTGCGCCTTTGCTAACTGGTCTAACATTTCACGATAGAACTTAGGATAATTGGCTCTCTCATCCTCAGAACTGACGTATAATCCATCCATCGCAAAGTCTAATCCAACAATTGTTTCTACTTCTTTTTGTACGATCTCTTTTTCGTATTCAGTCAAAATGGACACATAGTATTTACCAGTAG
>NZ_JASNGE010000118.1:0-330 GCF_030164735.1 Bacillus sp. RB3
GAAGTTAAGCTCTCTAGCGCCGATGGTAGTTGGGACCTTGTCCCTGTGAGAGTAGGACGTTGCCAGGCAATATTATTCCGCAGTAGCTCAGCGGTAGAGCTATCGGCTGTTAACCGATCGGTCGTAGGTTCGATTCCTACCTGCGGAGCCATTGGAGAGCTGTCCGAGTTGGCCGAAGGAGCACGATTGGAAATCGTGTATACGTCACAAGCGTATCAAGGGTTCGAATCCCTTGCTCTCCGCCATAGGATTTATAATATTTGGCCCGTTGGTCAAGTGGTTAAGACACCGCCCTTTCACGGCGGTAACACGGGTTCGAATCCCGTACGG
>NZ_JASNGE010000119.1:0-328 GCF_030164735.1 Bacillus sp. RB3
TAACCACTCAAATTCTGCTTTGTATTTTGCAGGAGTGGGAAGCTTTTGTTTCTTTAGTTGATCCTTATCATTTTTATGTTTTTCATACGCTTCTTTCCATTCAGCTAACATTCTGTTATACACGAAACGTACACAACCGAAGGTTTTACGTATAAGATGTGCTTGGTCTTCTGTTGGATACAAACGGAATTTATATGCTTTATTCAGCTTTGTCATATCATTTCACCTCACTTTTCACTTTGATTTTCAATATATGCTTTTACTACGTCTATTGGCGAACCACCAGTAGTTAGCAAGCAAAAACTTCTTGACCAAAACATCTCTTTCC
>NZ_JASNGE010000012.1:0-171063 GCF_030164735.1 Bacillus sp. RB3
AAGAAGGCTTGAGCCGTATGATGGGAAACTGTCACGTACGGTTCTGAGGGGAGTTGGGGGCAGCGATGCCCCCCGCTTACCCGACTAAATAAGCTATCCATATGGGGCAGCTTTTTTGTTTTTTGCTCAGTGTAGCTTTTTAAATTGTATATGAATTCAATATTAATAATATATATCCTAAAATTTGGTTTTTGTATTTTGGGATTTTTTTCTTTTTACCTACATTAATTATTTATTAGAATATCTTTTATGTTTAAAATAAAATTTTTTGATAAAAGGGGATATAAGTATTTTTATAATAAGTCACCTAGAAAAACAATGTATTATTGTATTTTTTTACTAACTAATTCAGCTTTAAGCGATAAAAACAATGGCTACATGCTAACTGTAAAATATTATCCATATAAAATTATTCCTCTTTAATATTTCTGAAAATATAAAAATATTAATTTTATAAATATACACGTTATAATGAGGGCGTCGAGAGAAATTTTATTATCTCTGGAGAAAATATAAAAAATGCGATTATTAGTAAGAAAGGTGTGTGATTAGAGGCGAAATGTATGTAATGTGCTTCAGTGGCTTGTGTGAGCAATATCATCAGTGCTACCGAAGTTATGAAAGTAATGTATAGAATTGAGAAAGAAATGCCTCGCAAATGAAGAGAGGCCGGTTTAGCTAAAATTACTTTTAAAAGTAAAAAAGAGAAACCATTAAAGTAATACACTGTTATTAGAAATGTTGCAACGTATTTATGAAGTCTATTCTATATTGTTCTCTTAAGGGGTCTTTATATAAAGAGCGGATATTACGAGTAAACTTTTTTGTGAACGCTAACAATTATATTAGGACGCTAATTAGCGAATGTTTCAATTTGGATTCATTATGATGAAGGACATACAATGTGGGGCAACTTGTAAGGAATTCATTTTCCAGAAAGGGAATATTTGTTAGGTGCAAAGAGAGATGCAGGAATAGATACAAGGGGGAGTTATTATATGAACGGGAATACTGCAAAGAAAATAGAAGTTCAAGCTGAAAATACCGCACGAAAAAATGAGCAATATGCAGATCCGAAAAAGTGGCATAAGCAGGATACTACATGGGCACTCAGTCTATTTGGAACTGCAATTGGAGCAGGGGTGCTCTTTTTACCGATTAATGCAGGTTCAGGTGGTTTATTATCTTTACTACTAATTACATTACTTGCATATCCAGTTATGTATTACTCACATAGGGCGCTTGCTAAAATGATATACGCTTCTAATTCTGCTGATGAGGGGATCACAGGTACAATTAGAGAGTATTTCGGAAATAAAGCGAGTATCATTTTTAACATCGTATATTTCGGTTCAATTTATACAATCGTACTAATGTATTCGGTTGCGCTTACAAACACTGCAAGTAGTTTTATCGTGCATCAATTGCACATGCCAGAACCTCCAAGAGCTATTTTATCACTTGTATTAGTTCTTGGTCTTATCGCTATACTGAATTTTGGTCAAGATATTACTGTAAAGGTAATGAGTATGTTAGTGTATCCTTTCATAGTTTCTCTACTTTTTATCGCAATATCTTTAATTCCACAGTGGAATACGTCAATGCTTAGTTTTTCAGCTGTTTCAACTGCTTCAACAGGAACAGGCTATTTTGGAACGATATTGATGATTCTACCAATCATCGTATTCTCATTTAATCATTCACCTATGATTTCATCATTTGTTGTGAAACAGAGAGCTACGTATGGAATCGAAGCCACTGATGCTAAATGTGCGCAAATACAAAAGGTTTGTTATATCATGACATTCGCTGTTGTTATGTTCTTCGTTTGGAGTAGCGCATTGAGCTTGACTCCAGATGATATAAAAATGGCAAAAGAACAAAACTTATCAATTCTTTCATATCTTGCTAATGAGCTTAATTCGCCTGTAATCACTATTGCAGCTCCAATTATTGCTTTTGTGGCTATTACAAAGTCTTTCCTTGGCCATTATATCGGAGCATTTGAAGTAATGCGTGACATGATTATTAAGTTCGGTAAATCACGTGGAAAAGATATTGAAGAAAAAACAATTAAGACAATAATCCTTACTTTTGTTGTATTATCATGCTGGTTTGTTGCTTATACAAATCCAAGTATTCTTGGACTTATTGATTCTCTAAGCGGTCCTTTAGTTGCTGCTATCTTATGTCTATTACCGATGTATGCGATTCAAAAAGTGCCGGTACTAGCTAAATACAAAGGGAAAATGAGTAACGTATTTGTTATTATTGTAGGTGTACTTACTGTCTTAGCAAGTATTAAATCATTATTCTAATTCACTACTGTTGGTTTTAGTATCAAAATAGTTGGATCTGAGAAAAGAAGGAGCAAGTTTTGAATAGTTTTTTTCAAAACTTGCTCTTAAAATATTCTAATGAATTAATTTTACAAATAAGTTTATTCATATTAGTCATCTAGCATTTTGGTTATATACTCATCCAATATTATCAAGACCTAAATCGAGAAATTTTAAATATCAAGCGCCTAACGTATTATATATCCCTAATATGTTAGGCGCTTTTATTTTGGATAATAAATTTTGAACCTGAATTTGAATAGTATCTCTATTTGATGCTTATTTAATATTGTAAAATTTGTATTGAAAATTCGAGGTTTTAAAAGTACTATATACATATTCAAACATTTGAAGATGTATATGGTACTTTTGAAAATTGAGGAAAAGTAACGGAGGGATTTCAATGGGAAACGAAATGCAACAATTTAAAGCAGATTTCTTTAAAGCCTTAGCACACCCTTTGCGAATAGGTATCTTAGAATTATTGTCAGAAGGTGAAAAAAGCGTAAACGAAATTCAAGATATTCTAAATAAGGAAGGTTCAGCTGTTTCTCAGCAATTAAGTGTACTACGTTCAAAAAACATTGTTGTTGGTAGAAAAGATGGAAAAAGAGTTTTATATTCTTTACGAGACCCTATTATTGTGGATTTATTGGTGGTTGCACGGAAGATTTTTAACAACCATTTAATCGATACGATTTCAATGTTAGAAGAGCTAGATGGAGCAGAAAGTGAAATGATGGCTAAGGAGGGATAGGTTGAGTATTGAGGTTAAGAAAGAAGATATCATCCAACATGGGATTGAAACATTTCGCTCATTAGGAGCTCATTACGTTTGTGAAGTTTGTATAAAAAGTGGAAATTCTTGTTGTTTTTCATGCCAACATTTACAAGATGGAGTTGGATGTCGAAAAAGAAATACTGCTTGTACAGCTTGGTTATGTGGAATTCAAGGTTTTTTATTTGATCAAATAGGATTACTGGATGAATGGAATCGTTTTTGGAGTGAAATTCCAGGACAAATGTTTCGTAGAGATATTACTCCAGATAAGGTAAGGATTAGATCGTTTATTGATACGAAGAAGCTAGATAGTCGAGCCGGAGAACGTCTAGCAGAAAGATTGAAATCCTATGTACAACAAGGTGGAGATATAGGTGAATTGGAGTGTCATTTAAGTAAAACATATAGTAAATATTAGGATGGTTTTTCTTTTTGTGAAAAGGACAATTTTCTGTATAAGGGACCGAGAAATACATTTGTAATCCAGATCTATTAAAAATAGAAAAGAAGGGTTTGTAATGAGAAAGTTATTTACAGGAAGGTTTGAAGGATATTCATTAGCACATTTTCAAAAGGATCTTCTTTCAGGAATGATTGTTGGAGTTGTTGCGATTCCACTTGCTATGTCTTTTGCTATTGCCTCTGGTGTTAAGCCAGAGTATGGGATTTATACAACCTGTATTGCTGGAATACTCATTTCACTGTTTGGTGGTTCGAAGTATCAAATTGGAGGACCTACAGGTGCTTTTGTTCCGATTCTTTTAGGAGTTGTAATTACCTATGGATACGAAAATTTACTACTCGCGGGTTTGTTAGCTGGAATTATTTTATGTCTTATGGGAATCTTCAAGCTAGGCTCTTTAATTAAGTTTATTCCACGTCCTGTAACAATTGGTTTTACTTCAGGTATTGCTGTTATTATTTTTACGGGACAAATTGCTAGTTTTTTAGGTTTAACAGGTATAAAAAAGCATGAGGAATTTCTAGCGAATTTGAAGGAACTCTTCACTCATATCAGTACTACCAATTTTTATAGTGTTATAACTGCTTTGATTTGCTTTTTTGTTATACTCATAACACCAAAGATTTTACCAAAAGTGCCTGGTTCATTAGTAGGTGTTGTTATTTCAACTGTAATTGCAACTGTATTTTTCTCAGGTTATGTACCTACTATTGGTACAGCATATGGTACGATTCCAAATACACTTCCTCATTTTGATATACCAGAAATCACATTAGAACGTATAAAGCAGTTAATTGGTCCTGCATTTGTTATTGCGATGCTCGGTGGAATTGAATCACTTTTATCCGCTGTCGTGGCAGATGGTATGACAAATAGTAAACACAACAGTAACAAAGAGCTTATCGGTCAGGGGATTGCCAATATTGTTACCCCGTTATTTGGCGGAATTCCGGCAACTGGAGCGATTGCACGTACAGCAACTAATATTAAGAGTGGAGCTGTATCTCCGATGGCGGGTGTTATTCACGGAGGATTTGTGTTATTTACACTTCTACTGTTAGCGCCATATGCTTCACATATTCCACTTGCTAGTATGGCCCCGATTTTAATGGTGGTAGCTTGGAATATGAGCGAGCAGAAACATTTTTATCACATACTTAAAATGAAGACGGGAGATTCTCTTGTATTATTGGTAACATTTTTACTTACTGTATTTACTAGTTTAACAACAGCTGTAGAGATTGGTCTTATATTAGCTATTATTTTGTTTACAAAACGTATGAGTAATATGCTTGTCATATCAAAAGTGCTTCCTGATCATACAAAAAGAAATGAAAAATTGCTACCACATGTGGTAAATAAAGCTCATGATTGCCCACAAATTAGCATTTATACAATAGAAGGGCCATTATTTTTTGGGGCTGCTCAAACATTTGAACAAAATATTTTAGCGACTATTCATTATAAACCTAATGTTTTAATTTTACGTATGGGAAAAGTTCCTTTTATTGATACCACAGGAGAGTCTTACTTTAGGAATATTGTTCAGCACTTCAAAAAACAAGGTGGCGTACTTCTTATTTCTGGAATTCAATCAGAGCTAAAAGCCAATCTAGATAAGAATGGATTGTACGCTGAGATAGGGGAAGAAAACTTTTTTAATCATACCGGAGAAGCAATTAATTGTGCTTTAGGACATCTGAATACAAAAAAATGTATAGGGTGTAAGCATTTTGCTTTTCATGAATGTACAGGGCTTTCTCAGCAATCTCAGGAAATCAATACAATAAAGAATAAAGAAAATGCATTAGATTTTTAAAAATTTCACTTCACATACAAAGTTTGTTTGAGTTAATCTACTTTTTTAATCATTTTATTAAAAAAGTAGAGAAGAAGAAAGTTTGCTTTGGAGAATGTGGAGAAGATTTTTTACAAGGTGTGAACAAGTAGTTTTTTTATACATTCAACAAATAAGTATCAAAAAGCAAGAAGAGAATATTTTCCGTACATTTAAACGAAAAACGGAAATTAAAAATAATATTTATTTAATAGAATAAACGAAAACGAGTGGAGGAAATAAAAATATGCCTAATTTACCAAATTGTCCAAAATGTAATTCAGAATACACTTACGAAGATGTGAATCTTTTTGTTTGTCCAGAATGTGCTCATGAGTGGACTTTAGAATTAGAAGCTGAAAATAGTGAAGATACAAAGGTAATTAAAGATGCAAATGGAAATATTTTAAACGATGGTGATTCTGTAACAGTAATTAAAGATCTTAAAGTAAAAGGAACTTCATCAGTTGTAAAAATTGGTACAAAAGTAAAGAGTATCCGATTAGTTGATGGAGATCATGATATTGATTGTAAAATTGATGGTTTTGGAGCTATGAAATTAAAATCTGAATTCGTTAAAAAGGTATAAATACAAATTTTGTTACATCAAAATTAGTTTGAAGTTAATGAATATACACTGTTTTTCAGCTGTACCCCGTGCCCGACAACTTAAGAATTTCGAATTACCCCGAAATGATAAAATGAACTTTTTGGTTATGATTCAGCAGATTTTTTTTGAGTACCATGAAATTTTAGCTTGCTAGCGATATAGTACTGCCGAAATATTTGAAATAGCTATAAGACTATTCTTTCGATGGTATGATGAAAGATGTGGAAAAGGAATAGGTCTCAATCAGACCTCAATATTAATCTTCACCATTAGCAACAAAAAACCACCTCTCATAAAGGTGGTTTTTCAGTATTAATATATTTTAATTAATCACGTCTAAATGGACCTTTTGGAGCAATTAGCTCTAAATTAGTACCATCTGGATCACGGAAGTAGGCAACGCCTGTGCCAAATCCAGATTTCTAGCCGTCTTCTTGAAAGATAATTGGTTCGTCATATGGGTACTATCCTATGCCCATCAAGCTAACAAAATGGATTGCCTCTGAAACAAAAATGATTTTTATTACTATAAAAAACGTAAAGTATCTGTTTTTAGAAAAAATTAATTTTTATAAATTGATGGAGATATAACTCAATTCTTTTATATATGTAGTTAAATATGATTGTCAGAATGAACTTAAAGTAATTATGATTTCTAGAAATGCGAACTGATGTTTTGAATTGGTTTAAAGTTGCTGGAACAAAATAAAACCAATTGAGCAAAAAAACTTGCAAAAATAAAAAGAGAGATGTATATTAATTGATGTATCAATAATTGATATATCAATTAATATTTTAACAAGAAAGAAAAGGAACTTTTTATGAAGGAAATGTTCGTAAATATCAGTGGAGAAGAACGAAAAATACTTATTCATGTTCTATTACAGATGCAAAAAAATGTAGAGAATATTAAAGAATAGAGAGTGTAGGGGGCAGAATAGTGTGGAAATAATCGCAGCTATTTTAGTCGGGATCGTAGCATTAGAACATTTGTTTATCATGATCCTTGAAATGTTTTTTATTGATTCAAAAGTAGCGAAACGTGCTTTCAAATTACCGAAGCATTTAGAAGGAGATCGAAACGTAGCCATTATGTTTGCAAACCAAGGTTTATATAATGGATTTTTAGCGGCTGGTCTCATTTTGGGACTTGTACTTGGGCTCAATCCAATTGGTTATATGGTCCAATTATTTTTCGTGATTTGTGTGGTGATAGCAGCTATTTTCGGAGGTTTCACATCTAATAAATCGATTATTGTGAAACAAGGATTTCCAGCTGTTTTAGCACTGGTTGCCCTTTTATGTATGATATAGAATCAAAGTTTCTCAATAAAAGAACTCATTTTTGAAAAGAATACGCTATTCTTTCTTTAGAATTATAGGAAAGGATGGCGTTTTTGTATGTCTATTTCTATACGTAGTGAATTATAACTATTCCCTCAAGGGACTCAACTGCTTTTCAGCTTTTGGATATACTTTCATCCATCTTTGTTTCCTCCTATTGTTGGATAGTGTAATAATTGATAAAAATTTTGATGAAATTGGATTATAACGATTGATCAAAAAAGTTAGTGATTAAAAATATTATTCTTTAGTACATACATTTTTAAGATGTTAAATATATTTCATAATAGTCTCTGTAAGATAGGGATAAGTAGAATAGTACTTTTTATAACTTTGAATGTCATTCATAATAGCACCAGTAAGAAGAAAACAAGCTTTACGGTACTACTAGTTATCAAAAATGTTACAGTAGTTTATTTAGAATCAGTGTGATTGAAAGGTTGTACTATATGGCCTAATAATTTCGAAAACATGTCGGTGTGGCATAAAACAATTATGGAGGTTAAAGATATGAGTACTTCAAATTTGAATGAAATAAGTAAACAAATTTTAAAAGAGGAGGAAACACTTCAATTTTCCTCTTTTACAAATGAAGATGCCTTGCAACTAGGTTTATTTATCGTTGAAACAGCAAAGCAAGAGGGGAAATTGATTGCTGTTGATATAACGAAAAATGGTGTGCAATTATTTCATTTCAAGATGACAGGGACAAATGAGGAAAATACGAAATGGATTGAGCGTAAAAAACGAGTCGTTTCCCTGCATGATCGTAGCTCGTATTATATGCAGATACAAAGTGAAATAACTGGGGTCTCCTATAATGAAAAATATCTTTTAGATACTTCAGAATACGCTGCGTTTGGTGGATGTTTTCCTATCAGAATAAAAAACGTAGGGGTTATTGGAATGATAACAGTTTCAGGATTACCACCAGAAGAAGATCACGAATTGGTAATAAGGGCAGTTAAAAATCATTTGAAGCAATAGTAAAAATAAATGTGATGGTTAAGTAAAAGCCAAGAATGAACATATTATTGTTCGTTTTTGGCTTTTTATTATTTTTTCTTATAGTCGGCTAAGAGGGTTCTTTTACAGGTAGTACTTAATTTTGCAATGTTCTTTAAATTGCGTCGTTTTGTTCGAGTGAGCGAAATTGCTGTAATTGAAGATGCTCTAAATTAATGTGAAATTTGGTGATTAAAGTAGCTACATTTCATATTTGTGTAAATATGAAACAAGCAGGATACATGAATAGAGAATGGGTAAAATAGTACCGAATGATGATTAGATTTTATGAATGATGTTATAAGGCTTTTTTTAGGAAAACTGAAGGAAGCAGTGTGTTTAGATTTAGAATGACTGGCAATGGGTGCTAGGAAGTTCAATGATTCAAAAATGAACTCATTTAAACGCATACTATCTTCGAGATGTATCATTTTGAAGAATATTAAAACTTAGGAGGAACGGAATTATGACAAAAGATTTCTATACTGCACTGAAAGAAAGACGTACTTACTATGGGATTAATAAAGAGGTACAAGTATCGGATGAAAAAATTAAAGAAATCGTGGAGTTTGCTGTGAAATATACTCCATCCGCTTTCAATTCTCAAACTGCACGATTAGTTGTATTATTTGGTGAAGCTCATGATAAATTATGGGATATTACCACTGAAACATTAAGAAAAGTAGTTGGAGATGGAGACTTTTCAGGAACGCAACAAAAAATGGATTCTTTTAAAGCTGGTTATGGAACAGTATTATTCTTTGAAGATGAGGCTATCGTTAAATCGCTTCAAGAAAAGTTTGCTGCATATGCTGAAAACTTCCCAATTTGGTCACACCAAGCATCAGGTATGCACCAATTAGTCGTGTGGACAGGTTTAGAAGCAGAGGGATTAGGGGCATCATTACAACATTATAATCCATTAATTGACGATGAGGTAAAACAAGAATGGAATGTCCCTGCTAATTGGAAACTAATTGCACAAATGCCATTTGGTAATCCAACAGCTGCACCAGGTGAAAAAGAATTCCAACCACTTGAAGAGCGTGTGAAATTTCATAAGTAATATTCG
This sequence comes from Bacillus sp. RB3, assembly GCF_030164735.1. Taxonomy (NCBI): domain Bacteria; kingdom Bacillati; phylum Bacillota; class Bacilli; order Caryophanales; family Bacillaceae; genus Bacillus; species Bacillus sp. RB3. The sequence goes on from NZ_JASNGE010000012.1 coordinate 9,452, forward strand.
AATGTAATAAAATAGAAATTTAATCAGTGGTGGTCTTACTGTCCGCAAATAGCAGGGGAAGCTAACTGTATTGTAAAAATAAAACTGTTTATTAATAAAAAAGCTTATTCGTTTTTTTTATTAATCGAGTATGTATGAATAAAAGATTTTAAAACACTATTTTAATCTGTAAGGGAACAAGGTGATCGTTTTGATCACCTTGCTTTATTTCTTACATTTTATTTATTAAAAAACGCTAGTTTTTCATAAATGCTTGAAAAATTAGCGTTTTAATAATAGGTATCTGTAATTTGATTACTTAAAACTATATACGAAAAAGCTTTTATGTTATTCCTCAAGTTCTATCCATTCCTGTGACCATTCTTCTATTCCGCGAATAATAGCTTCTAAAGCAAATCCTTTTTGAGTTAAAGAATATTCTATACGAACTGGTGTCTCAGGAAAGACTTTACGTTCGACAATTCCTTCTAGTTCTAATTCTTTCAATCTTTCTGAAAGTAATCTTCCGCTAACAGGAAGAGAAGATTCAAGTGTACAAAAGCGCTGAGATCCAGAAAAAAGTTGGTAAATAATTAGTGCTGTCCATCGTTGACTAAAAAATTTCATTCCTTTTTCAAAGCGAGGGCATAATGTAGAATCATTCATTTTCCTTCACCTCCTAAAATAAATTATATAACATCTTACTATTAGTAACAAATGTTTTTATAATTAATTACTTGACGTAAATTGATTACAAATGTATACTCACTTACATAAAGTAACTAAGTTGTTTTATGTAACTAAAACTCTTTTCTTTAAATGGCCAAAGTTGTAATGATACATATTGCATATAAGCTGAGAGAAAAAAGAATAGCATCTGTAAAAACACTTACGTTGTGTAAGTTAAACAATAAAAAATATAACAATGGAAGAGAATTTTAGAGATTCTCTATACTAGGAGGTACCTAATGGTTACAACAGATACAATTCATATGTTAGAAGATAAAATTCAATTTATACATCAAGATGGAAAGGATATTTATTTAGTAGGCCCTATCAAATTGCCAATTAATTTATATGGGGAGACTAAAGTTTTTCAATGGTATTCTTGGTTACAATGTAGTGAGGTTACAAATAGTGTAGAAGGAATTATCGAAAAACTCTCATCTATTAATTTAGCTGATATGCAGCAATCTAGTGTACTTGTATATGGTGATTTTGAGAATTCTGAAGATGCCCTAATTCGTATGCATAGTATTTGTCACACCGGTGATATCTTTGGTAGTAAACGTTGTGACTGTGGATTCCAATTAAAGCAGTCTTTACAAATGATTACAGAACATGGTTCAGGTGCTTTATTTTACTTAGCGAATCATGAAGGAAGAGGAATTGGCTTGTTTAGTAAAGCTATGACGTACCTCTTGCAAGAAAATGGGTTAGATACAGTAGAAGCTAATCTGAACCTAGGTTTTGAAGATGATGTTCGAAACTATGATGATACAATTGAAGTATTAAAAGCGCTACGCTCAAAACCTGTAAAACTTATTACAAATAATCCGAAAAAATTAGAAGCGTTACAAAAAGCTGGATTAAATGTTACGAGTCGTGAACCGTTATGGGGTGATGTCTCAGAGTTTAATGAGAAATATTTGCAAACGAAGATTCAGCGTTCTGGACATTTTGAAGGGGGACACTTACATGCTTGAGCATGAATTGTATATGAAGCTAGCACTAGAAAATGCCAAGGCTATGAAGGGACAAACGACTCCAAATCCATTGGTTGGATCTGTAATTGTAAATGATAATCGAATTGTAGGGGTCGGAGCACATATGAAGGCCGGAGAACCACATGCCGAAATACATGCGATACGTATGGCTGGAGAACAGGCACGTGGTGGTACAATTTATGTAACTCTTGAACCTTGTTCTCATCATGGTAGAACAGGGCCTTGTGCTGAAGCAATTGTACAAGCAGGAATTAAGAAGGTAGTAGTTGCTACACTTGATCCAAACCCGCTTGTTTCTGGACGTGGAATTAAAATTCTACAAGATGCAGGTATTGAAGTACTTGTAGGAGTGTGTGAAGAAGAATCTAAAAAAATGAATGAAGTCTTTAATAAATATATTTTGACAAAGCGCCCATTTGTAACGATTAAATCAGGAGTTACATTAGATGGGAAAATCGCTACGTCTTTATCGGATAGTAAGTGGATTACATCTACAGAAGCAAGACAAGAAGTACACCAAATACGAAACGAAAATGCGGCTATTTTAGTAGGAGCGAATACTGTTCAAAAGGATAATCCATCATTGACAACGCGTATTCCAAATGGCCGAAATCCAATTCGAGTAATATTGGACTCGACATTACGCATACCGATGGAAGCTAACGTTGTTACAGATAGAGAAGCTCCTACCTGGATATTTACAACAAGTAATCATGCAGAGGAAAAAAAGAAAGCATTAGAAAATGCAGGAGTTAAAGTATTTGTTACTAGCGGAGAAAAGCATATAAACTTACATGAAATGCTTGATGTTTTAGGACAAAAAGGAGTTTCCTCCCTACTTATTGAAGGTGGTGGAGAAGTAAATGCTTCGTTTATTGAAAATAAACTAATGGATAAAATTATTTTATATTTCGCACCTAAAATTATTGGAGGTAGATTGGCGCCTAGTTTTGTAGAGGGGACTGGTATTACTAAAATGAAAGATGCAATTGAATTTAAGGATATATCATTTACCCAGATTGGAAAAGATTATAGATTTATTGGCTATCCAGCATATCGGAAAGATGAGCAATAAGGGGAATAAAAACTACTTATATGTTCCGATAAATGGATTGCAGAAAGGAGCGATGAAGAGTGAAGTTTGGATTTGATATCGATGATACACTAATTGATTTAAGGCAGCATGCTTTTCATTTATATAATAAGAAATTAAACAAAAAAGTAGGGTTGGATGTATTCCATTCTTTAAAAACAATTGAAATTCATGAAGCATTTGGCATGACTTCCGAGGAAGGCGGTCATATGTGGAATAGTTTGCTGGATGAGATTTATTATACTTCTTGTTCACCGTTTCCGTATGCTGTAGAGACATTGCAAGAATTAGAAAGACAGGGACATGAAATTTACTATATAACGGCGCGACCTAAAGAGCATGGAGAGCAAACAAAAAAATGGTTAATAGAAAAAGGATTTCCGGTACATGAAGATCGCTTTTTCTATGGAATGAAGGATGAAGAAAAAATACACTTTATACAAGAAATAAAATTAAACTATTTCTTTGATGATAAGCCGGCTGTTTTAGAAACGTTAATAGGAAAACCGATAAATGTATATGCAAAAACTACTTCTTACAATCAATATCTCAATATCCCGCGTATTACAAATTGGATGGAGTTAGGAGATATTATAAAGAAAGATATGTGAGGATTTAAATGGAAAATCAAATAGAGCCAAGAGCATATTGAGTATTACAATTTTAGAGGAAAGACATACGTATTATGTCTTTCCTTATTTTTTAATATTATCGTTTTTATTAGTGTGATGTGCTAGGAGTACTTCTAATAGAGGGGGAATAGAAAAATGAGCAATAAGAAAAATATTTTTAAGCTAGTCTTGTATGGAAGCGTAATTTATATATCATACCAGTGATGGTTTTCCCTGGTGCCACAGTATATGCGGATATTTTGGGTAAGAAGTTCAAGAATTAATGAGATGTGTTCATGATCATGAATTTTTGGAAAACGAAAATTACAATGTTAGGTTATTTTGAATCAGTAGTGGACGATATGCAAAATTACATATTACAAAATAAACATCGTAATTTTTGGATTCTTGGTATAAAATACATTACTTAAACTATATATTAGAATGGAGAAAGTGAATTGGGATTATTAAGAAACAGTAAGATTGGTACAAAACTAAACATATTAATAACTATATCAAGTATTGCATGTATAGTATTATCCCTAATAGGGTTTTGGGGGTTAGAAAGAGGGAAAAGTACTTCCTCTAATATGTATGAGGATAATTTACTGCCAATTGAGTGGATTGGAATTGTAGAATCTAATTTTTATCACGTTAATATGAACTTTATGGAAATAATGTTATCAAAAGATGAAAAAAGAATGAACGAATTAATAAGAGAAATGGATGGGATTCGTAAGGAAAATGATCATCTTTTAAAGCAGTTTGAGGCTAAACTTATTTCTACTAAAGAAAAAGAATTATATAACACGTTTCATGAAACATTTAATGAATTAAGGACTCAAATGAAGAAAGCACAAGAATTAGGGAAGTCTAATAATGAGGAAGCATATGCATATTATCTAAAAGAGATTGAACCTAATATGCAAAAATCAATTCGTGAATTGATTTTATATAATAGTAATAATGCAGAGCTTTTACAGAAGGAAAATAATAATAGTGCTCAAAATACAATGATAATGTTTGTTAGTATTTCGATTTTAGCAATTTTAATAATTATATTAATTGGATATGTTATTAAATTAACTATCCGAAAACCACTTGCATTACTACAAAATGATATGGAAAAAGTAGCAGCTGGAGATTTAACAACACGTACTCCTTATAAAGCAAATAATGAATTAGGGCATATTGTTCAGTCTTTTAATAGTATGTTAGATAACCTTCAACAATTAATTGCGAATGTTAAGATGACAACACAAGAGGTTATTTTTACTACGGAGGGTGTATTACAAGATACAAATCGAGCGTCTAGTATTTCAAATGAGGTTGTACAGACTGTTTTAGAAGTAAAAACAAAAATAGAAGGACAGGTAACTAGTATTCAGGAGAGCTCATCCTCAATGGAAGAAATTACAACCGGGGTGCAAACTGTAGCTGAATCTTCAGCAGTAGTCGCTGAGGTAGCAGTAACGACTACAGAACGAATAAATATCGGTAGTGAAGTGATAAATCACTCTATTCTTCAAATGAATAGTGTGCATGATGTTGTCGAGGAAACATCAAAAGTAATAAATAAACTTGTTACACGTACACAACAGATTGATACAGCTCTCGCTGCAATTACTAATATTGCCGAACAAACGAATCTTCTTGCCTTAAATGCCGCTATTGAAGCGGCACGTGCTGGAGAGAATGGGAAAGGATTTGCAGTGGTTGCCGCAGAAGTTCGAGACTTGGCTGAGCAATCTAAAGAATCTGCAAAAGAAGTTAATCATTTAATAAAATCCATTCAAAAAGATACCCAAGATACAGTTAATGTCATGCAAAAAGGACAACAAAAGGCAGTAGAAGGAAAAGAAGCTGCTTACAAAGCGAATCAAACCTTCTTGTCTATTATGAGAGATATTGATAAGATTACAGGTCAAATTCAAGAAGTATCCGCAGCGACAGAAGAGATGTCTGCTGGTACAGAAGAAGTAAATGCTTCTCTTTCGCTAGTTTCTGAAACTGCAACGGATGTGAAAAAGGAGACTCTTCAAACTGTAAATTCAATTCAATCACAGGCCGTATCAATTGAACAAATATCAATCCAATCCAACAAAATGAAAGAAAAGGTGGAAGAATTAACGGAATTGGTTTCAAAATTTAATATTACAGAACAAAAAGAATAAGTAAATTGTAAAAGATTAGGTACGGCTATCAGCCTAAAAATAATTGATTTTTTACGATTAAAAAGATTTTAGTAATTAATTCAATCACAAGTGTAATAACATGTATAAAAAACATGAAGACTTAAGAGTCTTCGTGTTTTTTTTATTGAATAATGTCTGAAAAAATATTGATAATTATACGATATTTTGGAATTTATCACAAAATATTCATATATGCAAAATTACATACATTTAATGATTGATAATCACGAGTTAATGTAACTATAATAATTACACTGATAAGTAACTTATTGACGACAGTTATAAGTGAAGAAGGAGGGCTTTATTGTATTTTGTATATAAAAAAATAGAGAAGGAGATATGCAAATGAAAAGGTTACTTGTTATAGGCCTAATGTATACAATGTTTTTCCTCATAGGAAATATACACTTACATGCTGATGAACGAATAAAGGCAAAAAAAATTACTAGTTTAGAAGAGCCTACTTGGATATTTCAGGCGGGCATAAGTAAGGGGAAATATCATGACCGACAAGATTTAGGATTTATTTTGAAGAGAAATACACCATTAAAGGTAAGACAAACAAATCCTAATTTTAAAGACAAATTAACATTACGTTTATTGTCTAATGACTCAAAAAATGAAAAATCCATACAAGTAGGAAATGAATGGGTTACTATCCAAGGTGATACGTCTTTAGTTCCTTTCATAGATACTCCGTACGGTGAAGAGCACGCTGTACTTGAGTACCAAGTAGGGAATGAAAGTGCTACTAAACCCCTTCCCATTTATAAACAACAAGGAAGTGTATCTCAATTTTTTAGTGCATGGGATCAATTTGATGGAGAGTATGCGTTACTTCAAGGGGAGAGTTTTCAATTATTTGTACCTAAAAAAGATAAAGAGTTAGTAAGATCTTTAAAAGATTTTCAATCGTTGGATGAGTTAATTGCGTATTATGAAGATATTTTTGTGATGTATGATTCAATTATTGGTTTAGATGGCTCAACGTTTGAAAATAAAAAAAGTCAAAATCGTTATTTCTTAAAAGCAGATATATCTGGTGCTGGCGGTGCCTATTATGGCACAAATTGGACAGCGAATAGTACAGATAGTACAAAGATGTGGTTAGATAAACTAAGTTGGGGAACTTTACATGAAATCGCTCATGGATACCAAGCTGGTTTTGATAATCAAGGAATATTTACAGGAGAAGTTTCTAATAATCTATTTGGTGTTCAATATCAATATAGTAAATACGGCAAAAAAGCAGATCAAGTTGGTTGGTTGTTTAATTTCGGGAAAAAGGAACAGGTAGAACGGAATTTATATAATGCTCTAATGAAAGAAAATAAAAATTATGATGATTTAGATTTACGACAAAAACTTATTCTTTTAACGATGGCGAAACAAAAAGCTGGCGATGAAGCATTTGCAAAAATGTATCAAGGTTATCGAAAACTAGCTAGCAATACTGCTTTCAAAAAAGGTGACCATTCTTTACCAGATTTAATGAATCAGTATTATAGTGAGAATGGACAAGTTGATTTTACACCTGTTTTTGAAAGGTGGGGTTTTAAGCTTAATCATAAACAAATAGAGATGAATAGGGCGAAAGGTTTTCCGGCTGTTACTTCTTTAGCTTATATAGTGCCTGAATCACAATTAGCGAAAGCAAGAGCTATAGTTGATCCTGATATTCCGATAAACTCCAACTTCGAAATAGTTACGAATCAGCAAATTGCTCCACTTGGGCTAAAAGGGAATTTGCATATCCATTTAAATACAAATGAAATAGATACATTAAAAGGAGGAAAAATTAAATTAAAAGAAGGGAATACAGTTATTCAAGAGAAAACAATTGAAACAACAGATATCAATTTACAAGACGTACCAAATGGAGTGTATACGGTTGAAATTTCAGGTGGGAAAACGAATAGTATGTACCATTTCAGTTCGTATTATGCCTATGTAAAAGAAAAAGATAATAGTCTAAAGATTGATATTAACGAAATGAAAGTGAGTAAGTTGGTAAATGAAACGATTCAATTCCTAGGATTAGGAGATGACCAGTTTGCCGTATTAAATACAGACTTAGAGCAAAATCGAGCTATTTTTACGATTACTACTAAAACGCCTCATAGCTATTATGCAGGTGAAAAATATGCATCGATAGAGGTCTTTAATGAAAAAGGTGAAAAAATTTATACGAAGGAAATGGAAGGAACAAATGTAACAATTGTAAAAGATATCATTCCACTAAAAGAGGGATATAGAATTAAAATCTATCATGATGAAATAAAAAAACGATTAACTAGTAAAGCTACTATTATTAATCCTATGAATAAAACGAATGAATTTATAATAACAAAATGGGGATTGAAAAATACTTCTTTGCAAAATAATCCAGAAGAAAATCTTATACAAAGAATTGATGAAGAAATGGAAGCGATTATAGGTAATCAGTTTTTAAAAGAGATACCAATGCAAAAATTAGAAATGAAAAAGAATGTGTGGATGGCAATAAATATGTTATCAGAACCACAAAAAATAACGTATATGAATAAATATAAAGATAGCTTATATAATGAATAATTTTTGAGAAATGAATTGAATCTAAAAAAGTAGCAAACCAATCTATTAACCTATGTATGTAGAGGTATGTAAAAACGATTGGCTATAGTTAAAATTTTTTATCTATGCTTAAAATTCTAAAATACATTTATTTAATTTAATAATACGATTATAAAGGAGTAAAAATATGAATAATTTCGTAAAGTTAGGTTTAACTACAGGAGTGGTGTTATCGGCGATTATGCCTTATGGAGGAGTACATGCGGAAACAGAAGATTTAAAAGTGGAAACAAAGGAAGATACGTTCCGAACAGGTAATTTAACAGCACCTTCTCAAAATTCGGCAGAAAATGTAGCAAAGGATGCACTAAAAGGAAAAACAGAACAAGCATTATCATCAAAGCAAGTTAATACGGAATCCAAAGTTAATTATAATGTTACGCAAATTCGTAAATCTTATGATGGTACTACATTGGTACGTCTTCAACAAACGTATGAAGGACGTGATGTATACGGATATCAACTAACAGCACATATTAATGATGATGGTGTACTTACGAGCGTTTCGGGAGATAGTGCCCAAAATTTACAACAACAGGAAGATTTGAAACAACCTATTACTCTATCAGAAGAGGATGCAAAGAAACAGCTTTTCAACATCTATGGAAATGATCTCACATTTATCGAAGAACCAGAAATTAAACAAGTGGTATATGTAGATGAAAATACAAATAAAGCTACAAACGCATATCAAATTACTTTTAGTGCATCTACACCTGAATATGTATCCGGTACAGTATTAATTGATGCTTTTGGTGGTAATCTATTAAAAGAACTCGTTCAAAAATTGGGTATACAAGTAGAGAGTAGTATTGTCCAATCTGCGACATCAAATAAATCAACAGATCCTTCAAAATTAACAGGTACAGGAAAAGATGACTTAGGTATTAATCGTACGTTTGGAATTACACAAAGAAGTGATGGAACGTACATGCTTGCAGATTATTCTCGTGGTAAGGGAATTGAAACATATACTGCTAATTATAAAGATTATAATAATTATAGAAGAAATGTATGGGGTTATCTCGATGATTTAGTAACAAGTAATTCTACAAATTTTACAGATCCTAAAGCAGTTAGTGCCCATTATTTAGCAACGAAAGTATATGATTTTTATCAAGAAAAATATGGCCGTAACAGCTTTGATAATAACGGACAAAAAGTAATTTCTGTCGTTCATGGTTGGAACACAAATGGTACGAATAAAGGAAATCCTAAGCAGTGGTTTAATGCATTTAGTAATGGCGCTATGCTAGTATACGGAGATCCAATTGTTAGAGCATTTGATGTGGCAGGACATGAATTTACACACGCGGTTACAAGAAATGAGTCTGGACTTGAGTACGCAGGAGAAGCTGGTGCAATTAATGAAGCGTTATCTGATATTTTAGGAGTAGCCGTTGAAAAGTATGCCAATAACGGAAAGTTCAATTGGACAATGGGAGAACAATCAGGTCGTATTTTTAGAGATATGAAAAACCCATCATCTATCTCTTCTAGATATCCAGAGGATTATAGGCATTATAATAACTTACCTATTGATGCTGACCACGATCATGGTGGTGTACACACGAACTCTAGCATTATTAATAAAGTAGCTTACTTGATTGCTAGTGGTGGAAGCCATAATGGAGTAAACGTACATGGCATTGGAGAAGATAAAATGTTTGATATTTTCTATTATGCAAATACGGATGAATTAAATATGACTTCTGATTTTAAAGAATTAAAAGAAGCTTGTATTCGTGTAGCAACGAACTTATATGGTAAAGACTCATTAGAAGTACAAGCTGTCCAACAAGCCTTTAAAGCAGCGTATATTTAATATTATTGTGATGAATTACAAACTCTTTCATTTTAATATAGTGATTAATTTGTATTTATAGAAAAAAACCTTGTAGAATTTTTCTGCAAGGTTTTTTGAATGTTATCCCGCTATTTGCTGGGCAGTAAGACCCCCACCTCAAAATTTAGCTGTTATTTTTTTACTTGTTGTAAAGGATGGAAAGCTTTTAAGGTTGTGGCACGCCTCTTAAGAAAAAGATAAGGCGAAGCGATCTCGCTGTTATTTCCCAACAACAAACATTTTATTTAGTGAAAGTTACCAAACGTTTTTCAAAACTATTTTACCTATTGCTTTATTTGACTCCAAATATTCATGTGCTTGTGCAACTTCATCAAACGTAAAAGATTTAGAATCTAGCAATGGACGAAGTTTTCCTTCTTCTACAATTTGCGTTATTTTCGTTAAGATTTCTCCGCAATCATTACGCTTATCTGTATGTAATATTTTTAATGCCATAAAAGTAACGTGCAGAGAGAGTCCTTTTGCGTGTAAAGGAGAGAGGTCATGGGTTGAACGAGCTGCAATAGTTACGACAGTTCCATTGACCGCAGCAGCTTCAAAAGAATGATCAAGATTCTTGCCGCCTACTGTATCAAATATAACTTCAAATCCGTTTCCGTTCGTATGTTTTTGTACATATTCTTGAACAGATTCTTCTTTATAATTAATAGCTATATCGGCTCCTAAACGATGGGCTATTTCCATTTTGTTTTGCTGAGAAGCTGTTGTAAAAACTTTAGCGCCTGCCCATTTAGCTAGTTGAATGGCTACGTGTCCTACGCCACCAGTAGCTCCATGAATGAGAACATTTTGACCAGGTTTAATATTTGCACGATCAAATAAAGATTCCCAAGCTGTAATTGCAACTAATGGTAGAGCAGCAGCTTCTTCCATTGTTAAATTATTAGGTTTGTGAGCAATTAATCGTGCATCAGCAAGCATAAATTCTGCAAGTGCACCTCCAGTTTCTTTAAAACCTCCGGCACATCCGTAAACTTTATCCCCTGATTTGAATTTCGAAACACCTTCTCCTACTTCAATAACAATACCAGCTACATCGCCGTGTAATATAGCTGGAAACTCAGGAGCGACGGCTGAAACGGCACCACTACGCATTTTTGTATCGATTGGATTTACACTTGTTGCTTTTACATCGATTAGAACATGACCTGGTAAAAGTTTCGGTTTTGAAACTTCTTCTAATTGAAATACAGATGAATCCCCAAAAGAATGGATAATTTGTGCTTTCATAGTTTATACCTCCTGTTTGTGGTTATAGCATAGCAAAGTACGAAAAATAAGTATAATATTTTGAATTTGGTTAGTGAGAATTTTATATAAAGAAGAGGAAAGTGCATGAAATGAAATGAAATGAAATAATGTAACGTACTTCTAAAAACTACTGTAAAGCTTTTTGAAGAAAGGGTAGATGTTATTTTTGCAGCATGATTTATTCATTATGTTTATTATTACTCACTTAGTATAGGTATTTTAAAGTGCCTACATCACTTTAAAGTACGTACTGCTATTCATGTTATGGCCGATTTATAATAACACTCGTAGCACAAAGAAAGTTATAACGGTTACAATAGGCAACAATGTGGTGTTACAGTATTGCCTATCAATTTTGAGTAGAAATATGAAAAGTATAGATTTATATGAATGAAGGAAAGAAAGTGGATTGTGAGCTACAAAAGGATTAAATCGTCTTATTATAGAGAAGCCTTTTGGTTATAATGTAACGTCTGCTCGTGAGTTTAGCGATAAATTAATTGAATATTTTGATAAAAATGATATTTATTATAACGATCATTATCTTTGAAAATGAATGGTAACTAGGAATACACTTAGAAAAGTATTACGAAATAAATCGTATGTAATTCAAGACATTTTTATTGACGATAATAATTTATGTGGTTAATATATTAGACGTAAGATTATTTAATTACTAAAAGTAATCAAATATAAAATGTTTCGTTAAATTCTATAAATAAGTAAGTTGTGGTAGAAATGCTTTGAATTGCCACTATTAATATTGGGGACAATTAAAAAGCGAAAGGTATAAAAAGAATTGGGATTTGATAACTCTTTGTTTTTATAAAACATGAGCTTCTGTACAATTCATTTTTAAAATATTGACAAGGATTATACAACAAGAGGGGGACTGAAATTGGAATCAATGACCTTTGTTTTATTTGGAGCGACAGGGGACTTAGCGAAACGCAAAATTTACCCAGCACTATATAATTTATATAGAGATCAAAAGCTTCCAAAGCAAATATCCGTTATCGGGCTTGGGAGACGTCAAGTATCTCATGTAGATTTTCAAGAAAGAATAAAAGAATCAATAGAGACGTTTTCCCGTCATAGAGAAGAAGGTACTCCGGAACTGGAAGGTTTTTTAGATAATTTTCGCTATTGTCCATTAGATGTGAGTAAGCCGGAAGACTATGAGAGGTTATTACAAGTCGTTCGTGAAAGGGAAGAAGAATTACATATAAAAGGAAATAGAATGTTTTATCTTTCCGTTGCTCCTGAATTTTTCGAGACCATTGCTTTAAATATTAAGGAAAGCGGACTTGATAAAACGGATGGATGGAAACGTCTGATGATTGAGAAACCATTCGGGCACGACCTTACATCTGCTCGTGAGCTTAACGATAAGCTTAGTCGCACGTTTGAAGAAGACGAGATATACCGTATCGATCATTATTTAGGTAAACCGATGATTCAAAATCTTGAAGCATTAGAATTTGCAAATCCTGTTCTCCAATCAATTTGGAATAAAGAACATATAGCGAATGTACAAATCACAGCGAGTGAAACAGTTGGGGTTGAAGAAAGGGCAGGATATTATGACCAGGCAGGGGCCATTCGAGATATGGTTCAAAATCATATGTTACAAATATTAATGATGACTGCTATGAATCTGCCGGAAAAGGTTAATGCATGTGAAATTCGAGAGGAAAAGCGAAAGGTAATGGAAACGCTTCGTAAAGTGAAAAAAGAAGACGTTCAAAGCCATATCATTCGCGGACAATACGCTGCAGGTGAGATAAAAGGCGGGCAAGTTGTAGCATACAAAGAGGAGCCAGGAGTAAATCCTTCTTCTAACATAGACACATTTGTTGCTGCTCGCCTGTGGATCGATAATCCATTTTGGACTGGCGTTCCCTTCTATATACGAACAGGCAAACGAATGAAAGAAAAGTCTACTCGTATTGTAATCGAATTTAAAAATACGTTAAAACAGCAATATCAAGATAATAATCCAAATGCAGCACCTAACTTATTAATAATTGAAATTAGCCCAGGTGAGAACGTTTCATTACAGTTAAACAGTAAAAATCCATTGAAAAATGGAGAAATTGAACCGATGCGTATTAACTTTACTTGTGAGCAAGCGGATGTGGGAGTACCTGAAGCGTATGAAAGACTCATTCATGATGCTGTGAGTGGAGACGCTACATTCTTTGCACATTGGAGAGAAGTTGAATTGTCATGGGAATGGGTACAACCAATTCTTGAAGCGTTCGAGGAAAACTTATTGCCGCTTTATGAATATGAGTCTGGTTCATATGGTCCAGAAGCGTCTAATGAACTGTTGCAAGAAAGTGGATTTAAATGGTGGTTAGATCAAGAGACGGAAAAATAAGTACTTTCTTTAATGAAAGCATTTAAGGGGACGATTACTATGACACAAAACATAAATCAATTAGCAGTGAATACACTTCGTACGTTATCGATTGATGCTATTAATGCGGCAAACTCAGGTCATCCAGGTCTTCCGATGGGAGCAGCACCAATGGCTTATGCATTATGGGCGAATCATTTAAATTACAATCCTAATCACCCAGAATGGTTTAACCGTGATCGTTTCGTTTTATCGGCGGGACATGGATCTAGTCTGTTATATAGCCTACTTCATTTAGCTGGATATGACGTTTCAATTGATGACTTGAAAAATTTCAGAAAGTTAAATAGTAAAACACCTGGACATCCTGAGTTTGGGCATACTCCTGGAGTTGAAGCGACTACAGGCCCGTTAGGACAAGGGATTGCTAATGCTGTAGGAATGGCAATGGCAGAAGCTCATTTAGCAGCGAAGTTCAATAAGGATGGTCACTCTATTATAGATCACAATACGTATGCTTTAGTCGGAGATGGTGACTTAATGGAGGGTGTCGCTTATGAAGCGATGTCAATGGCAGGACATATGAAACTTGGCAAGTTAATTGTACTGTATGATTCAAATGAAATTTCACTTGATGGTGAATTAGGCATTGCTTTCTCTGAAGATATTCAGAAAAGGGCAGAATCTGTACATTGGCAATATGTAAGAGTTGAAGATGGAAACGATGTTGATGCGATTACAAAAGCTATTCAATCAGCGAAAGAAAATACGGATCAACCTACTCTTATAGAAATTAGAACCATTATAGGTTATGGAAGTCCAAAAGTTGCTGGAACGAACAAAGCACATGGTAATCCGCTTGGAGTAGAAGAAGCGACAGCGACAAAACAAGTGTATGGTTGGGATTATGAGGAAGATTTCTTTGTACCTGAAGAAGTAAAAGCTCATTTTAATGAACTAAAACAAAAAGGTATTGAAAAAGACAATGACTGGAATGAGCAGTTCAACTTATACAGAGAAGCGAATCCTACACTGGCAGATGAATTAGAAAAAGCGATTACAGGTGAGGTTTTAATTGAAGCAAAAGACATTCTATCTTTTGATACTGAAAAAACGATTTCCACTCGTGTTGCAAGTGGGGAAGCTATTAATCATTATGTGAAATCGATTCCTTCTATTTTCGGTGGAAGTGCGGATCTTTCTCATTCTACGATGACAGATATAAAAGGTGAAGCAGTATATGCAGTAGAATCATATGCTGGACGAAATATATATTTCGGTGTACGTGAACATGCAATGGGCGCTGCAGCGAATGGATTGGCGCTTCATGGAGGAGTAAAACCTTTCGTAAGTACATTCTTTGTATTTAATGATTATCTTCGTCCGTCCATTCGACTGGCTGCACTGCAAAAGTTACCTGTTACTTACGTATTTACACATGATTCGATTGCTGTAGGAGAAGATGGTCCAACGCATGAACCAATTGAACAATTGGCAGCTCTTCGAGCAATTCCTGGTTTAACAGTTATCCGCCCGTCAGATGCAAATGAAACAGCAAGTGCTTGGGCGTATGCTTTACAGCAAACGGATGGTCCAGTCGTTTTAGTACTGAGTCGTCAAAATTTACCGGTGTTTAATGAAACGAAAGCGAACATAGAGAATTTCTCTAAAGGAGCTTACGTATTAACACAAACAAATGAAAATCCGGATGTAATTTTAATTGCGACAGGTTCTGAAGTATCCTTAGCGGCTAGTGCGAAAGCAAAATTAGAAGAAGATCAAGTTTCTGTTCGCATCGTTGCAATGCCGAGCTGGGAGTTATTCGATCGCCAATCGAACGAATATAAAGAATCCGTTCTTCCGTCTTCTATAACGAAACGAGTATCTCTTGAGATGGGTGTATCTCTCGGTTGGGAACGTTATGTAGGACAAGAAGGAAAAGTAATATCAATTGAAACATTTGGAGCTTCAGGTACTGGAGCTGAAGTCATGAATCTATTTGGATTTACGACAGAAAATGTTGTTCAAATTACAAAAAATGTGTTGAATTCTTAAGCTATGACTGTGAATACCTTTCTGTACATATTAAAATTTCAGTGCTGAAAGGTATTCCAGATTGTAGTGATATGGATTTTTAATAAAAGATGATTTGAGGAGGAATTATATTATGCAAGTAGGATTAATTGGGTTAGGTAAAATGGGATTAAATTTAGGGAAAAATTTAATGGATCATAAACATGAAGTAGTAGCGTTTGATTTAAATACGAGCGCAGTAGAAGAAATGAAAGAGTACGGGGCAACAGGTACATCTAGTTTAAGTGAACTTGTTCAGTCATTACAATCACCAAGAATTCTTTGGGTAATGGTACCACACGCTGTTGTTGATTCTGTTATTGATGAGGTTACACCACTTTTATCAAAAGGAGATATTTTAATTGAAGCTGGTAATTCACATTATAAAGAGTCTATCCGCCGATATGAGCAATTAAAGAAAGATGGCATTCAATTTATGGATGCAGGAACTTCTGGTGGAATGGAAGGCGCTCGTAATGGTGCTTGTTACATGATCGGAGGAGATCAAGAAGCTTGGGACATCGTTGAACCTATCTTCCGCGATACTGCTGTAGAAAATGGATTCTTATATGCTGGAAAAGCTGGTAGTGGTCACTTCTTAAAAATGGTTCATAACGGAATTGAATACGGTATGATGGCTGCTATTGGTGAAGGATTTGAGATTCTAGAAAAAAGTGAATTTGACTACGATTATGAAAAAGTATCAAGAGTATGGAACAACGGTTCAGTCATTCGTTCTTGGTTAATGGAATTAACAGAAAATGCATTTTCTAAAGATGCAAAACTGGATGAGATTAAGGGTGTTATGCATTCTTCTGGTGAAGGAAAATGGACAGTAGAAACAGCATTAGACCTTCAAACAGCAACTCCTGTTATCGCAATGTCTCTATTAATGCGCTACCGCTCATTAGACAATGATACATTTACAGGAAAAGTTGTAGCAGCTCTGCGCAATGAATTTGGCGGACATGCAGTAGAAAAGAAATAAAGTGAAACTTTAATAAGTAGGGGCTTCATTCCACACAAATCGGGCTTTTACGGGATAAGCATATTAAACATGTAACTCATCAACGTTTAAAAACTGGAGGGAATTAATCATGAAATTTTTTATTGATACTGCAAATCTTGAGGATATAAAAAAAGCATATAAACTTGGAGTTTTAGCTGGTGTTACAACGAATCCTTCTTTAGTAGCAAAAGAGGGCATTAAATTTGAAGACCGTATTGCAGAAATTTGTCAGGCGGTTCCTAAAGTTGAATCTGTTTCGGCAGAAGTAACGCCAGATGCTGTTACAGCTGAAGAGATGATCGCCCAAGCAGAAGAACTGATTAAAATTAACGGTGGCGATGAAAAAGTTACAATTAAACTTCCGATGACGTTAGCAGGATTAGAAGCTTGTCGCTACCTTACTGAAAAAGGTGTGAAAACGAATGTTACACTTATTTTCACGGTGAACCAAGCACTTTTAGCTGCTCGAGCAGGTGCAACGTACGTTTCTCCATTTTTAGGACGTTTAGATGATATTTCTGAAGATGGTGTACTATTAGTTGCTAAAATTGCTGAATTATTCGATGTTCATCAACTAGATACACAAATTATTGCGGCTTCTGTTAGACATCCAGATCATGTAACTCGTGTAGCGATGGCAGGTGCTCACATTGCAACAATCCCTTATAAAGTAATTGAACAACTTGCTATGCACCCATTAACAGACCAAGGTATTGAGAAATTTGCTGCTGATTGGGCGAAAGCGCCTAAATTATAATGTTATGAAAGTGAAGGTGCTTTCCGAAAGTTGTTTTTCATGAGAAGACAAATCCTAAGTAACTTCATCGTTTAAAGTGGATACTGAGTTTGTAGTCTTACTACGTGAAAACAGCAAGAGAAGAAAGTGTCATTCACTTTTAAAAAAGGGAAAATTGATCGCGCGAAGCGTTTATCACAATAACATTATAATTATGGAAGAGAAATCCCCTTATCAGAGAGGTGAGTTAACATGTATCTCTGATAAGGGAGATTCTTTTTGTATAAATTATTATTTTGTGAAGATGATTTGTATATCGATATATAAATTCTTACTCATGAAAGAACTATATAGGTTCTCTTAATTGTATAGCAATTTTGAAAGGGTTTACATAAAGGGGGATTGAGTATGAATATGTACCTTTTAATGATTACATTATTATCAATTGTAATTGTTATTTTAGGGGTATCTTGGTGGAGATGGCATGCGTTTATTAGTTTAACGATTGCAAGTTTGTTTTTAGCAATTATGTCTGGAATGCCAATGGATAAAATAGTGAGTGCTTATGAAACGGGAGTCGGAAGTGTTCTAGGACATTTAGTAGGCATTTTAGTATTAGGTACAATTTTAGGGAAAATGATGGCAGAGTCAGGTGCTGGAATGCAAGTGGCAGAGTTCTTTATTAAATCCTTTGGGATAAAAAACTTACCATGGGCTATGTTAATTGCAGGTTTTATTATTGGAATTCCGGTGTTTTTTGAAGTAGGTATTTTAATATTACTGCCGTTAGTAATTTCAATTCATAAAACTACGAAACAAAATATTTTATTGATAGCGTTACCAGCAATTGCTGGGCTATCTGTCGTACACGGCCTTGTTCCTCCGCATCCAGGGGCCATAGTTGCAATTGGTATTTATAAAGCGAATCTTGGGAAGGTACTAATGTATTCACTCATTATTACATTTTTTGCAGCGATTATTGCAGGTCCTATATTCGCTAAATGGATTCACGAACGTGTAATTCCTGAAAATGAGCCAGAATTGATTCGTGTAAATACAAAATCAACGAAATTACCAGGAATAGGAGTTTCATTTTTAGTTATATTGTTACCTGTTATGTTAATGGTTTTAGCTGCAGCAGCTCCTTATGTGCCTCTTTCTAATACTTTGATGAAGATTGTCACATTAATCGGTAGTCCTATAATTGCACTATTGATTGCATGTTTTGCGGCGTTCTATTTTCTTGGATTTCGTCAAGGTATCGATAAAAAAGCTATTAAGAAGATAACAGAAGATAGCTTATTACCAATCGGTTCAATTGTTGCGATTATTGGTGCTGGCGGGGGATTTAAGCAAATTCTTATCGATAGTGGTGTAGGCAATGCTATTGCTCAAATGTCTGAGCATTTAGCTCTATCCCCAATTGTATTAGCATTTATAGTAGCAGGATTAATTCGAATTGCGACAGGGTCAGCGACAGTCTCTTTAACAACAGCAGCGGGTATCGTTTCGCCAATCGTTGAAAATACAACAGGTGTGAACTTAGAGTTACTCGTTATTGCAACAGGTGCAGGAGCATTAATGTTTTCACACGTAAACGATGCTGGTTTTTGGATGGTAAAAGAATACCTAGGGTTAACAGTGAAAGAAACATTTAAAACATGGACTGTATTAGAAACGTTACTTTCATTTATCGCTTTTGGAGGAGTTTTAATACTCGATATGTTTGTTTAAAATAAGGATATTTTTATATGAATGTAGAGAGATAACTTTAGCACATAACGTTATGAATAGATAAAATAAATGTATTTTTATGGTTCTTATATTATTAGGATACTGTAGGGATTTTTGTTAGGAGGAAGAAATGGTGAGCTCAAAATATATGATTGGTGTAGACATTGGGACAACTAGTACAAAATCAGTTCTATTTTCTACTGATGGATCTGTTATTGCTAGTCATGGAATTGAATATCCTTTATATTCTCCTACGCCTGAAACAGCAGAACAAGACCCAGAAGAAATTTTTCGTGCAGTAATAAATACGATTAAAGAAACTGTACGATTAAGTAGTGTACAGCCAAGTGATATTCTTTGTGTCTCTTTTAGTTCGGCAATGCATAGTATCATTGCCGTAGATGAAAAGGGAGAGCCGTTAACGAGATGTATTACTTGGGCAGATAATAGAAGTGCAAGCTGGGCGGAGAAAATAAAGAATGATATGAATGGTCATGAAATTTACCTTCGTACTGGCACACCAATTCATCCTATGTCACCGCTTTCGAAATTAGTTTGGCTACAGAATGAGCAGGCAGAATTGTTTGCAAAAAGTTATAAATTCATTTCTATTAAAGAATATGTTTTTTACAAGTTATATAAAGAGTATGTAATTGATTATTCTATAGCGTCAGCAACAGGGATGTTTAATTTGAAATCTTTAAAATGGGATGAAGAGGCTTTACATGTTGCGGGAATTACAGATGAAAAGCTTTCTAAACTTGTTCCAACAACGCACAGTTTAACAGGATTAGATGAAGAGCTTGCCAAAGAGATGAATGTACTTGTTTCTACGCCTTTTGTAGTAGGAGCGAGTGATGGAGTACTATCTAATTTAGGTGTAAATGCAATAGATCCTGGCGTTGTGGCTGTTACAATTGGTACAAGCGGTGCGATACGTGCTGTAACAAATCGTCCTGTAACAGATCCAAAAGGTAGAATTTTTTGTTATGCGTTAACTGAAGACCATTGGGTAATCGGTGGACCAGTTAATAATGGCGGTATGATTTTCAGATGGGCTCGTGACCAATTGGGTACTTCAGAGATTGAGCTTGCAAAGCGTTTAGGGAAAGATCCATATGAAGTACTTACTGAAATAGCAGCAAAAGTGAATCCTGGATCTGACGGTTTATTGTTTCACCCGTATTTAGCAGGGGAAAGAGCTCCTTTATGGAATGCAAATGCACGAGGATCTTTCTTTGGACTCGGATTGCATCATAAGAAAGAACATCTTATCCGTGCTGTTTTAGAAGGAGTAATTTATAATTTATATACGGTTCTTCTCGCTTTAAAAGAGTTAATTGGCGAACCGAAAAAAATTCAAGCGACAGGCGGCTTTGCAAGGTCGGAACTTTGGAGACAGATGATGGCGGACATCTTCCATCAAGACGTATATGTTCCGGAAAGTTTCGAAAGCTCTTGCTTAGGAGCTGCAATCCTAGGTTTATATAGTTTAGGTGAAATAGATACATTATCTGTAGTTTCTGAAATGGTAGGTGCAGATTTCCATCATGAGCCAAACATGGAAAGTGTGGAAAAATATAAAGATTTAACGCCAATCTATATCCGTCTGTCCCGTCAATTGGAAGAAGAATATGAAAGTATAGCAGCGTATCAAAAAAAGTGGGTTTAAAAGCTATTTACCAAGAAAATATGGTAACGTATAAAGAGGTACTCCGATTTTTTAGGATACTCTTTCAACATAAAATATTTTAAGAAGCATGATGAACGAAAAATATAGGGAGAGAGGGTTATGAAAATGAAGGATAACAAAGAGTTTATTGGATATGTTGGAACTTACACGAAAGAAAATAGCGAAGGAATATATAAATTTACGCTAGATGTAGAAGCAAAAAAAATTAGTAATGTAACACTTGCCGCTAAGCTGGATAACCCTACATATGTAACGATTAACCGAAAGAATGAATATCTCTATTCTGTTGTTAAGGAAGGCGAATCTGGCGGTGTAGCTGCGTATTCCATTGATAGTCATACTGGAGAACTAATAGCGAAAAATAGACAAGTAGTAGAAGGTGCTTCTCCTTGTCATATTAGTGTTGATAGTGGAAATCATACAGTAGTTACAGCGAATTACCATAAAGGAACGATTGAGTCTTTTGAAATAAATGAAGAAAATGGAACTGTAAATCCTGCTTCATCTATTATGGCACATGAAGGTTCAGGTCCGAATAAAGAAAGACAAGAAAAACCACATGCACATTACGCGGGGTACACTCCTGATGAAAAATATGTAGTGGGCGTTGATTTAGGGATAGATAAAATAATTACGTATGAAGTAAAAGATAGTACATTAACAGAAGTGAATCGTTTATCTGTAAATCCAGGAAGTGGTCCAAGACATATTACTTTTCATCCGAATGGAAAGTATGCGTATGTGATGACGGAGCTTAGTTCAGAGGTTATTGTGTTAACATATAATCCTGCAGAAGGATCCTTTACAGAATTACAGTATATTTCTACTGTTCCAGAAGAGTTTGATGAAAATAATCAAGGAAGTGCGATTCATATTTCTTCTGACGGCCGTTTTGTATATGCAGGTAATCGTGGTCATAATAGTATCGCTGTTTATAGCGTAGATCAAAATTCAGGTCAGCTTACATTTGTTGAACACACATCTACAGAAGGAAATTGGCCAAGAGACTTTGTATTAGATCCTACTGAAAAGTTCCTTGTTGCTACAAATGAAAAGTCACATAATCTTGTGTTATTTTCAAGAGATGAATCTACAGGTAAGTTAACACTTTTACAATCTGATGTTGCTGTGCCAGAGCCTGTTTGTGTGAAGTTTGTAAATGTTTAAGTTGTGTTCGATATAATTTCATAAACTTAGAAAATAATAAAAAGCAAAGCTATCGCTTTGCTTTTTATTATTTCTTTTTCGGTCTACGTACTAATTCGCCGCCGCAGTTTGGACAAACGTTATGTCTTTCTTCTGTACATGGTGCGCAAAATGTACATTCATATACACAAATGTATGCTTCAGAATCTTGTTCGAGCGATTGATCGCAAATTTGACAGTTTGTTTTCATTTCTAGTGCCATAATAAGTCTCCTTTTTAGTTAGAAAATTTATAATTTAATTATAATTCATTAAATAGAAATAGTCCTTTTCAATTGAAAGGAAATCGAATAATAAATTTATGAATTGAAACGAAAGATGCTGGTTTATTTTAAAATTGATTATTTATTACAGTTGGAATATTATGAAATATTCAAAAGACAACAGGGGGTATAGATTTTGACTAATCATAACGATCATTTAAAAGCAAACTGTGAAAAATGCTTCGGTCTATGTTGCGTTGCATTACCGTTTGCAGCATCGGTAGATTTTGCAGTGAATAAAGATGGTGGTAAACCATGTTCCAACTTACAATCAGATTTTAAATGTAGTATACATAAAAATCTTAGAGGAAAAGGTTATAAAGGTTGTACAGTATTTGAATGTTTCGGTGCTGGGCAGAAGATTTCTCAGGGTACGTTTAAAGGGATTGATTGGAGGAAAGATGCAAAGCATGCAAGAAAAATGTACGATGCTTTTCCGGTTATGCATCAACTTCATGAAATGCTTTGGTATTTGAATGAAGCGATTCTTTTAAAGGCAACACAGCCAATTCATAAAGAGCTGGAGACCGCAATTGAGGAGACAGAGCGACTTTCGAATTTAAATCCAGATGAGTTAATGAAAATAAATGTTCCAATGCATAGGGCAGAGGTGAACATTCTTCTTTTAGAAACGAGCGAATTAGTATGGAAGGAAATGAATACTGCGCGTAAGAAACGAATCATTCACCGCGGAGCAGACCTTATGGGAGCGAATCTGAAAAAGAAAAATTTACAAGGTGCAAATTTAAGAGGAGCTTACTTAATTGCGGCTAACTTAAATGGTGCAGATTTAAGAGGAGCAGATCTCATCGGAGCAGATTTGCGAGATGCAGATATTCGCGGGGCTGATTTTACTAATAGTATTTTTCTGACGCAAGTTCAAGTTAATGCGGCGAGAGGGGACAAACATACGAAATTACCGAAATTATTGTCTCGTCCATCGCATTGGAGTGCGTAAAGAGTGAGGAGTATTTAGTGTGGATATATTTCAGTATTTAGAAGAGATGCAAGAGGATGTCTTTTCGTTAGCAGTAGAGCAAATAGAAGCGAAGTATTATGATATTTGTTGCATGTTGGCGTCTACAGAATATGCAGAACGAATTAAAGTAATTGATGTAGAGTCATATAAGGAAAGTATTCGAGTAGGTTTGGATGCAGCTGTAGAAATGGCTACTAATGAAGAAGCAAAAGCGATTTATTTTGAGTATGACCTTGATAACGAGTGGACTAGTCAGTTTTATATTTGTGAGGAGTATGCTCCACTTGAAGAAGAGGATGATGATTGGGCTTCTGAATGGACATATGATGTTGAGGGACCGGGGTCTGTAGAATTAGCGGATATGTATAATGAAAATGGCTTTGACACAAGTGAAAAAGCAATCGGTATCACTTTATATTTAATTGCTAAAACGCTGTGTAGTTTTATAAGTGTACGTAGTGAAGTGCAAAATAATATACCGATTTGTATTGGTTTTCACGATCAAGATCCAATAATGCGAACAGGCAGAGACTAAGAATCTCTGCCTGCTTTTTATTTCTTTTCAAAAGTAGTAATTAAAACGCTACATATAATAAGAATACCACCAATAAAAAAGTTACTATTTAATGTTTCATTTAAGAGCAACCAACCAAGTAACGATCCAACGATAGGTTGGAAGAAGAAAAATAAGGAACCTATGCTTGCATCCAGTAATTCTAATCCTTTATTCCAAAGGAAAAAGGCACCTGCTGTTGAGACGATTCCTAAGTATAATACGCCTAATATTACGTACGTATTTACTGTTCCGATAGAGGCCGCTTGTAGCTCCCATATCATAAAAGGTGTAATAAAAAAGAGTGAAAAGAAAATTGCGTACGTTGTAATAACTAAGGATGAAAATTGGATTGAAGCGATTTTTACATAAATAGATAGTAAAGCCCACGTAATAGCGGCTCCAACTAAAATGATTGTTCCGATAAAATAGGAGCCAATTTCAATATCCCATCCGATTACGATAATGACACCGATTGTCGCTATTATAGTAGATAAAAGTCTACGAGCAGTTAGTTTTTCTTTCAAAATGAGCGCTGCAAATATAACCATAAATGCAGGTGTAGCTGATGTAACTAACGAGCCTGTATGAGCGTCGGATAATTTTGTTCCGATAAATTGGCAAGTGATCGAAATGAAATATCCGATAAATCCAATCCACGCGAATAGGAGCCAATCTTTTTTGCGAATGGTTGCTTTTTTCTTTTGCTTTTTCTCAGCTAGTTTCAAGATGCCATACAAAACAACAAAAGCGATAATAAAGCGTAGCCAAACGAGTGTTAGTGGTGGGATAAAATCGAGTACGTATTTGCTAACAACATACATACCGCCCCATATACTTGCTGCTAGTGATAAGCATATAGCTCCTAAAATGGTTTGTTTCATTTGAAGTACCTCCGTCTATTTTTAGGGTAATATGAGTTCCCTAAGACGAGGCGTAGTGTATGTGTTATATGATTGCCCGTCTTAGTTTATAGACGGCCTACAGGTTGATCGTTTTCGAATGAAGTGTTGTAGTACATGCGTGCATTCCTCCTCTTTAAGTTATAATGATATTATAACTTAATTTTCTGATTATTGGAGGTTGTTATGAAATATATCGTTATAAAATCACATGTTAGCAATTATCCTAATCCAATTCGCTTAGAAGAGGGGGATGTAGTGAAAATGATAGAGAGTTACGCTGGTCCGGAAAACTGGATGTTTTGTCACGAAGAGAAATATGACCGGAAAGGATGGGTTCCGGAGCAAATTATAAAAAAAGATATGAATGGAACAGGAATTATTATAAAACAATATACTGCGAAAGAATTAAATGTGAGTATTGGAGAAAGAGTGATTGGATTAGAAGAATTGAATGGATGGGTTTGGGGCGAAGGAACAGATGATGAGAAGGGCTGGACACCAAAGGAAAACTTACAAAAATATTAATAATAATATTTGATCAATAATTAGGAAACATATTTTTGCTTATGAGTATATTGGTTGTAGGATAAAAAGTAGATTAATAGAGAAAGAGGAGGAGATTATTATAACTACAACCGTTATTTCGCATTTTTACAATGAAGAGTATTTATTGCCATGGTGGCTTATGCATCATACGAAACTTTTTGATCATGGTATTTTAATTAATAAAGGTTCGACAGATCGTTCCGTTGAGATTTGTAAAAAATTCGCACCGCATTGGGAAGTGCGAGATTCTGTAAATCCAGAGTTTGATGCATATGCGACAGATCATGAAGTGATGAGGATAGAACAAGAAGTACAAGGATGGAAAATGATTTTAAATACGACTGAGTTTCTTTGTGTGCAAGATAAAAATCAGTTTTGGAAATCGCTAAATGAATTGGGGGGGAGGATGTATTGGCTGGAAGGGCTTATTATGGTTGATGATCCTAACTATAATTATCCGGAACTTAACTTTGGAATACCTTTAATGAAACAGCGATTTCATGGTTATTTACCAGAGGAGTGGAGACTATGGAGAAGGGGCAGATTTATTCATAATCATGAGCATGGAAGTTATACGGTTGGAAGACATTTATCTGCGCATGAATCGATGATTTATCCACCTCTTGCCTGTATATTATGGTTTGGGTTTAGTCCGTGGAACGATGCGATAAGAAAGAGAAAGTTACAAATTGGTCCGACTCTTTCTGAAGCTAGTAAGCATGGGGGAATGGGTACGCATCATATTGTTACGCCGGAAAGATTAGAAGAATGGTATAAGGAATTAGCGAGAGGAACGAAGGATTTACGTTTTAATGATGCATATCGTTATGTTTTTGTATAAATGATTTCCACCATAAAATTGTTTCTTCAATTCCTGTATTTAAATCGTATGTTGGTTTCCAGTTTACTTCAGTTTTTAAACGTTCTACATTAACGCCGACGAATAAAGGTTCATCCTTAGAGAAAGGAATCGCGTCTAGTTTAATTAAATGTTCTTTTCCTATTTTTTTAGAGACGATAGAAGCTAGTTCTTTAATTTGTACAGATTGACCTGAAGCGATATTAATGGTGCCTGTAACGCCATGTTCTAATATTGTTACGAGAGCGTCAGCGACGTCACTCACATGGAGGAAATCTCTCGATTGTTTTCCATGTGTACATAGTGCTTCCTCATTTTTTAATAAGGAAGTGATAATGTTAGAAACGAGCCGATTCCCTTGTTCGTAAGGTCCATACATATGAAAAATGCGGCCCCAACACATGCTGAGGCCTGTTTGTTGTGCATACGTTTCTAACCAGGAGTGCAGTGCGTTTTTACATAATGAATACGGGGTTTTATAAGAAAGAAGCGGCGAATTTTCAAATAATACGCCGTTAAACCATTCGTATTCTGCGCCAGTACCTGCAACGACAACACGCTTTCCGCCGCATGTTGTGAAGTGTTGAATCAATGAAATACTAGACTTTAGCCAATAGTAATTATTAATAGATACATAGCATGCTGGTGGCACTGCTTCCCAAGCAAGGTGGATGAGATGGCTAGGCTGAACATCCGAAATGAATTGTTTTACTTCGTCATCGCGAAGCAAGTTTACTTTATGCCAATGGCAAGGAAGGTGAGAGGGTTTATTTTTATTATACGTGGCGTGCACTTCATATCCCTTTTGTATAAGTGAATGTACAACATATTTACCTATCCAGCCACTACCACCTGTTACAACAACTTTCTTCATGGCTCGATCACCTCAACTTCTGGAACCGTCACTAAAAATTTACCGCCCCATTCACGAATGAAAGAGCATTCTTTCATAATTTCGTCTTTTAAATTCCAAGGAAGTATGAAAATATAATCCGGTTTTGTACGTTTAATTTCTGCTGGAGATTTTACTGGAATACGAGTTCCTGGTAAAAGGAGATTTTGTTTGTGAGGATTTTTATCTACTGTATAAGCTAGAAATTCTTTACCTATCCCGCAATAATTCAAAAGGGTGTTTCCTTTAGCTGGAGCACCGTAACCAATAATTTGTTTGTTTAAAGCTTTCGCTTCAATAAAAAATTTTAAAATATTTATTTTCAATTGTTCGATGCGTTTAGAAAAAAGGAGATAGCAATCTAATGTATCTAGTCCGTGATCTATTTCTTTTTGGATTAATTTTGTAACATTGGAATGGATAGTTGATTGGGCACTTAGATGGTTTACAAAAATCCGTAAGGAACCACCATGCGTTGAAAGTTCTTCTACATCAATAATTTGTAAATGATGATAACTTAAAACTTTTTGAAGGCTTATAAGTGAGAAGTAGGAGAAGTGTTCATGGTAGATGGTATCAAATTGGTTAAAGGATATAAGGTTTAATAAGTGCGGGAATTCAATCGTTATCGTGCCATCACATTTTAATAGTGTTTTTAAACCAGCGACAAAATCATGTAAGTTCGGAACGTGTGCTAATACGTTATTTGCGACGATTAAATCAGCTTGTGGCAATTTTTTTGCTAAGTCATTACTGAAAAAATTTACTTCAGTAGGAATTCCTTTTTGGACAGCAATTTCTGCTACGTTTTTCGCGGGTTCAATTCCCAATGTCTCGATATTTTCTTTTTTAAAGTATTGTAATAAGTACCCATCGTTACTTGCGATTTCAATCACTTTTGAATGTTTCGTTAAGTTGAAACGCTTAATCGCCATTTCTACATATTGTTTAGCGTGTAGTAGCCAACTTGAGGAGTAAGAGCTGAAGTATAAATAGTTATGAAAAATATTTTGCGGGGATTCAAATTCATCTAGCTGTACGAGTAAACAAGAGTGACAAACAAATGTGTGCAGCGGATAAAAAGGTTCCATTTTATATGAGCTTTCAGGAGCTACAAATGAATTAGCGAGAGGGGAAACGCCCAAATCTAAAAAAGTGTTGGTTAGTAATGAGTGGCAAAAACGGCATTTTTTCTGTTCCATTTTATAGCCCCTTTATAAATTTTTGAATGCATCGATTTGTTGTCGTGTGAAAGATTCTATATTTTCACCAGATGCATATTTTTTGTACCAATCAACAGTCCAAGCGATAGAATCATCTGTTGATAACTTAGGAGTCCAGCCGAGTTTGTTTACTGCTTTTGTACTATCGAGTGTTAAAACAGGTGATTCATAAGGAGTATTTGTAGAGGAGGAAATGATTGTTAGTGGGTTATTCCATAATTTTATTACAGATTCAATGACATCATGAACGGTTCTGTTAGGTTCATTCATTGGGCCGAAATTCCACGCTTCTGCATATTTAGCATCATTCCAAAGTTTCTCAGCTAAAAGGATATAGCCATGTAGAGGATCTAAAACATGTTGCCACGGACGGACGGCATATTTGTTTCGAATACACAAAGTATGATTGTGCAAATATGCCCGAATGATATCAGGGAATAATCGATCTTCTGCCCAATCACCACCGCCGATGACGTTACCAGCTCTGACTGAGGCGAGTTTCTGGGTATTAGTGCGGAAGAATGATTTTTGATAGGATATTGCCACTATTTCAGCGCAAGCTTTACTAGCGCTATAAGGGTCGAAACCTCCAAGTCGGTCATTTTCCACGAACGCTCGGTCGCCACTACCGTCATTCTCATAACATTTATCGCTTGTCACATTAATAATGGCACGTACGCTTTCGACGGACTTTGCTGCTTCTAGCACGTGAACAGTACCTAAAACATTCGTTTTGAATGTATCGATAGGGTTTTTGTATGAAGCGGTTACGATTGGCTGAGCTGCTAAATGAAATATTATGTCAGGTTTATGCTGCTTCATGGCATGAAATAAAGAATGGTAATCTGTAATATTGCCTTTCATTGTCGTGCACTCTTTTGCTACGTTACCTTGTTCAAAAATGTTAGGAATGGATGGGGGATGAGAAGAAAAGCCTACTACTTCTGCACCTAAAGAACTTAAGAAAAGGGTGAGCCAGGAGCCTTTAAATCCAGTATGTCCCGTAATAAATACTTTTTTCTTATTCCAAAAAGATGATGAAGCCATATTACCAAACCTTCCACGGAGCGTTATTACTTTCCCATAGCTCGACTAATTTATTTTTATCGCGCAATGTATCCATCGGATGCCAAAAACCAGAATGTTGATATGCGCCAATTCATTTTTATTTACTAACTGAACTAAAGAGTCTGTTTCAAAAACAGACTTATCTCCACTAATGTAATTGAAAACTTCAGGATTTAAAATGAAAAATCCACCGTTAACCCATCCGCCATCACCTAATGGTTTTTCTTGAAAAGATGTTACAGACTGTTTATCTAATATGAGAGAACCGAATCTACCAGGAGGTTGTACGGCAGTAACAGTAGCCATTTTTCCATGTTTTTTATGGAATGTAATAAGTTCTTTTATATTTACATTACTTAATCCATCACCATAAGTGAGGCAGAAAGGTTCGTCTCCGACATAATTTTGAATCTTTTTCACTCGGCCACCCGTTTCGGTATTTACACCAGTATCGATTAGTGTAACTTTCCATGGTTCTACACGATGAGAATGGCTAGTAATTGTATTATCGTTTAACTGTATTGTGAAATCAGACATGTGTAAGTTGTAATTTAGAAAGAACTCTTTAATTGCATATCCTTTATAGCCTAAGCAAATAATAAACTCAGTAATCCCGTAATGACTATACAAACTCATAATGTGCTATAGAATGGGTTTTGTTCCAATTTCAATCATAGGTTTCGGTTTTAAATGTGTTTCTTCCCCAATTCTTGTACCGTACCCACCAGCAAGAATAACAGCTTTCATTTTTTCCTCCTAAAATAAAAATTTATTATTTATACAGTATTCATGTTTTATGCAAATGAGATTGTTTTTGATTAAGTGAATGAAAATGTTTGAGGTGATGACGATGCAGAAAATATTACGGTTTGAATTTTGGAAATAATTTTTGATATTCAGGGTTATGACGGAGGTCTTGTGTTAGGTTACTAAGCTCTAAAAAACGTATGTCCAGTACTTCAGGAGATTGACCGTAATGTGTTTGAAGTCCCATTTGAACACCCCTTTTTGAAAGGGTAGGTGTAATTTGTAATTTTCTTGCCTTTGATTGTTCATTCCAAGGGCTAAAATAAAATTTTAAAATAAATGAAGGATAGTCATAAATTATATATCCGTGCCGCGAATGATGTCTACCAGGTAAATATGCACCGTCTAGATGATTGTGAATAAATCTCCAAGCACATCCGAGATTTGGGTTATAAGGGAAGACACCGTGGTATCGCTGTTCTACTAAGGGGATAGAATATCTAGGCTTTGAATAATTATAATTATGATTATCTATCATTAAAATCATTCTAATCGCATACATGTTTTGGCCTAGTGTATGAAGAGATGAAAAAAATTCTTCAGTATTATTACAACAAAAGAATTCAGTAGTATTTAAAACGATTTTCCAACCTGAAACTTCTCTTTCAATTTCCATCACTTCAATATCAGTATTAGTTGGATCAAACTCAAGAAATCTTGAATTTCGTACTTCCCAGTGGGGTGCTAATAGTTTACAAATCTCTACAGAACGATCTGTAGACCCTCTATTAATTAAAATGCCGTGATCGAATATTTTCGTGTGATGCATAAGCCACCATGGAAGTAGGTATTCTTCATTATAAAAATGAGAAATGATTGTCTTTTTCATATTAATTCCCTCCTATACAAGCAATCATTATTAGTAGGATATGCTTTTAAATAAGAAAGGTTAAAAGTGGCAGACAATGTAGTGATTAGGTAGTAGTTTAGTAATTTTATTGTATAAGTGTAGATTACTCGTATTGAATCATCATAGGAGGAGATTGGAATTTTGTATAAATTGTGAATAATAAACCGTCACGTTTGACTGTACAGTTTATGTGTTGTATGATGTAAGTAATATAAACAAGGGGGGAAGATCGTTGGGAAGGTGTATCGAATCGGACAGTTGGCTCTCATGGCTCACGTGTCGAAACGAACGATTGATTATTATACGAATCTAGGTATCTTAAAAGCGGAGCGATCTCAATCTAATTATCGCTATTACGACGAAACAGCATTTGAGACATTACAATTTATTGAGAAGTGCAAAGAAATGCATATGCCGCTTTGTGAGATTAAAGAGAAAATCGAGGAGAAGAAGAAGCTGCTCGGTATCAATGAACACGTTTCGAAACAAGTGAATGAAGTGACAGACCATATTCATCAATTAGAAGTGGAGCTTACTGAGTTAAAGCCGCTTTTAGATGGATTGACTGATTCACAACGTGAAAAAATATCGAAATCTTTATCTGGTCAAACGACAGCTTTAATACAGACACTTGCTCTATTATTATAGAATAAGTGAAATCCGACCTCTTTAATTTTTGTATCGGGCTATGTTTTCTAACAAACAAATAAGAAAACATTATAGTATACAGGAGGTGGACACCTTAGTTTTTTAACTAAGGGGATTCATTGGAAATATTTAATTTAGTCATGGTTGCGATTTTAATCGCATTTACTGGATTTTTCGTAGCAGCAGAGTTTGCGATTGTAAAGATACGTTCAAGCCGTATCGATCAGCTTGTTGCGGAAGGAAAACGCGGTGCTTTAGCAGCGAAAAAGGTAACAACAAATTTAGATGAATATTTATCTGCTTGTCAATTAGGTATTACAGTTACAGCTATGGGATTAGGTTGGTTAGGTGAACCGACAATTGAAAAGTTATTACACCCGTTATTTGAGAAATGGAACTTAAATCCTTCTATTTCATCAGTATTAACATTTGGTCTTGCTTTTATGATTATGACGTATTTACACGTTGTAGTAGGGGAATTAGCTCCGAAAACGATGGCAATTCAAAAGGCTGAAAGGGTAACGTTATTATTGGCAGGTCCATTAATGATGTTCTATAAAGTAATGTATCCATTTATTTGGGTATTGAACGGTTCAGCTCGTGTGATAACTGGTTTATTCGGTTTAAAGCCAGCTTCAGAACATGAAGTAGCTCATACAGAAGAAGAATTACGTCTTATCCTTTCAGATAGCTATGAAAGTGGCGAAATTAATCAAGCTGAATACAAGTATGTAAATAACATTTTTGAATTTGATAATCGTATTGCAAAAGAGATTATGGTACCGCGAACAGAAATCGTTGGTTTCTACCTGGAAGATTCAGTAGAAGAACACATGAAAGTAATCCAAAATGAGCGATACACACGTTATCCGATTTTTGGAGAAGATAAAGATGATATTATCGGTATGGTCAACGTAAAAGATTTCTTTATTCGATATATGACCGAGGATCAAAAAGATTTATCATCTATTCGCTCGTATATGCGTCCGATTATTGAAGTGATGGAAACGACTCCAATTCACGATTTATTACTTCAAATGCAGAAGAAGCGAATTCCGATGGCTGTTTTATATGATGAGTACGGAGGAACAGCCGGAATTGTAACGCTTGAAGATATCTTGGAGGAAATCGTCGGCGAAATTCGTGACGAATATGATGAAGATGAGGCACCGCCAATTCAACATGTGAACGAGCAACATATCATTGTTGATGGAAAAGTGCTTATTTCAGAAGTGAAAGATTTATTTGGATTACACATCGAAGAAGATGATGTGGATACAATTGGTGGATGGATTATGATG
The DNA here is from genome assembly GCF_030164735.1 of Bacillus sp. RB3. Lineage (NCBI taxonomy): Bacteria > Bacillati > Bacillota > Bacilli > Caryophanales > Bacillaceae > Bacillus > Bacillus sp. RB3. The sequence continues at coordinate 42,494 of NZ_JASNGE010000012.1, forward strand.
CAAAATCATGAAATCGAAGAAGGACAACATGTTGACGCGGAAGGTTATGAATTTAAAGTGTTAGAAAAAGACGCTTACCAAATTAAACGTGTTGAAATTCGTAAGATGGAACAAGAACAAGAAGAAGAGAAAGCAGCAACTGTGTAAGTTGCTGCTTTTCTTCTAAAGTACAAAAAATGAGAACTTAGGAGCGGATATTTTGATTCAAGAAGCCTTACGTGTATATCGATTACAATTGTATGTGATCTTTAGTGGTTTACTACTTATGTGGACGATTACTCCGTTTGGAAAACAAGTGACAGGGTTCGGTATTGGATTAGCAGTAAGCGCCTATTGCCTTTGGTTATTAGCTCGCAGAGTGGAAAAACTCGGAAAAAGTATCGTAATGAAGGAAAAGGCTCCTGGATTAGGAGTTTTAAACCGATTTGCAGCTGCTATTTTAGGAGCTATCATCATGTATGAAATTGAGCATGAGATGGAAATGTGGGCATTCGGTACAGGTATTTTAGGTGGCCACTTTTTAATGATTGCAAATTTAGCGTATGCAAATATGCAGTTAGTGAAAGAAGAAGAGAAGCAAAGGGAACATGCTTCGAAAAACATAGAGCTATGATGAAAGGGACCTAATCGGGTTCCTTTTTTATTTTAGTGATTTGATACAAGTAAACAAATTAACGACAAATATAATACGCTTCTTTTTTACGTTTTTCAATAGTATGAAAAATAATAAAAAAATTTTAAAAAACCCATCGATTTCTAAAGGTTATGTATGTTATTATGACAAAAGACTTTTTGAAAGAGGTGGATACCAATGTTACAAGCGCTACTTATTTTTGTGCTACAAATTATTTACGTTCCAATTTTAACAATCCGTACGATTTTGCTTGTAAAGAATCAAACAAGATCCGCTGCTGGTGTTGGATTGTTAGAAGGAGCTATTTACATTGTCAGTTTAGGTATTGTGTTTCAAGATTTATCAAATTGGATGAACATCGTTGCCTATGTCATTGGCTTTAGTGCGGGACTGTTATTAGGCGGTTATATAGAGAATAAATTAGCAATTGGTTATATTACGTATCAAGTTAGTTTACTAGACCGTTGTAATGAATTAGTAGATGAGTTACGTCACTCTGGATTTGGCGTTACAGTATTTGAAGGCGAAGGTATTAATTCTATACGTTATCGCTTAGATATCGTCGCAAAGCGTTCTAGAGAGAAAGAGCTTTTAGAAATCATTAATGAAATTGCACCGAAAGCGTTTATGTCTTCGTATGAAATTCGCTCGTTTAAGGGTGGATATTTAACGAAGGCGATGAAGAAAAGAGCGTTAATGAAGAAGAAAGATGAACATGCATCGTAAAAAAGAGGAGTAGTGCTGCAGTAAAAGTGCAGTATAAGTCCAAATGTAAAAGGAGGAATCTATTTTGATGTAGATTCCTCTTTTTTTTTATGAAAAATATTGATCTGTTAATTCAAAAAAACTAAATCGTATAATTATTTTTTTTACTCATTCTCAAATTAATGATTAGCCATATAATTTGAAAAAATACCGGTATGATAAACGCAATTAATAAAACGATAAGTGATATCGATTTAATTTCAGGTGTTTGAATGACACCGGCACCATCAACCTCTCGTAGCCAAATAATAGCTGCCCATACTCCAAAAACGATAATCCAAAATATGTTACCAATCCACCAAGAAATCCATCGTTTTTTCATGTTAGCACCCCTTACATTTCTACTCTGTTAAAAGGATATTTTCGTTCGTTACATTTATAATGAAATAACTATAAAATTAGTTTTTCTTAACTGTATATCGAACTTGTTTAAAGGTTACCATTTCTCCATCATCATTATCATCTTTCGTTTGCAAAAGTTGAACTTTTGGTTTGTAGTCCGTCCTATGAGCGTGTTCGATATCTTTAATGTTAAGCTTGTAGGATTCACCATTCTTTAGCTTTTGTTCCAACACTTTTTTATTAGCAACATAAATAAAAGTTACTTTATTTTCATCAATGCCTTTAGTTTTAATTTCTAATTCATTATCTTTTGTTGTGATCGTTGGTGTTAATAATTCCATACTGCCATTCCCGCTTTCTAAAGAATTCTCTGCTATAGTTGAACATCCTGATAATATGATTCCAGTGAATAGAAGAACAGCTAATTTCTGTTTCATAACATCCCTCAATTCCATGTGAATTTTGATTTTGGTATTGCTAGATTACTAGTGTGGAGCGTAAATGTTTAGTTAGTACTCTTTTTATTGTACCATAATATGTAAATTTAAAAAGGCTGTATATCCAATGTAAGAGAGACTGAAAAATTTACTTATTGTTGTAAATTCGTGTGTTTTAGCTTCTAGTTCAATCGAAATATAGACAGGATAAAGAAATTTTTTATAGAAATTTCAATTTTTACATCTTAAAATAATGATAAAGCGTAGATGAATTTATTCACTTCGGAGGTAGTTATTTGAACATTAACGAGAAGGCAATTGAAATGTTTGAACAAAATAAATATGAGGAAGCAATGGAACTGTTTCAACAAGCAGTACATGAATCTAGAGGGGTACAATCTCTCAATAATCTGGCTTGGATGTACTTTTATGAGGAAGAGAATGATGAGAAAGCTCTTGAATTAATAAAAGAAGTTGTTAAGTTGAATCCTTCTTCATACTTTCCCTATAACATCTTAGGGGAAATTTATATGAAACAAAAAAAGTGGGAAGAAGCGAAAGAAGTATTACAAAAATCTATTTCGATTCAACCATCGGATGAAGCATATCATAATGTAGCTGTAGCTCATTATAACCTTGGAGAGCTGGAAAAAGCTTCGGAATTTTTTTTACGAGTTGCAGGGGATTCGGACTATATCATGTATAGCTATGTAAAATGTTTAATTGATTTAGAACGAACGACAGAAGCAAAAGAGAAGTTAGATACTTTTAACAGGGAATCTGATAATTTTTTAGGGGAAATTAATGTAGCAGATTTATATGTTGAATTGAATTGCTATAAAGAAGCAATTGAATGGTTCGAAAAGGGATATAAAGAATGCTGGAAAAGTCCTAATTGGATTGGTAGATTTGTGTATGCTCTATATAAAACGAATAATTTCTCCCGTATAAATGAAGTTATACGGGAATCTATCGAAGCGAAAACAGCAGAAATAGAAGATGTTCAGAGTGAAGAAGTAGAAGAAAACTGGACAGAAAATGATAAGAAAGAGTTAATTGAGGAATATACAGAAGAGAATAATTGTTATAAAACAATGGTAGAACGTATCAAATCTGGATACGTTCCAGGATTAGAGTTTGAAACTGATCATATAGGGGCTTGCTATTTATTTGGTTGTAAAAGACATAATCACCTTGAATATGAAAAATAAAAAGATTCGACTGTCACATATGATGGTCGAATCTTTTTCGTTATAGGTCGCTTGTATTACATAGGTGTATATCCTCTTTAGAGGCCACTTTTTTTATATTCAAAATATGTAGTGAAATAAAACCAATAAGTCCTATTCCGCCAAAAATAAGCCATGGTGTATACATTCCGCTTAAGTTGGATGTAAAAGACGTACCGGCATAATTACCAATGATAAAACCAAATGCGAGTGATAATTGATAAAATCCGAAGAAAGTGGCTGTATATGATTCATTACTGTAATTTGCAATAGCGATATCAGCGTTAGGTAATACGAGTGTTTCACCGATTGTAAATAAAATTACACAAATAAAGAGCCAATATGGGTGTTGAAATAAAGGAATGAGTAAAAAGGAAATACTCATTAATAAAACACCGTATTTAATAATCGAAAGTGTGTTGTATTTGTGGAATAATTTTCGGAATAATACCATAAATATAACGCCTGTTATCGCATTTATCGTAATAACGAGTGTAGCAAGTTGATTGCTATTACTAATGTTTTTCATATGAAGTGGAAGTGCGACAGTAAGCTGAGTAAACATAATATAGAAGAAAATCATGATAAAGGAAAACAGAAGGAAAGATTTGTTTTGTAAGATGACCTGTATTCCTAATGTAATAGACGTGTTTTCAGTAGTGACTTGGAAGTGATTTTTAAGTAAGTAAAAAATAAAAGCAAATAACAGCATAAGAGATCCTGTTAGAGAGAAAGCGTAGAGTGGATCGAGTAAGAGTAAGAATCCTCCTGCAATTGGTCCGATTATTGCACCGCAATTAAAGCTAAGGTTTAAATATGTAAATAAATTTTTTCTCAAATGAGCTGGCTGTGAGCCAAATATAGCGCGAGCGGCAGGTTCGTAAAATGCAGTTCCGAAGCCAACAAGTGCAGAAGAAATAGAAATTGTATAGAAATCAGAGCATATTCCTAAAGCGATAAATCCGACTCCTCTTAAAAATAATCCGGCTATCATCATAATGATATAGCCTATTTTGTCAGCAATTAACCCTGAGAATAATGGGATAACTCGTGATGTAATTGTCATAATCGTCAACACTGTTCCTACTTGGACAGCAGAAAAATGAAGAAAGGTTAATAGATAAATAGCTAAAAATGCGTATACTGCAAAATACCCAAAAGACATAAAAAATGAAGAAATAAGCATGAAACGTATCGGTGTTGAGAAACCTTTCATAGAAATCCTCCTAATTATGTAACCAGTAAAATTATTTGATGGTTAACTATTTTATACTATAATTATACATAAAGTCAGAAAAAAGTAAATTTTAAGAAGAAGGTGGATCGAATTGAATCAAAACGCTCCAAATGAACTAGAATATATTCGGGAATTTTTAAATACATGGAGAATACCAAACGATACGAGAGAGCCAATTGATTTGCTGCAAACAAAAGAAGATATAAAGCTCTTTATGAAAGAATATTTTGATGAAGAGTTTCCATTTCATACGATAGAGGAATTAAGAGGTTTTCGAGAAGATATTCGGATGACAATTGAAGGCGGAGAATCATTGCAAAAGTGGTTAGAGAAATACCCATTTCATGTACATATAAAGGAGGATATGAAAGGTATTACATATGAACCAGTATATGAAGAGAATGTGTATACAAAAGTGTTAAGCATTGTGTTAATGTCAATTCAAGAAAATGTGTGGGGAAGGTTAAAAGCATGTCCAGATTGCCGCTGGGTATTTTATGATCATTCACGTAATGGAAGTAAAAGATGGTGCGGTATGTATGCTGGAGAAGAAGGAGGAAGAGCGTGCGGTACAATTGCAAAAGTGAAAAATTACCGAGCGAAGAGAAAAGGAAGAACGGGTTATGATGTGTAATTAATAGTGGGGAAGAAAATGGATGGGGGAATGTAGCATATGAAAGGTACACAAATGTTAGCTTTAAATAAAAAGTGTTGGGATACAGTTGCACCTTATTACCTTATTTCTTTCAAGTGGATTGTTTACCGAAATATGGTCCTTATACGGCGTCTGAAGATGAGATTCATTTGTTCGATTCAATTAAAGATAAAAAGGTACTTGATATTGGATGTGGAAGTGGGCATTCGCTGAAATATATGGGGGAACATGGAGCAGAGGAAGTATGGGGCCTGAATCTTTCAAGTGAACAAATTAAAATAGCGAATGAAACGTTAAAGAGTTGGAATCCAAAGTTAATATGTGGAGCAATGAAAGAAGAAGGGGATATACCGAAAGATTATTTTGATATTGTATACTCCATTTATGCATTAGGCTGGACTTCGGATTTAAGAAAAACGTTGGAATTGATTTATTCGTATGTAAAGCCAGGAGGAAGTTTTATTTTTAGCTGGGAGCATCCCATATATTCAAACTTACAGTATGGTACAGAAGAAGTTGCTATAAAGTCTTCTTATCATGAGGAAACGCCCATTACGTTTGAAACATTTAAAGGAGAAAATGTACAAGCGACATTATATAAGAGAAAAATAAGTACATACATAAATGAGTTAAATAGAGCGGGATTTAAAATTGAGAGAATAGAAGAGCCTGAACCATCAAGCTCGTTTGATGGAGAACTAGCTGAGCCGTCTACGAAGTATTATTCTTTATATAAAGCTAGAATGGTGCCGACTACTTTTATTATTAAAGCTAGAAAATAAACTGTTTTTATAAAAGAAGCCTATCATTTCAAACAAATGATAGGCTTCTTTATTTTAATAAAATTCAGGTTAAATGTGTACTTTTCTTATAAAAATGCATTTCATATAAAAGGTGTAATTATTTTGGGGAAGGGGGATTGTTGTGCGTCATCATAGAAAGTGCAAAAAATTTGGAGTGGCACTGCCTCTTCCGCTTATAGGAGCAACGGGTCCGACAGGTAATAGTGGTCCAATCGGTCCAACTGGAGGGCATGAAGGTCCTGTTGGTCCTACAGGGGTGACTGGACCGACGGGAGCAACTGGGCCCCAAGGTCCTCAAGGTATCAGGGGGATACAAGGTCCCCGAGGGACAACAGGAGCACAAGGAATACAAGGGGTTATTGGTGATACAGGAGAGCAAGGTATAACTGGCCCAACTGGTCTCCAAGGTGCTCAAGGATTAATTGGTAACCAAGGTCTAATTGGTGATATTGGAGTACAAGGATTAGAAGGAATACAAGGAGCTACGGGTCCTGCTGGTAGTCAAGGTATACAAGGCATACAAGGAATACAAGGGGAAATAGGTGAGCGAGGACAAACAGGGGCACAAGGAATGCAGGGAGAGGCATAACTGGAGTCTCGGGTATAACTGGTCCACAAGGCCCTCAAGGTGTTCAAGGAATACAAGGAGAGCAAGGGGCTATTGGTATACAAGGGGAAGACGGCTTCCAAGGTATACAAGGAATTACTGGAGAAGAAGGCCCACAAGGAGCTCAAGGAATACAAGGTGAAGTGGGTCCAACTGGTTCTACTGGAATGCAAGGTGCCCAAGGTATAAGTGGAATAAAGGGGATAACAGGTGTAATAGGTTTACAAGGACCACAAGGTGTGCAAGGAATACAAGGTATAACGGGAGCAACAGGTTTTCAAGGGATAAAGGGAATAAGAGGTATAACAGGAGCGACGGGTAGTATTGGCACTCAAGGCTCAGAAGGACCACCGGGCGGTCCGACGGGAGTGACCGGTCCAATTGGCCCTTCTAGTGGGGTGACTGGACCAGCTGGCCCACCCGGTCCACCAGGAGGTCCAACAGGTCCAACGGGTGCGACCGGTTCAACAGGTGTAAGCGGAGGGATAGGACCAATTGGAGCGCAAGGAGTGCAAGGTATAACAGGTCCAACAGGTTCTCAAGGTGTAAGGGGAGCGCAAGGTTCCCAAGGTGTAGTTGGAGCAGTTGGAGTACAAGGAGCACAAGGTCCTCAAGGTAACCAAGGTATAACAGGTCCAACTGGTGCAGAAGGTTCTCAAGGAATACAAGGTCCGCTGGGAGTAACTGGTCCAACTGGTGCAGAAGGTCCTAAAGGTATTCAAGGTATTCAAGGTGTGATAGGTCCAACAGGTGCACAAGGAATGGTGGGAATACAAGGGATAGCTGGTCCAGTTGGTGTTACAGGAGCGGAAGGAGCTCAAGGAACACAAGGAATCCGAGGAGCAACTGGTCCTGCTGGAGCACAAGGTATACAAGGAGTTCAAGGAATTCAAGGGGAAACAGGAGCAGTTGGAACACAAGGTCCTCAAGGTGTTCAAGGGATACAAGGGACTACCGGATTGACAGGTACACAAGGTGCCCAAGGTCCTCAAGGAGTGCAAGGAATAATAGGACCGACTGGAGCTATTGGTTTGCAAGGTCCTCAAGGAGTGCAAGGAATAATAGGACCGACTGGAGCTATTGGTTTGCAAGGTCCTCAAGGATTACAAGGAATAACTGGTCAGGCGGGTCCAACCGGTCCAACCGGTCCAACCGGCCAGGCGGGAGCAACGGGTCCTCAAGGTCCACAAGGAATTCAAGGACCACAAGGAGCAACCGGTCCAACTGGAGCAACCGGCCAGGCGGGAGCAACGGGTCCTCAAGGTCCACAAGGAATCCAAGGACCACAAGGGGTAACGGGGCAGGCGGGAGCAACCGGCCAGACGGGAGCAACGGGTCCTCAAGGTCCACAAGGAATCCAAGGTCCACAAGGGATAACGGATCCAACAGGAGTAACGGGCCAGACGGGATTGACTGGTGCAACTGGACCGACCGGAATACAAGGCATACAAGGAATAACAGGAGCGACAGGGGGAACAGGAGTAACAGGCCCAACAGGTGCCACGGGTCCAACAGGCTTAACTGGAGCAACAGGATCATCTGCTATATCGACAGGTGGCGGATATTTCTTTTCTACATCAACAAGCACAATTGCAGCAAGTGCCAACATCCCAATTAATTCTGGATCCACTGTATATGGAACTGGTGTATCTTTAACTAGTGCTACGACAGTCACAGTAACGACGCCAGGAATATATTTAGTAAGCTACTATTTTCAAGGGGATGCAAATGGTGGGAATGAGACAGTATCTGTTAGATTGCTATTAAATGGAACGCAACTAACAGGGAGTTTTATACAAAACGTAACGACATCAACTGTAGTAATCGAACCAGCCATTTCAAATACACTTCTTGTGAATGTGACGAGTGCCAATTCAACATTAATATTACAAAATGGCCCGTTAGGTGTAGGGCGTGTGACTACTATAGCAGGTGCGATTACAGCAAGCTTAAATGTAGTGAGAATTTTATAAAGAATATAAAAAACACAAGGAATGTCTTTGTAAGACACACCTTGTGTTTTTTAATATTAAATAAACATTTTCTTTATCTTTTCGGTTGAAAAATATGCTGAAAGAAGTATTTGTGATGTAAGTTATCTACAACCTTATTTGCTTGATATGTGCGTTGTTTTTCAATTCGAAGTCTTTGCTCCATCATTTTAATTGCGTGATCAGATAAACGTAACATAATACATTCTCCTTTTCTATAAATATAGGTGACTATTTGATATCGATCCCATATTTATAATTAAGGAGGCAAAATGTGTAACATAGGCAAAAAGCACCTTCCTCTCCCATTACGCTTACGAGGTTAGCTGTCGGACTCGGGAAGTGAGAGTTTCCCTACTTAAAAAAGATTCGCCCCAAGTAGCATAGCTACAAAAATGGTTCCCCCGCTCCAAAATTTGGACTCAGCAAAAGGTTTTATAAAGTAAAAAATAACATAAAGGAGCTAAAAAGTCAAATTATTTTGTGTATTCTGTCTTTTTTAATTGCGTAAGAATCATACCGTCAGGAAGTATTGTATCTGATATTGTAATGAATCCGTGTTTTTTATATAAAGTAATAGCAGGGGTATTCGCTTTACCTGTTTGTACAATGTATGTCATTGAAGAGGGAAACATGTTAAATATATAAATTAGGAGTTTCGTTGCGATTCCTTTTTGAAAAAAATCGGGCGATACAACTAACCTGTGGATATCGATTAGTTTTTCTTCTTGTACAAAAGAAATAAAACCGACAAGTTTATTTTCAGAAAAATATCCATAGAATGTTTCAACGCAATTTTGAATATCGTTTACAGTATCATATAAACGAGGTATGGCAGTACTATTTAAGTAGTCTGCTTCAACTTTATAAGCTGGAATTTGAACCTGTAAAATGGATGTTGCTACTTCAAAAGAAGTGGAATTTAACTTAAGAATCATAGATAATGAAGCCTCCTTTAAATATGGTATATGAATATAATTGCTTTATGGGTGAGTTTGACAATATTTTTCTTTTTTGCATATAATATATGTATCTCCATATGTAAAATAGTAGTAAATATATTTCTATAGTGAAATATGATTAGCAATGATAAATACATATGTTTGTATTAAATCATACAAACTATAATAGAAATGGAGGACTAAAAATGGGATGGATTATCACATTAATAGTTGGTGCTATTATAGGTGCAATTGCTAGTTCTATAACAGGTAAAAATTTCCCAGGTGGTATGTTCGGAAATATTATCGCAGGTTTATTAGGTGCTTCGTTAGGTGGTAGATTATTTGGATCCTTTGGGCCATCATTTGGTGGGATTCATGTCGTGCCAGCATTATTAGGTGCAATCGTGTTAATTTTTATTGTATCATTTGTAGTGAAAGCTACAAAGAAATAGATATATAGATTATGATGAAGAGCCCTGAATAAGGGCTTTTCATCATTCGAAGAGGTGGTTTCGTTGGAGAAAATAAATATAAGAAAAAGAGATAAGTTAAGAAAGTTTTTTAGAGAACAAAATTATTTGGCGGTATTACTTGGATTTGCGTTATTGTTCATTAATATTTTATTGCTAACAAAAATATCATTTGTTTTTACACCGTTTATCGTATTTTTAAAAACAATTTTCTTCCCAGTACTATTAGCAGGCGTGCTATTTTATATTTTACATCCATTCGTTTCGCTTTTAGAAAAGAAAGGTGTTTCAAGAATCGTATCGATAGCTTCCATATATTTAATCGTACTAGGATTATTTGTATTTTTAGTTGTAACGGTTATCCCTATTATTAAAGATCAAATTGATGCATTAATTGATAACTTACCGTATTTTGGCCATGAGATTGAACAAGCAGCACGTAGATTCGGGGAAAGTAATTTACTCGGTAAAATTCAGGAGAATTTAAATATTAATGTTGCGAATATGGTAAAAGAATACACAGTTGATTTTACAAAGTCATTATCATCAGTAACTGGGAATGTAACTGGATTTTTGAGTACTGTTACAGAGGTTGTTTTAACATTTGTAATGGTTCCATTTATATTGTTCTATCTTTTAAAAGATGGTGAGCAATTGCCGAATCACTTTTTAAAGTTTATTTCAGAGCAAAGACAACCAGCAGCAATGAGAATACTAGATGATATGCATTATGCGATTAGCTCGTATATTAGAGGTCAAATTATCGTGAGCTTATTTATCGGTATTATGCTATTAATTGGTTATCTTATTATTGGTATTAAATATGCGGTATTACTTGCGATTTTAGCGATGATTGTAAATATCGTTCCGTACGTAGGACCAATTATCGCGATTACACCAGCGTTAATTATCGCATTCATCGACTCGCCAGCAATGGTGTTAAAAGTAATTATCGTTATGATGGTTGTACAATTAGCAGAAGGTAAATTTATTTCTCCGCAAGTTATGGGTAAAAAGTTAGATATTCATCCGATTACTATCATTTTTATCATTTTAACTGCCGGAAACTTATTCGGGATTATGGGCATTATTTTAGCCATTCCAGGATATGCGATATTAAAAGTGTTAGTTACGCACGGTTATAGATTTGTTAAGTTGAATACGTGAAAAAAGAGCTAAAATGAAGTGACCCCTAAAAGTTAGACACGGTTATTTCATTAGGCAGCTTGATAAAAGTGAGTCCGGTATTGTACCGGGCTCATTTTTAATTTTGCCTTAATCCGTTTCGTATTATAATAATCTATATATTTTTCTAATTCTATTTTAAAGTGCTCTACATTTTCAAATTCTTTTATGTAGAGGAACTCCGACTTCATAATCCCAAAGAAATTTTCTATTACTGCGTTGTCGTAACAGTTACCTTTTCGAGACATACTCTGGACGATAGCTCTTGATTCAAGTGTACGGACGTATTGTCTCATTTGATAATGCCATCCTTGATCCGAATGCATTAATAGTTGATGGTTTTCAGGTAAACGTTTTAATGCATTCTCTAACATCTCTGAAACAAGTGAATATGTCGGTCTAGAACCAATTGTATAGGTAATAATTTCACCATTATACAAGTCTAATACAGGTGATACATACAGTTTCTCTCCAAACAATTTAAACTCCGTGATGTCCGTTACCCATTTTTGATTTGGGGCATCTGTGTAAAAATTACGCTCTAAAATATTAGGTGCAATTCTACCGACTTTTCCTTTATAGGATTTATATTTCTTCATACGCACGACACACTTTAACTCAAGCTCTTTCATAATGCGCTGAACCTTCTTGTGGTTCACCTTCTGGCCACGATTCGTTAATTCATCACGAATGCGACGGTAACCATAACGACCTTCATTTTCCTCATAAATCGCTTTAATCTCAGCTTTCAAATCGGCATCTACATCTGGACGATTCATTTTCTTTACTAAATCATAATACGTGCTTCGAGGAATAGTAGCTAGCTCCACAAGTGCCTTCACCGAATATTTATGTCTTAATTCATAGACTACTTGCGCTTTGTCTTGTTTTGTGATTTTTCCTTGTTTTGAACTAAGGCATTTAACTTTTTTAAGTACTCATTTTCCATTTCAAGCTGTTTAATACGTGCTTCAAGTGCCTCGACTGACCCGTCAGCTAAAGCTTGTTTTAATTGTTTATTTGAATCTTTTTTCATGGATGGACGCCCCTTTTTCTTAGATTGAAGGGCATCAATTCCTTGTGTTTCGAGCTGTTTTTTCCAAACAGAAATCGTTGAAGGGGCAGGAATATTAAAGATAGCTGCCGTCTCAAATAAGGACATACCGTTTTCAATCATAAAGTTTAGTACATCTAGTTTAAATTGTTGTGTATAATTTGTACATCGTTTTAGAAAAGCTTCCAGACCATTCTGTTTATATTGGTTTACCCAATTCAAAATGATTGTGTCACTTATACCGAGTGATCTACCCATTTCTCGATAACTTTCATTTCCATTCAAATAACGTAGAACGATTTGTATTTTTTCATCAGCTGTAAATTTAGCCATAGAAAAACTGCACCTCCAATTGTTAGACTGTGTCTAACAATTGGGGTGCAGTTCAAAACAGTATTATCTGTTTTAGCTCTTTTTTATTAACAATTCATTTGCATATTGGCGTGCCCATTGATCCGCTTCTAATATAGCATCTAGTGAAGGATCTTTTACGTTATGATGAGCTTCAACTGTTTTGTAAATTGTTTTTTCAATATCGAAAAAGGCAATTTCATTTTTTAAGAATAGTGCATTCGCAAGTTCATTTGCTGCATTTAATACAGCGGGAGTAGTACCACCGATTTTGCCACATTCATATGCGTATTGTAGACAAGGGAACTTCTCTAAATCTGGTTTTTCAAAATGTAAACTACCGATTTCTAATAAATTTAATTTTTCATAGGAAGAAGGTAGCCGAGTAGGATAGTGAAACGCATATTGAATCGGCATTCTCATATCAGGAGCACCGAGCTGTGCCATAACTGATCCATCAATAAATTCTATTAAAGAATGAATGATACTTTCTTTATGAATCATTACATCAATTTTTTCATATGGAATATCAAATAGCCATCTCGCTTCCATTACTTCGAACCCTTTATTCATTAATGTGGCAGAATCAATCGTTAGTTTTGCGCCCATTAACCAGTTTGGGTGCTTTAAAGCATCTTTTGCTTGTAATGTTTGCATTTCATCACGTGTTTTATCACGGAATGCACCGCCAGAAGCTGTAACGATTAATTTCTCAATTTCCTTATTATTTTCTCCGTTTAAACATTGGAAAATAGCTGAATGTTCGCTATCTACTGGAATTAAGCGACATCCGTTTTGTTTCGCTAGTTCAGTTACGATATGTCCAGCTGCAACTAACGTTTCTTTATTAGCGATGGCAATATCTTTCTTCGCCTTTAATGCTTCAATCGTTGGAAGTAGTCCGGAAACTCCGACAACAGAACTTAATACAAGATTTGAATCAGGGTGAGTAGCTACCGCAATTAAGCCATCAGTCCCGTATGTGATTTTTGTATTCGCTGAAATACGCGTACGAAGCGTGTCTGCTAAGTCTTTTGTTGCAACGCTTACAATACGAGGTTGAAACGTTTTGATTTGTTGCTCAAGAAGATCGATATTATAATTTGCGGTTAAACCGACGATTTTGAAATGTTCAGGATGAGCTGAAACGACATCTAATGCAGATGTGCCGATGGATCCTGTGGAACCTAAAATGGATATGTATTTTACCATGAAAAAACCTCCAAAGTTGTTTCGAATATTTCTGCAAACCTATATAATATTAGACAATTGAAGTGGAAATTCCTGCTATATAAAATAGAAAATTCGGGTTTGTTTGGAAGTGAAATGTGATAAACTGTAAAAAATAACGAAAAAGCAATGAAAGAGAAGAGTACATATTCGAAACTTTTCAGAGAGCTGATATGTGGTGAGAATCAGTAAGGGATGAATATGGAATGGACTCTGGAGCTTCTAACTGAAATGAGTAGGTAAAGACGGTTACTTCACGTTATTGAAGTATGAAGTGAGCTAATGATAGCTAATTAAGGTGGTACCGCGGGAGTCTCTCGTCCTTTTTAAGGATGAGGGGCTCTTTTTATTTTGCGAAAGGAGGAGTTAGTGTGAGTGAAAAAATAATGTTAACAGGAATTAAGCCGACAGGTTATCCGCATTTAGGGAATTATATTGGTGCGATTAAACCTGCATTACAAATGTCAAAGAATAATGAAGGAAAAGCATTGTACTTTATAGCTGATTATCATGCATTAAATGCTGTGCATGATTCAGAAAAGTTCAGCAGTTATACGAAAGAGGTAGCAGCTACTTGGTTATCGCTTGGACTTGGGGAAGATGTTGTTTTTTATCGGCAAACAGAAGTACCAGAAATTCTAGAATTAGCTTGGATTTTAGCTTGCCTAACTCCGAAAGGTCTTATGAACCGTGCTCATGCGTATAAAGCGAAGGTGGAGCAAAATAAAGAAGCGGGGTTAGAGGTCGATGCAGGAGTGAATATGGGGTTATATACGTATCCGATTTTAATGGCAGCTGACATATTATTATTTCAAGCTACACATGTACCTGTCGGAAAAGACCAAATTCAACATATTGAAATCGCGCGTGATATTGCGACGTATTTTAATCATACATTTGGCACGACATTTACACTACCGGAGTATGTCATACAAGAAGAAGGAGCTATTTTACCTGGTCTTGATGGAAGGAAAATGAGTAAAAGTTACGGAAATGTAATCCCATTATTTGCAGAGCAAGAAAAACTTCGAAAGTTAATATTTAAAATCAAAACAGACTCTTCACTTCCAAATGAACCGAAAGAATTAGAAACATTATTTATGATATATAAAGAGTTTGCGACCGAAGATGAAATACAGTCGATGTGTGAAAAGTATGAGACTGGAATCGGATGGGGCGATGTGAAAAAAGAGTTGTTTCGCGTTGTAGATCGTGAGTTAGCTGGACCTCGTGAAAAGTACGCAATGTATATGAATGAGCCGAATTTATTATATGAGGCGTTAAAAAACGGTGCTGAGAAGGCACGCGCTATTGCAAAGGTAAATTTAGCGGAAATTAAAAAACGGATTGGATTTGAGAGGGAACGTTAAGCGTTCCCTTATTTTTTTTGATAATCTGTAATAATCCTCTCAATAACAGGGGGAAGATTATTAGGTAATTCATTAAGTGAAAAGAAGCGTAGTTCTTTTGATTCACTTTGATCGCATACAAGTTCACCATGAAATTCTCGGCAAATATAAACAACGAGTACACCGTGTACTTGATCGCCGTTTGGATAGATTTGAAAGAAGTCTGGCCCTGAGTATGTACGGAATAGTTCTGGATTTTTAATAATAAGTCCAGTTTCTTCAAACACTTCTCGTTTTAAAGCATCTTCTAACGTTTCGTTATATTCTAAGGCACCGCCAATAATGCCCCAGCGGTTAAAATCTGTACGGAGTTGCAGCAATACTTCATCTTTTTCATTTAATATAATGGCGTGTGATCCTATTAGAATAAGTGGATGATTTCCTACTAGATTTCTCATATCTTCAATATAACCCATGTCATTGCTCCTTGTATTTAATAATAGTTAGGAAGTTCTTTTAACATTCTTTCTGTTTTACGTGCTGTAAAGGCTAAGTTATGGTCATCTTTCGTTCTGAAAAATAATGTGCGTAAAAAGGTTTTAATATTGGCACATAAAATACAATACTCATTAAGCGAAAGGCGTTTTCTAATTTGAGGAAGCCTTTTTATTTTTTTATGAATAATAGAAATTAAATCGTTCTGAGGAAAATCATGATACAGCATTGCTAGTAATGGAGTAACAATGCGTTCATCTTCGTTATTATGAAAAAGGTCAGATGGAATAAAGATTTTATTTAATAAACAATGAATTAATTCTTCGTACCATTCAAAAGTTGTATACGTATTATGAACAATTTCAGTAAAGGCATCAGATACATGAGCAAGACAATGAGCCCATCCTTTATTTTCGATATAGCCCCGAAAATCCGTTTCTAAGTTTGTGTATGTAATGAGTTTATTTTTTATTTCTTCGATATCCTCCTCTGTACAAAAGTAGTGCGAATTAGCGAATTGGAGTATTAACGCAATTAACGAAACAGTGTAAGAACGTGTGAAAACCCCATCTGTATGTGGGGAGTAAATGTCACAATATAAATACTCATCACTTAAACAAGTTTGCAGAAGTAATTTCAGCTGATCGTCCATAAGGAATTCATGATGAATGAAATGCGCAAAACATTTATATATAAGTTGGTAACGAACGTAGCTATCAGTCGTTCCGATATACTGAAGCATGTTCAAAGTTAACTCATTTACGTCTATATGCTGTAGTTGCGTATAGTCATTTTGTTGTATAAGCTCTAACTGTTGTTGCAATGCTGTAATATCCACTGGAGAACCTCCTCCGCACTTTAAAGATGCGATCTTTTCTAGTATTCTATATATTCAAGGACAATCCTGCTCATGCAAGGAGAACGATTAGAAATTCGAGTATGATATAGATGAGGGAAGAATATGACGACGATAGAACAGTTAGAAAAACATTTTAAAATAAGAAGAAGTGCTTCTTCTATTATGATAAAAGAAAATAATGCAGAGATTTTTACAGAAGAGCAATTAGAGGAAATGATGCAATATTGCGTTGCTGAAGCTAAAAAAGGTGAATTAGAAAAACTACATTTTGAAATCTCTTCAAAAAGTCCAAATTATGATGTGTATAAAAAATGTTTTGAAACGTATTCATTTGAATATGTTACGGAAAACATGATTGTATTTAAAGATATATATGAAGTAGAAGATGTAGAAAGTGAAATGGATTTTAAGCTTATTGAAGAAGTTGGAGAAGAGGCTTTTTATTCACTGTGGAATGAAGCGACGGGAGAACCAGTCGCTCATGATCAATTTGTGCATATGATGCTACAAGAAATTGGTGAGCAATGGAAAGAACATTGCTTAACAGCGAGTGTCGATGAAGAGCCGATAGGAATTGTAATCCCGCATATTGAAAGAGGTACGTTAGAAGAAGGGAAACTTATGTACTTCGCAGTTACTCCAAATATGCGTAATAAGGGATATGAAGCGGCATTATTTGCAGGTGCGATGTTTGTCTTAAAGGAAATAGGTGCATCTTATTATATTGGTGAGACAAATATACAAAATGAATGGATGAAGGATGTTTTTGAAAAGAATGGATGTCAGTTGCTAAGTTGTACTGAGCGGTATGTAAGGAAGTTTTAGGATATAATCTGGGACACATTTAGTGAGAACCCTTGTACAAATTTTGAACAAGTAAAAGAACTTTTCGCCTGTTTGTAAGATAAAAAGAAAAATGAGAACGACAAAGTAGATATTTGTATAATACAATAGAGTGAGATTCGATTATATGAGAAAGCGTTGGTGAAAGAATGGGACAGCAAAGAAATTGGTTACAAGCAACTGTAGAAAGAAATAAAGATAATACGTTACAAATAAAGTGGGAAAATAATATAGAAGAAGTTCGTATTTATTGGAGTACTTCACCAGATCATATTGAAGAAAATGGAGAATTACTTGCAACAGTAAATGGGGAATTATCATATACAATTGAAAACCCCAGTGAAAATGAACGGCCATATTTTAGATTAGTAGGAAGTAATGGACAAGCAGTAACAGTAGCCGAGCGTAGATTGCCATTACAAGGTGCGTTTAACTTCCGTGATATGGGAGGATATGAAACGACTGAAGGCCGTAAAGTAAAATGGGGCAAATTATACCGCTCTGAAGAATTAGCAGGGCTAACTGAATGGGATATTGCCTATTTACAAAAGTCTGGTTTAAAGTTAATTTGCGATTACCGTACAGACTTTGAAGTGAAGCATAAGCCGAATCCAGAAATTACGGGTGCTCGTCAAGTGTGCTTACCAGTTATGCAAGACTTAGCGAAAGACTTAAATATAAATGAGTTTTTCCAAGTTGGTGACCTTTCTATGTTAGGAAAACCAGGTGAGTATCTTGTGAAAATGAATCAAGATTTCGTAAGTGGTAACGAGGCATTCGTGAGCTTCTTAAACTTAGCGCAAAACCCGGAAAACTTACCGTTAGTAAACCACTGTACAGCTGGAAAAGATCGTACTGGATTTGGTTCAGCATTATTACTACTTTTACTAGGTGTACCAGAAAAAACAGTAATGGAAGACTACTTACTAAGTAACGGATTCCGTGAAAAGCTAAATGAAAAAATGATGGCCTTTTTAGGTGCGAAATTACAAAACGATGAGAGCAGAGCGATATTAGGTGCAATGTTTGAAGCACGTGCTGAATACTTGCAAGCTGCGATTGGTGAAATTCAAAAGCAATACGGATCAGTTGAAGCATACGCTGAAAAAGCTCTTGGCTTTACGAAAGAGTCGTTAGAGGAAATGAAAGAGTTATTGCTAGAAGATTAATAATGAGAAGGAGGCTGAGCGGATTAGCCTCCTTTTACTATTGTTGCTATAATTTTGTTAATGAGGATGTTGTGCACAGAGGAGAAAATGGATGAAAAGAACTTAAGAATCGGGGGATAAAATGATTCATACACGTGTAAAAGCAGAGGGGTTAAGAGAGAAGCTGGCAACAATACTAAGTCAAGAGTATAAGGAACTAGCTATTCAAGATTTAAAGGTGATTGGAACGGGAGTGCAAAATATTGTTTTTCAAGGAGATTCAGAAAAGGGGTCTTTGGCATTTCGAGTACCGTGGGAAAGAGAAGTGGAAAATATAAATGAAGACTTATTTAACAGTCGGATTTCGTTGCAAAAGGAAGCGGAGCTGTCTAAGTATTGTCATTCAAAAGGTATTCCAGTACCAAGGATACACGGATTGCATCTTTCAACCGAACTTGATTTTTTAATTTCGGATTGTGTGTATGCTGATCATATGCCAATTTCCGCATGCAAAATAGGGGAGTTAGTGAGCAATCTTCATAGTATGCCAATTGATGGTTTGTATTACAAACAAAATATTAGAGAGCCCATTAGTAAGTATATAGCAGAACGAATTGTGAAACGGATAGAAGGGTTTAATACAATCACGAACTGCAAAATTAATCTTCCGGATACAAAAACAATTGAATATATTCTTAGTACAGCAGATCATGTAAAATGTTTATTACATATGGACATTCGACCAGCCAATTTAATCGGGTATAATGGAGAAGTTAAAGCAATAGTTGATTGGGATAATGCTTTAATTGGTCATCCATTGCTGGAGCTTATGAGAATAGCTGAAACAAATGAGGTTAGTTGGGATGAATTTAAAGATGGATATAAGAATGATAGTATCTTTAATGTTACTCCTCATATTGTTAGTTTATTTTATAGACTAGATACAGCAGTCATGCTAGCAAATTTATTTATAGCACATTTGAAAATAAAAGATAAAGGTGTATTCTATAAAGAGCGGGTTAAAGCGCTTCATCACGACATATATAAAAACTTATAAGCAATGAGAACGAAGCTTTTAAAATAGGAATTGAGGAGAACATCATGAAATACAAATTTATATTATTCGACGTAGACGATACATTATTAGATTTCCCTGAAACGGAAAGACACGCATTACATAATGCGTTTGTACAGTTTGGCATGCCTACAGGGTATAATGATCATCTTGCAAGTTATAAAGAGATTAGTAATGGATTATGGAGAGATTTAGAAAATAAAATGATTACGCTAAGTGAATTAGCCGTGGAGCGATTTAGACAATTATTTGCACTTCATAATATAGCCGTAGATGCGCAGCAATTTAGTGATGTATACCTTGAAAATTTAGGGAAGGAAGTACATCTTATAGAAGGCGTAGTACAATTATGTGAAAATCTTCAAGATTGCAAGTTAGGTATTATTACGAATGGATATACGAAGGTGCAACAATCAAGAATCGGAAATTCGCCTTTATGTAATTTCTTTGATCACATTATTATTTCTGAAGAAGTTGGTCATCAAAAACCAGCGCGTGAGATTTTTGATTATGCATTTGAGAAATTTGGAATTACGGATAAATCAAGTGTACTAATGGTCGGAGATTCGCTAACTTCTGATATGAAAGGCGGAGAAGACTTCGGCATTGATACGTGTTGGTATAATCCGAGTTTGAAAGAGAATAAGACGAGTGTTAATCCGACTTATGAAGTGGAGAGTCTGCTACAAATTTTAGAAATTGTAGAAGTGGCTGAAGAAAAGGTAGCTTCATTTTAATTGTGCTGATATTTGTCGAAAAATCGCTCATATAAATTCAAATACTAAGATATAGAACAAAAAATAGCGCTACTATACAAGATCATTCACGTGTTATAATGCGTGAATTAAATATGCGTATATAAATAGTCTCTCAGAGTGATGCGATGTCATGTATGATTAGTGTAACAACTAGAGGTGAATAAAGGATGTTAACGTTTTTATTTGAGTTAGATAAGAGTATCCCGCAGAAGGATGAGCCACGGTATGATGCTTATTCAAAGGGCTTTATCGAAGGAGATGTAACGATTTGCGCGAGTGACAGCGTATTTTTTCAAAAATCATGTATGAAGGTTGCAGAGCTGGGCATTTATTTAGGTCAGTGGATGGAACAAGTTCAACATGGGCAGAACGTGCCTATGAAATATGAAACGGCTGACCGTGAAGAGGTAATTCTTGGTTTCTTCTATGAAGAGGATCATAATCAATGGAATGTTTTTTCCAGCTGGCAAGAATTTGAACTTCAAGAGCGTATAGCTACTACAACATTAATAGAGAGTGTTCAACGCTATTTGTATGAGCTAAATAAAGAACTGCGCATGATAGAATATCCTGTGACGTTTGATCAGTACTTAAGAGGAGAGCGAATGATGCAGCTCTCTTACAAACGACCGTGTGATAGCAAAGCAGATACGACACCGATAGAAGTTTATAATGGAAGTGAGCAAGTAGGCGTAGTAAGGGGCTATTATAAAAATACGCTGATGAGAGTGCTGGATTTTATTCCGAAAATTGGTAGTAATATTATTTATGAAATAAAGGATAGTAAGGACAATATTCGCGTCATTGCAAAGGATATAAGTAGGCAGCGCCAAAGAAGGATTTTAGTAACGTACAAAGATAATAATGATGTAGAGCATGAAATACTTGTATGTGATGGAAAGTTATTGGATGCAAATTTCTTATTTACCTTTACATATAGGGCAGAAGAATATGTTGTTCATAAAACTTCATTTGGAATGGGAAAGTTATTACGAAAGGGCTATGTAATTGCAGATTGGAATATTCGTCTTGAGGAAGATATGTATTACATTGAGATGAATGTATATGATGAAGATTACATGCAGGATCAATACTTACTATTAGGCGTATTTCATGCGGTTTTATATGGATAATCAATGAGAAATACCGTCATTCTTCTTGGAAAGAATGACGGTATTCTTTTATTCTCGTTACGAACGCCATGGTGCATCTTCCATTTCATCAATTGGTTTATCGAAAAAGAACATAGAAAAGCCGAATGTAAGAATGAGTGTGCCGAAAATAAGAGCGATATCAATCTCTTGTAGCGTAGGGTTTGGAAATAACATTTCAATAAACATAATGATTGTGGTAGTTAGTAACGTAACGATAAATGCATTGCGACACGATTTATTGACAATTTGTTCAAACAGTTCATCGTGTTGAACTGTTCTATACGATGTGAAAAAGGAGAAGAAACAGAACATAGTAAACAATCCTTTTTCATAAAAAAATCCGAAGAAACCGAGAAATCCTAAATATTTTATCCAAGTTGTTTTCATGATAGGTCCTCCTTATGTTGTTAGAAATAAGTCACGTTATGTTATAAATATATCGCAATTGGATAGGAATGGTAATAATAGTTTTCCAGTTTGCTTCATAATAATAGTAAAAAGAGGAAATATGCTGCGAAATAAAGAGGATAATATTGTAAAATGGTTGTAAGGAGGGGGAGGAAGAAATGCTAACTTGGATCATGATCGTTGTATTACTTGTAGTGATTACTGTCATTGCGACGGTGTTAATTGGGCGGAATGGTGATGCAAATTATAGCAAAGCGACAAAGGGGAATATTAAACGATTAACAATGATTTATATTATACTAGCTGTCGTTTTAGTTGTTGGATTAGGGGTGTATATTTATTTTAAAGGTTAAATAAACTGAAAAATGTAAAAATCTTAAAATAGAAGTATGCTATAATATCAATATAGTTATTTGGTAATTAAGGAAAGGATTGGATGGAATGATTGAAATTACGAATGTGTCAAAAAGTTATAATGGGTCTACTTATGCAGTAAAAGATTTAAGTTTATCTGTACCTAGCGGCGAAATCTTTGGATTTTTAGGACCAAATGGTGCGGGTAAATCCACGACAATTAAGATGATTACTGGCATTCACGGGGTGGACAAAGGGACTATTACGATTAATGGAAAAAATATTATGGAAGAGCCGATGGAAGCAAAGAAGACGTTTGGTTATGTGCCGGATAGCCCAGATATGTTTTTACGTTTAAAAGGAATTGAATATTTAAACTTTATGGCTGATATGTATGAAGTGCCGAAAGAAGTAAGACAAGAACGAATAGAGTCTTTAGCGAAGAAGTTTGATCTTTATAATGCATTATCTGATCAAATTCAAAGTTATTCGCACGGTATGAGACAAAAAATCGTTATTATTGGTGTGCTCGTGCATGAACCAGATGTATGGATTTTAGATGAACCGTTAACAGGGCTTGATCCGAAATCTGCATATATTTTAAAACAAATGATGAGAGAACATGCGGATAAAGGAAAGATTGTATTTTTCTCTACACACGTATTAGAAGTAGCGGAAAAAATATGTGACCGGGTTGCTATTATTAATAAGGGGAATTTGCAGTTTAAAGGAAATTTAGATGAAATGAGAGATCATTTTAAATCCAATGAATCACTTGAAAAAATGTTCTTGGAGATGACGGGCAATGAGTAAAATTTGGACGTTAACGAAGGTACTATTAAAGTTAAATTACGCAGATTTTATAGCAGATAAGAAGAAGCGATGGGCGTATTTATTTTCATTTGCAGCTATTTTATTTGTTGGATTTTTAATATTTGGTTCGATGACGCACGGAATGTATGAAGGTCTGAAACAATTAGGGCAAGGGCCGGGAATGATTATTGCAATGGGACTTGCGATTGCGAGTATATGGGTATTTTTAATGAGTATAACGAACATTTTAACTGTATTTTACTACAGCAATGATATTGAAATGTTTCTGCCGTTACCATTAAAACCAGCGCAAATTATTTCGGCAAAATTTTTAACGGTATTAATTACACAATACGTAATGAGTTCATTCATTTTATTACCAATCTTCATTACGTACGGTTTAAAAAGTGGCGCATTTATTACATATTACATATATATGATTTTTATTTACTTACTCTTCCCAATCGTGCCGTTAGTATTAGCTTCGTTACTGATGACAATTATTATGAGGTATACAAATATAGCGAAAAATAAAGATCGAGGAAATATATTTATTGGAATCGTAAGTATATTATTTATTGTAGGAATTAACGTATTTATGCAGTGGAGAAATAAAAGTGCGTTTTCTGGAGATGGGGCTGCGGAATACCTTGTAAATAATCAATCTTCTCTTTTAGTACAAATGACAAATTATTTTCCAACTACATATTTTGGAGCAGTGGCATTAGTAGAAAATGCAAATTGGAAGGGACCTTTATATGTAATAATCTTTGCAGTTATTTCATTTGTCTTCTTTGTGTTGTTTTATTACATAGCAGAGCGTACATATTTAAAAGGGGTTATTGGACTTTCAACGAGTACAGCAAAGAAACAAGTTATTTCGGCGAAAGGTTTACAGAAATCAACAGTACAAAGTTCGCATTTAAAAGCGTATGTGAAAAAAGAATTTAAAACGTTATTCCGTACACCACAATTTTTCTTAAATTGCATTGTACAAACTTTCGTTATGCCAATTATGTTGTTCTTTATTTTATTTGTGCAAGATGGAAATTTAAAGTTTATTACAGAGTATATTAACAATCCAGAGACAACAGGATTTGCAATTGGTGTTGGCCTTTGTGCATCGTTATTTTTAATGGGTAGTAACGTCATTGCAACAACGTCATTTTCGCGAGATGGAAGCTCTTGGTTTGTAAATCGTTATTTACCAGTAAAGGCTTCGGATATCTTTTTTGCGAAAGCAATCACTGCTTGGTTAATTAATGTGATCATTTTAGCAGTATTCGGTATTACGATGGCAGTTGTAGCTGGGATTTCTCCAGTCTTTATGATACTGTGGTTTTTACTAAGTGCGAACGGGTTGTTATTAATTAATTTAATCGGAACACGCTGGGACGCACAAACTGCAGATATTCATTGGGATACAGAGCAGAAATTATTTAAAAGTCGATATACAACTTTGTGGAATTTTTTAGCTAATATTTTAATAGCTTTAATTATTGTGGGGGGAGTAAGTGTATTATACTTCTTCCTTCATGTCGGACTGTGGGTAATGTTTATCGTTTTATTTGTAATGTTTACGATTGTAAATTATATCTTTATTAAAATGTTAAAATTAGGTGCTGAACGTATACTGTCAAATATTCAATAAGAAGATAGATCCTCTGTATTCATGCAGGGGATCTGTGTATAGATGGAGGAGAAAAAGGTGAAGAAAATAGCAATTGTAACAGGGGCAACTCGTCTGAATGGAATTGGTGCAGCTGTATGCAAGGTGCTTGCTCAAAAGGGGATAGACATTTTTTTCACGTACTGGCCAAAGTATGATAAAGCGATGCCATGGGGAATGAGTGATCAAGAACCCTTTTTGCTGAAAAAGGAAATTGAAAGTTACGATGTTCGATGTGAAATGGCAGAAATCAATTTATCGCAGTCTTATTCGCCAAATCGTTTGTTTTATATGGTATCAGAACGGTTAGGTGATCCATCTATTCTAGTTAATAATGCAGTGTATTCTACTCATACGAGAATTGAGGAATTAGATGTAGAGCAGTTGGATAAACATTATACAGTTAATGTTCGGGCTACTATGTTATTAAGTTCATTGTTTATAAAACATTATTCACTTAAAACGAGCGGGAGTATTATTAATCTTACTTCAGGACAGTCAGTAGGTCCAATGCCAGATGAATTAGCATATGCAGCAACGAAAGGGGCAATTGAAGCATTTACAAAGTCAGTGGCACCAGTAGCGATGGAGAAGGGGATTACTGTTAATGCTGTTGATCCAGGACCAACAAATACAGGGTGGATTACAGAGGAATTAAAACATTATTTAGTATGGAAATTCCCGCAAGGTAGAGTTGGAGAAACGATGGATGCTGCGCGCTTAATTTCTTTTTTAGTAAGTGAAGAAGCGAAATGGGTTACTGGGCAAGTCATTCACTCGAATGGTGGTTATTCATAAAAATATTATGTTAACAAATGCTGAGAAACAAAAAACGAAAGAAAATTTTATTTTTTTGTATAAATAAAATGTCAAGAAAGATAAAAATTTGATAGAAGAGTATATCGTCATATGAAGATAGTGATTCTTAATGTGACAATATACTCTTTTTCTTTTACTTGCGAGCAGAAAAATGAAGTAGAAGAAACTCGAATATTAAAATGAGTTTATCAGTTTTTGTCCGTATTATTATGAAGATTACTGTCGGAAAGATGGTGATTCATGTGAAAAGGGATTTTTTAAGGGGAAATCGAATCGTAAAGGGGAGGATAAATTATGTAAAACATAGGGGGATTTATATGAAAATGAAAAAGGTCGCTATCGCATCAATTACAATTGGTACAATGCTTACTATGGCAGCTTGTAGTCCTTCAGCAGATAAAGAAACGGAAAAGAAAGAGCAAGTAACTGCGCAAAAGGATGGAGAAGCAAAAACTACAAGTGCAGATGAAGCTTCAAAAACAACGAAAGATACTGAAAAAGAAACAAATACTTCTTCAAATGAAAAAACAGATAAGGATGCAAAAAATACGAAAGAATCATCAGGAACAGAAAGTAACGGCAAAACGTCAACTCAAAACGAAAATGTAAAAACAAAAGAAAAAGAAACGACAGGAAAAACGAATGATCAAACGACTAGCGGGAAAACAGCAGATCAAAGCACAAGTACAAGCACAAACAATAACGGAAAGGCAACGAAAGATCCGAAGAAAAGTGTTGCTGTGAAAACGAATGTTAAAGAAGTTGTAGCATTAATTGATAGCTTGGACAAGCAGTTAGCTGCTAATCCGAAATTGGAAACAGTGAATAAGCTTGGCAAACAAATTAACGAAAAGTGGGATGTGATTGAAAAAGAGCTAGAAGCATCACATCCGACGGATTCTAAAACAATCGGTCAAAGTATGTATCCGTTAATTGTAGGGGCGGAGAAGGAAAAGATTGATGTTAATAAAATGAAATCATTAACGACGAAAACGAAAAAAGATTTAAATCAGTTATTGACGAAACTTTCATAGTTTCAAAAGCCTACTCGTGTGAGTAGGCCTTTTTTAGGTTGTTGTAATGTGCACAGTATAACTTATTTATTTTCATTTTCAATTACGATGCGAAAGGAACTGAATGCTTGTTGACTGACATAATCTTCTTCGCTAACTTTATAAGGAAATGGAAAAGCGACGAGTTGAAAATTACTTTCTTGATCCACTGAAGGCAATGTGAAATTAAAGATTTGTCTTGTTTCAGGTGCAACCTTAGTATAAACGACTTTTCTATTGTTAAATATTTCAACTTGTTTCCAATCTTTAAAAGCCACGATTGCGTAAGTCATTTCATCATTTGTTTCATTACCGTTTGATAAAATTAATTGCTTGCCTTCCTTTTCAAAGAAGACAGTTTGTAAGTTCTCTTCACGGTTCGTAACAAATACTGGTTCGTAAAGACCATCTTTTAAAATAGCATCTGGATCTATAAGGGGGAGTTTTATTTTTTCGTTTTCTTTCTGAAGAGGATGCATTGAATATCGCATACTTAGAATATCTTCTAAAATAGCTGCTTTATTTAAGTTACTATCTTTTAATTTGTATTCAGGTTTTTTTATTATTAAAAAGGTTAATTCACTTGCATTAGGAGAAGTGTGTAAAGAGATTTTCGTAGTCATTGAACTGTTTGGTTTCATATCAAAAAAATAGTGTGATATTTCATTAGTAGTATCTTCTATTTTAAAAGGTTTTTGTTCGTAATCTTCTAGAACAATTAATCCATATTTTCGGTTTTCATTAATAGTATGTACGAATGATAATGTTACATTAATTTTATTATCCTCACTAGTAATTGTACTGCCATTGTTAATATGTTGGCCTTGATTATCCTTCAATCCGTAAGAAATAGTATTGGTTTGTTGCTCGCGTTTATTTTCTATGGAAGGTGGATGAGGTTGTATGATTGAAGTATTGAACAAAATATAAATTGTAAGTAATGAAATAAGTAAAACACCGCTAATAATATATATTTGTTTCATAAATAGCACCTCAATATATGTAAAATATTAGAGAAAAAAGATATGCAAGATGCATATCTTTTTTCTCTTTCTTACCAGAAAGCTTTTGTTTCGTGATTCACATCATTATAACCACTTAATTTATAGGTATGATTACCGATAGCGTAATCATCTCCATAATAAATGCTTGTGTTGGTCGCTGTAGCACTTACAAAGGATGATTTTTTTGCACTATTACTTTTCGTATTTACTAATGAGCCATCGCCATTGAAAGTTCTTGCTTTTGCATAAACATAGTCTTCGGTCGTAGTTGATTTCGATTTAGCAACTGCATATGGGTTACCAAAAAAGGGAGTATATACGCTAATGTTAGAGTAATTCTTAGGTGCAGCTGCAATAGTCAAACTAGGAACACTAGATGTTTTTGTTGATTGAATTGTATCAAAGTCAACTAAAACGGGCTGCTTGTCTACAGTATCGATCTCTGAAGCACTTGCGTTATTAGTAAAACCAAAACCTAAAACCGCTAACCCTAAAGTTGTCACCGATAAAGATTTTTTCATATTCACTAATTTTCCCACCTTTTTAAATTTTTGAGTTCGAACTCAATTCATACAATATATGAAAATTTCGAAACTCTCAATGGTTTATCCCATACTTAACTTTTCTTTTACTTTCGATTCAACATGTCTTCATTTGCAAAAAAGCGAATATATCTTCTAATGCTTAGCCAGCAAGGGATACAGGTTTAATTTTATGAAATTCATGTAAATTTAAATCTATTCATGTCAGAATCTCTGTTATTTTTAAGTTCATATGGGAAACTTATTAAAAAAAGGATGGTGACAAAAATGACAATCGATCGAATTTGTACAATTGGACCCGCAAGTAATAATAAAGAAACGTTAGCGCAGTTAATAAAGAATGGTATGAAAATTGTTCGACTGAATTTATCGCATGGCACGCATGAAAGTCATAAAGACATCATTCGTTTAGTGAAATCATTAGATGACTCTATTAAATTTTTGGGTGATGTACAAGGACCTAAAATAAGATTAGGTGAAGTGAAGGGAGGGCAAATTACACTTCAGGCAGGAGATTCTTTTATTTTACATACACAACCAGTTACAGGGAGTAATACAGAAGCGAGTGTTGATTATGAAGGAATACCGAATGATGTGAAAGTAGGCAGTAGAATTTTAATTAATGATGGAGAAGTTGAATTAATTGTTGAAAAGATAAGTACGGACAAAATAGAAACGAAGGTAAAAACAGGTGGCAATATCTCATCTCATAAAGGAGTTAATTTACCAGATGCGGCTGTTCGTTTACCAGCTATTACAGAGAAAGATAAAAAAGATATTCAGTTTCTTTTAGAGGAGAATGTTGATTTTATCGCGTGTTCTTTCGTAAGAAAACCTAGTCATATAAAAGAAATACGAGATTTTATACAACAGTATAAAGAAACGTCACCTAATGTAATTGCAAAAATAGAAACGATGGAAGCAATCGAGAATTTTCAGGATATATGTAAAGAAGCAGATGGAATTATGATTGCAAGGGGCGATTTAGGAGTAGAGTTACCGTATCAATGCATTCCGCTTTTACAGAAAATGATGATTCAGGAATGTAATCGAACGAATACATATGTCATTACAGCAACACAAATGCTTCAATCTATGGTAGATCATTCTATTCCAACAAGGGCTGAGGTGACTGATGTGTTTCAAGCTGTACTGGACGGGACGAATGCAGTTATGCTTTCAGCTGAAAGTGCATCAGGAGAACATCCAATCGAAAGTGTGAGAACATTACGTCTCGTTTCAGAATTTGCGGAGCATGTTAAAAAAGATGGACCTTTTGCGATGAAAGATGTACTGCAATTACTGCGTGAGTCTCTGGATGAGTAATAAAAAGAGGGCGGATATGCATCCGCCCTCGTGTTTTTCATTCATACTATTCTTGCTCTTGCTCATCCAAAATCTTTTCAAACGCAGCAGATACTTTATCAAACTCTTCATCATTTTCAATGTATGAAAACTCATTATCTTCTTCTACTTTTAAAAAGAAAATATCAATGTCTTCCTCAGTTTCTGTTTGGATATCTTCAACAAAGGCAACTGCAATATATTCTGCGCCTTCGACATCGATCGCTCCAAGTACTTCTACTTCTTGCTCTTCGTTATTCTCATCACTAAGAGTAAACACTTCGCCAACTTCAATATCAGACATATTCATTCTCCTCCTGTTCGACTCTAAAAAATAGAGTGCTCAAACTGCATACATACTAATATATCTTTCCATGAAAAACCAAATTCATACATAAGAAAAACGACTAATAGTTCTTTAGTATAAGTATCCAGCTATTAGGAGCATTATTTGTGTGTGCTACATTACTTAATCCATTCAACAATTGTATCCATAGTCTGTCTTGTTTTATCACGTTTTGGATCTTCTTTACGGTAACCAAAGGCAACCATAACAGATACTTCAAAGTTATCGCCCTGTATAATGCCTTCTTGACGAAGTAAAGAGTCTATTTTCTCTTTATCGAATCCTTCTATTGGACAAGAATCAATACCGATTTGAGCTGCGCTCGTCATCATATTACCTAAAGCAATATAAGTTTGTTTAGATGTCCAATCAAATACAGCACGATCGGATTGTAATAAGTTAAAATCTGATTCCTGGAACTTTTTGAAAAATTCATATCTAATTTTTTGAGTGTCTTCAGGCAATCCAATAATATCGTTCATCATATATTTAATATACTCCGCATCATAATGCATATCTTTAATGTTTCTTGAAAGAACAATAACAAAATGACTAGCTGTTGCAAGTTGCCCACCAGCGCCCCATGAATACGGTTGTAGTTTTTCTCTTAATTCTTTATTTTGTACGACAATAAATTTCCAAGGTTCATATCCAAAAGAAGAAGGAGATAATCTGCCTGTTTCTAAAATGAATTTAAAATCCTCTTCTGAAATTTTGTGCATAGGATCGAACTCTTTACATGCATGTCTGAAATGAAAAGCCTCCATAATTTTCTCTTTTGTAATTTCGTTTGTATTTGTCATAAAAGTTCCTCTTTTCGTTAATTTATTTTGTAAGTAAATTATATTTTTAAAGTAACATAGATACAAGTACGCACATTTATGTGTTATAGTATCAAAAAAGATACTATTGTTAAGGGAAGGGATTTATTATGGATTGTTCAAATGAAAAAAATATAAATTACCCATTTTTAAATAAATATTCTTGTCCAGTTGAAGCTATGGTTGAGGTGATTGGTGGAAAATGGAAAGGTGTTATTTTGTATCATTTATTAGATGGGAAAAAGAGGTTTAATGAATTAAAAAGATTAAAACCTAATATCACACAAAGAATGTTAACACTGCAGCTTAGAGAACTTGAAGCAGATGGCATCATACATCGTGAAGTATACCGTGAAGTGCCACCTAAAGTAGAATATTCGTTAACCGAGCTTGGTGAATCACTTCGTCCAATGATTCTATTAATGATGGAATGGGCAACTCATAATATGGAGAAAGTTTTGGAGAGTAGGAATGCACAAAATAAAAGTTAATAGATAAAAGTGGTATAGTAGAGAAGGATATGAATTTTTCTTAAATTGGTAGTGAAATTAGAAAACCATATATTATTAAAATAGGTAATTGGATGTTAAAGTTTTGTAAGATTAAATTGAGTATAATTATTTTATGTAAACTAATTGCCCGGTTATCTATCAAATGAAAAATCTATGTATCGTTGATATAGTGTAAATTATGATAGATATATTCGGAAAATCGTTAATATAATTTCACTTATGAAGGTGTTGTTCATTAAGGGAAAAGGGCTGTCATGCGCGGACAGCCCTTTTTTGTTTACCTGATTTACATTTTGAGAATACTTCACAGTCATAACGTAGTAAAATATTTATTCAATGTATTATTTTTCAAAGAAGTAAGCGGAACCTTCATCTCACTACCTTCCTTCATATTCCGCAACACAACAGTGTTTGTACTAAGTTCTTCTTCACCAACAATAAGCACATAAGGGATATTCTCTTTATTGGCATAATTAAGGGCACGTTTTAATTTGCGTCCTGCTAGTTCGAGTTCGATTTTTAAGGAAGTGGTAGAACGTAATTGCTGGGCAATTTGTAAGCATTGTAATTCTGTCCCAAGCGGGATGATAAATAGATCCGCTGTAGATGAGATTGTTTCTTTCTGCGATAGTGCTGTATAAATAACGTCTAAACCGAATGAAATACCGACTGTTGGATAGTTCATATTATCACCACGGAATGCTCCAATAATGTTATCGTAACGGCCGCCGCTACCGATGCTGGATGTAATCGATCCATCTTTTAAAAAGATTTCATATACGGTGCCAGTATACATTGTGAGTCCTCTTGCTAAAAACGGATTGAATATCGTATTTTCATTTATTCCGAGAGCGATTAAATATTGCTGTAATTGTTGCAATTCGTTTACGCCATCGGCAACGAGTTGGTTATTGAAAGCTTCTTTAAAGTCAACAATTGTAAGCTTTAGACAAGATAATACAGTATTACATATTGTATCAGCCATTTCTTCAGAAATTCCGCGCTCTAATACATCTTTTCGTACACCATCAATCCCAATCTTTTCGATTTTGTCTAATGATAAAATGACGTCATTTGTTAATTCAGTAGGGATGTTAATGGCCTGAAGAATACCATTTAACAATTTTCGGTTATTATATTGGATTGATATCTCTAAGTTTAATGTTCGGAACAGCTCAAACGCCATGCTCATGAGTTCCGCTTCAGCCATGACTGATTCTACACCGACAATATCAACGTCGCATTGTATAAATTCACGAAATCTTCCTTGTTTAATTGGCCCATCTCGAAATACTTTCCCAATTTCATAACGTTTAAAAGGGAGGCGGGGGTTCGGGTTCATTGCCACAACTTTTGCGAATGGAATAGTTAAATCGTATCGTAAGGCAATATCACGTTTTCCTTGATCTTGAAGTGTATATATTTCTTTTAATATTTCATCACCACCGCCGTACTTGTAAGACATAAGCTCATACATATTTAACGTCGGCGTTTCTAAAGGTTTGCATCCGTATCGTTCAAACGTATCTTCACAAGCTCTTTTAATTTTATTTCGCAGCACTTGCTCCCCTGGTAAATAGTCTTTCGTTCCTTTTACATTTCTCATTTCCATCATAATCACTCCTTTTTAAATTAAAAAAAGCTATGCAGGTATAAAAATACCCACATAGCTTTATGAACGCTTCGTGGGTCAACAGGAAAAGCCCTGTACCCACGAAGAAAAATTTTTCTTCGGATACACGGCGTTACGTATGATGATGAAGTTGGAAAGAAGTATTAACATTTCGCATGACAAATCTCTCCTTAACGTAAGTTTTCTCAAATTATATCAGGTGATTTTTGAATTATCAATATTTTTAGTTTTGAAAAATACGTGAAGTTATGTAGGAGAAATGGAAAAGGGTGTATAATAAAACTTAATAATATGAAATAACCTTTTAAGGAGAACGTTATGAAAAAAGATAAAACAAATGCGATGCGAATATTAGATAAAGAAAAAATTGAATATTCGATGATGTCATATGATCCAGACGATGGAAAAATTGATGGCGTATCAGTAGCTGAGAAAATTGGACGAGAAGTGAGAGAAGTATATAAAACGTTAATTGCTCAAGGGAATAGTAAAAATTATCATGTGTTTATCATTCCGGTAGATGAGGAACTAAATTTAAAAGCTGCCGCAAAAGCAGTAAGTGAAAAGAAAATTGAAATGATTCCCGTTAAAGATATTACGAAAGTGTCAGGATATATTCGCGGTGGGTGTTCGCCAGTCGGAATGAAAAAGCTATTTTCTACATGTATTGATGAAAGTGCCCAATCACTTAATACGATCATTGTAAGTGGAGGGAAAATCGGTATACAAATTGAGCTTAAAGTAGATGACTTGGCGAAAGTGACGAGAGCGCAGTTTGGTGAAGTAACGAAATAATGATACATAGGAAAAGAAGTTCTAGTTTTATCCCGCTATTCGCCGGGAAGTAAGACCCTCACCTCAAAATTCAGCGGAAGCAAAGAAATTAGATGGGGATCAACTGCCCGTAAAAGCCCGATTGGTGAGGGCTGATTAAAGTTTCACTTTATTGAATTTAGACAATAATTTATAGGATAGTTAGTCCATTATGGGGCTGATTATCCTTTTTTATTTACAGACTAGATAAAGATTGGATATTCAGTTTAATGTAGGCGTGTAATATGAATCATTTGTTTGGCTTTAGGAGGAGGTAAAGCCTCGATGTAAGAACTTGAAATAAACAAGCAGAGTTTTATTCTTAAAGATAGACGAAGAACTGGAGAGTGTTTTAATGAGGAGTCAAGAAATATCCATAAGAAAGCACAAATTGGGGGATGCCAGTATTTTTGAAAAAACACGCTAATAGTATGCAAGATTTTATACAGTTTTTTGGCTAATCCAGTAACAAACAAGAGCACTAAAACCGCGTTAGGATAGGAATGTATAAAATATGTATAGATTCATAGAACTAAAAAAGGGTTCACTTGTGAGAGCAGGGTTGTCCTTTTTCCTCGCTAACGATAATGATGGGTTATGTTAACCTCATATGTATAGAATATACAGTTAACTAAAAATGAAAAGTTTACAATTAAAAATGAACAATAAAAAACAGTAATGTAAAATGAACTGCACCCCAATTGTTAGACACCGTCTAACAATTGGAGGTGCAGTTTTTTATGACTAAATTTAATTCAGAACAGAAAATAAATGCTGTAATACGTTATCAAAATGGAAATGAAAGTATATGGGATATTGCGAAATCATTTGGTGCGAATTATGAAGTCGTTCGGATGTGGGTAAAGCAATTTGAATCTCACGGAATACATGCATTTAAAAAAGGCTATACATCCTATTCCATGGAGTATAAACTAGACGTACTTAATTATATGAATGGGAATGGGACGTCTATCCATGACTAAAAAAAATCCAAAATCAATCCAAAATCAAACACCAGCTGAAGGATCAGTTGAGGAGCTACAAGCTGAGTTAGAGCGTTTACGTATGGAGAATGCTTATTTAAAAAAGTTGAATGCCTTAGTTCAAAACAAAGAAAAATCACCAAACAAGACAAATCACAAGTAGTCTATGAACTGAGGAACGATTTTTCGGTGAAAGCACTTCTGAAATTAGCAGAGATCCCACGCAGCACGTACTATTACTGGGTAAAAAACTTCAATCGCTCAGATAAAGATAGAGAATTAAAAAACTTAATTCAAACGATTTATGACGAGCACGAAGGTCGCTATGGATACCGTCGTATTCGTGATGAATTGACGAATCAAGGACACAAAGTCAACCATAAAAAAGTTCAACGAATCATGAAAGAGCTAGGTTTGAAGAGCCTAGTTCGTATGAAAAAATATCGCTCTTATAAAGGGAAAGTAGGTAAGATTGCGCCAAATATTTTAGACCGTAACTTTATAGCTGAAAAGCCTAACGAAAAGTGGGTTACAGACATAACAGAATTTAAATTATTCGGCGAGAAGCTCTATCTATCACCGATGTTAGATTTATTTAATGGGGAGATTATTGCTTATACAATCGGTTCAAAACCAACCTATTCACTTGTTTCGAAAATGTTAGAGAAGTCCTTTCAACGATTAACAAAAGAAGATGAACTCTTGATTCACTCGGATCAA
Source organism: Bacillus sp. RB3 (assembly GCF_030164735.1). Taxonomy (NCBI): domain Bacteria; kingdom Bacillati; phylum Bacillota; class Bacilli; order Caryophanales; family Bacillaceae; genus Bacillus; species Bacillus sp. RB3. The sequence goes on from NZ_JASNGE010000012.1 coordinate 77,942, forward strand.
GGTTGGCAGTATCAAATGAAGAAGTATCGTCATGCCCTACAAGAACATAAAATTACTCAAAGTATGTCTCGCAAAGGGAACTGTTACGATAATGCGGTTATTGAAAGTTTCTTTGGTATTATGAAATCTAAATTTCTTTATCTCAAAGATTTTGAGAGTATAGAACACTTTAAACAAGAATTTGAAAAATATATCGATTATTATAATCACAAACGAATTAAAGCAAAATTAAAGGGCGTGAGTCCAGTACAATACCGAATTCACGCCCTAACAGCCGCTTAATGAAATAATGTGTCTAACTTTATGGGGTCAGTTCAAAATCACTACTGTTTTTTATTGTTTCTTATAAGTGAATCATTTGTACTCCTGTCTATATAATTTAAACGAATAAATAGCTCCAATAAAGAATACAAAAGCTTCAAATAATATAAAGATTTGACGGAAATTCTCAATATCTTTACCAACTAAAGAAATAAATATAGCATTCATTAGAATTTGAGTAGTAAACATACGAGAAGTAATTTTTAAATAAATAGTATTTGTTCTTTCAACAGGTTTACCAATTTTTTTGTAAATAATAATAAGTGCAATTACTGAACCCAAAAATAGAAGTGCTGTAAGTCCTACAACGATATTAAAATTGGCTGTACTTTCTAACATCCATTTATTTAATAGATCAATCATTATTATCTTCCTTTCCTACATAAGAGAATATTTTGTTCTTCTTTTTCACTATAATAAAAAAAGGAAAAAGAAAACATCGAACTTTCTTACAAACATTCGTGTATTCTTACAGTTTTGTCATTTTGTAAATGTATTCATCGCCCTGTTTTTCACTATTTTCTTTGGAAAACATAGTGAATTACGAGAAAGGGCGCTACAAAATCAACTTCCGAGAACAAAAATTATGTAAATAAGCTGTTCACTGGATTCTCGTAGAAAACTGTGGTGAGATAAAATTTTTGATTTTGTAGCACTTTAAAATCTTAGCTAGAGGGCTATTTATCGGTATCCCACAATAAAAAGGCAGGAACATATCAAATATGCTCCTGCCTTTGATTTTATTAAGTTTAATATCTATGACCTAAATATAATAGAATTTGGAGCTTCTTTTTATTTTAAGTAAATTGGGTAATTAGACTATAACATTAATGTTTATCGTTGAATATCATAATAATATAATGGAGGTGATGTTATATGGCTCTTACTACAGGACCAATTGAAAACGTAGGAAATCAACCTGCTAATGCAAATAGAGTTAGGGTGAAAATCCTTAACCGTACTGCGGGCCCACTTACTGGAGTAGCTAGAGTTTTTAGACTTGACGGTTCATTAGTATTAATTGAACAGGTAAACTTCAATGTGAATTCTAATGCTTCTACTTTTGTAACTCTAAGTTTAGTTCATCCTGCTTTTGGACAAGCATTTGAATATGAAGTTCAAATTGTTCCTAATCAACCTGGTGGACTATATAGTGTTTATGGACTAACAGCTGACAGTGTTATCATTACTGCACAACGTATTGTGAACTCAGAATTGACACAGTTTCTTTAATTAAAATAGATTGGTGCCTACATGGTATCCAATCTATTTTTGTACGTATTATTCAGAGAAAGAAAGGTTTTACACAAAAATAAAGACAGTTATGGAAAAGGGAAAAGTCGAGCTATCATCTTGATTTTTATTATTTCTGTCTTAGACTGTATCTGTTTTGTTGCACGGTTTTCTTTGAATGCATTTTATTCAAACTATTTTTTTAAGTATTTATCAAATATGCATTATTGCATAAATAAATTAAAATTTATAAGTTAATATTAAACTACTTTTTAGTTGTAAAGAATATGTTAATAATCTTTATAAGAGAAGGATATTCCTTGTAAAAAGTGAAATTGTTTGGAATGTGAATAAATAAAAAGTTTAGAAGTGATACAGACTGGATAGAGTCTTGTATTAAATAAACAGAAAAGGGGTATGGGTTTCTAAAAGGTTTTGGGGGTTAGAAAGCACTTTTTAGTTAATAGCTTTAAATTATATTTTAAAGGGGAATGGGTATATGAAATTTCGAAATACAAAGATTGCTATGGTTACACTATCTTCATTTTTTATTTTAGGTTCTGCATCTCTATCATTCACAGATACTATACACGGTGAAGTGGTTCCTGCATCAGCACAGGAGATTATTGTAAAAAATTATGACGATACATATTATAATAACGCAATAGGAAAAACGGGGTTAGAATTAAAGAAGGAACTGCATAATATTATTGATAATCATACAAAGTTATCATACAGTGCGGTTTGGGAAGCGTTAAGAGATACTGATGAGGATCCAAATAATAAAAATAATGTGATACTCTTATATACTGGTCGTTCGCAAGGGAAACTTACGAATGGATCAGGAGTAAATAACTGGAACCGAGAGCATGTTTGGGCAAAATCTCACGGTGACTTTGGAACGACTGCAGGACCTGGAACAGATCTACATCATTTAAGAGCGACGGATGTATCTGTAAATAGTTCACGTGGAAATCTAGATTTTGATAATGGTGGTGTGAATCATTCTGAGGCGACAGAATGTAAATATGATAGTGATTCTTGGGAACCTCGTGATAGTGTAAAAGGAGATATTGCTAGAATGCTGTTTTATATGGCTGTTCGTTACGAGGGAGACAACGGCGAAATAGATTTAGAACTAAATGAAAAAGTGAATAACAATAAAGATCCATACATGGGGAAACTATCTGTCTTATTAAAATGGAATGAACAAGACCCGGTCGATGATTTAGAGCGAAAGCGTAATGAAGTGATTTTTACAAAATATCAACATAACCGCAATCCTTTTATTGATCATCCAGAATGGGTAAATAAAATCTGGAACTAAGATTTTTAAAGGTATTATATTTTGATAAAAGGGATTGATCATTATGATTAATCCCTTCTTATATTTTTACTAGAATAAATGATTTTTATAGGACTAGTGAGGGAAATAGAATAGATATTTATATGGAACGATAGTACTTATTTATCTAGTTAAGTATTTAGTAAGGTCCCCACTCAATATTCACCCCAACAATAAGAAAAACAAGTCCAATGATAAACCAAATGAGTGCAAGTGGAGCCATGAAACGAATCCATTTTCCATATGAAATGCCGCTCGCTGCGAGAACGCCCATTAAAACACCGGAAGTTGGATTAAGGCAGTTTACTACACCCTCGCCGAGCATAACAGCCTGTACTGTAACTTGGCGTGTAATGTGCATGAAATCAGCTAATGGAGCTAATATCGGAATAAAAATAACCGATTCTCCTGTTCCGGATGAAATAAGGAAATGTAATGCGGCACTACTTACGTACATACCGATAACACCAAATACAGGGCTTTGTCCTTCAAGAGACTGTGCGAGCTGGTTAACGATAGTATCAAGTAATTTGCCTTGTTCTAAAATGACTGAAATACAGCGAGCCATTCCGACAATTAAAGCACCATAGATAAGGTTTTGGCAGCCATTTAGAAAAGTAGAAGCGATATCGTTTGCTTTCATGCCACCTATTATTCCGGCTGTAATTGCTATGAAAATAAAAGTAGCAGTCATTTCTGCGTCCGTCCAATGTAGACGAAAAGCGCCTATTAAAAATGCAATTAATGATAAAGCTGAAACGAGTAAAATTAATTTATGACGTATCGTCCAAGGAACTTCTTTTTTCTCTGCTTCCTTTTCGCTTGAAAGAGCGTTACTTGGAAACCAGTTGTCGCCAAGAATGCTTCCTTTATTCAATTTTTTCAAGCGCTTTACATACCAATTAATATAAAGGATAGTGGCAAGTAAAAAAGATATATAGATAGCTGTGCGTAAACCAATTCCCGAAAACATCGGAAGTTCTGCGATCTTTTGTGAAATGCCTAAAGGTGAGGGGGATAAAATAGTAGCGTTAAAACCAGCATAAGTGCCTAAATAAATAATTGCTACACCGACGATAGCGTCCCATTTTAATGTGCGTGCAACGATGATACCGATGGGGATAAAACCGATAACTGAATTAACGATAATGCCAGTCGTTCCAAGAATAGAAAAAAGTGCGGCAACGATACAAATGAAAAGTAATTGCTGATTACGAAATTTGTTAATAACATGATAGATTAAACCGTCAAGAGCACCTGTTTTTTCAAGAATTGCAATGGCTCCACCTGTAAATAAAATTAAAAAGATGATCGGAGCAGCAAGTGTCATTCCTTTTTCAATAGCGGTAAAAAAAGAAACAAATCCTACAGGTGATTGCGGAACAGAATGATAGCTACCTGGTATTGTCGTTGTAACGGTCCCGTTTGTAACTCTTTTAAATTCTCCAGCAGGAACGAAATACGTAGCAATGGCGCAAAGTAAGGCAATAAAAAATAGTAGTACGTACGCATCAGGCATTTTAAACTTTTGTTTACTAGGTTGTTTTTTTGCCTCAGTTTGTATTTGCATAAAATTCCCCCTTCTTCACTTTATTAATTTTAATATTCTGAATTCAATCTGTGAAATAGATTATAATAAAGGTAGCTTCTTAAGGCAATAGTTTTTGTATCCTTTTCCCGTACATACAAATTATTGCAATATTAGACAGGGAAACGATAATAAGCCAAGAATATGTTATGTAGAAAGAAAAAGGGAAAGAGGGAACAAGATGTGGAAAACTACAGATCTATGTGATGAGTTTGAAAAGGAATTACAAATATGTCGCCAGTCTTTTCGGTCTTTTGGGAAGAAAGAACAATTCCACGGGAAAATTGCAACTGTAAAAGTGAAAGATGATAATGTACTAGTGAAGGAAGGATTGCAAACATTACCAGAAGGAACAGTATTAGTTGTTGATGGCGGAGCGTCTACTAATTGTGCGTTACTTGGTGATAATTTGGCAGCTATTGCGGAAGAAAGAAAGCTAGCAGGAATTATTGTGAATGGGTATGTTCGTGATTCTAGTGAACTAAAGAATATTAATATTGGTATTTTAGCGTTAGGAACGATGCCAAATAGAAGTGTGAAAGAAGGAAAAGGAGAACGAAATATTTCATTGCATTTTGGACAAGTGGATTGGAATCCAAATGAATATGTTTATGCGGATGAAGATGGCGTCATTATTAGTGAAAAGAGTTTACATAGTTAAGAGTTAATAAGTTATTATTCTTAGAAAATAAATCCGATAAAGCATGGACAAAATTCTTTGTCAATAGTAAAATAATACAGAAATTTAAAATTTACAGAATGTATAGGTTTATCGTTTTACGATAACTTAAATGGAAGTAAGTTGTGCCAAGAAAAGTGAATGTTATCACAATGATACGTTCATAAACAAAATTATTTTTCCTATACAAATATAGCCGCGAATAATGCGGGTAGGAGGTGTTGTACATTTTTGTTCGACACTTACAAAAAGAGAGTGTCAATCGCACGCCCTTGAAGGGCCTTTTTTTGTGTAAATGGTAGTAAGGGAGGAAATTTTGGGATGGCAATGTTGAAAAAGTGGCTGCTTACGTCGTTAATGGCAGTGACACTTGTATTTGTTTCTTTTGCGAATACAGTACATATTACGTTTGCTGAAGAAAATACAGCAAAACTTGCAATTATTGGGGAATCACAAAAAGGCATTATGTTATGTCCGAAAGAAGAGCAAATTAAAGATGGGGAAACAGCTTTAAGTTTGCTGCAAAAGGTCATGGGGGACAAGGTAGAATCTGAAACGATGTCGTTTGGAACATATGTAAAAGGAATCGATGGTTTAATGGCCGGGGATACAAGTGCTTGGCTGTATGATGTAAATGATAAGTCTGCAGAAGTCGGAGCAGATAGTTATAAATTAAAATCTGGAGATGTTGTTGTCTTTCGCTTTGTTTCAGACTGGAGCAATATAAGCCAGGAAACATTGAAAGAAACGTTAGATAAGTTCGGGACGTGTAAAACAGAAGAACCTAACGGTGGCAAAACAGAAGAACCAGAAGGTGAAAATGGTAAACCGACAGTCGATCCAAAACCGGAAGATGAAAATGGTAAACCGACAGTCGATCCAAAACCGGAAGGTGAAAATGGTAAACCGACAGTTGATCCAAAACCAGAAGGTCAAGATGATAAAAAAACAGAACAACCACAGCAAGAGAACATTCAAGTTCCAAGTGCACAATTAAACGAAGCCATTTCTAAAACATCAGATAAGATGTTACAAGATGGAATTGAAAGTGACTGGGTAGCTGTAGCGCTTTCTCGTTCTGGAAAGAATGTGCCAATTGAGGCAAAATTAAATTATGTTAAGTCAGTAACTGAAAAAGTAGAAAAGCGTATTAACCGTTTTTCAGCGACAGATTTAGCTAGAACAATTATTATGATGAATGCAATGAGTGCAGACCCTAAAAATGTAGGTGGACATAATTTAGTTCAAAAATTGTATGAGTCAGATAAAGTGAATTCTGTTACAGGTTATGCATTTGCTTTACTTGCATTTGATACGAAGAAGTATGAGATTCCAGTTGAATCAAAATGGAACAGAGTTGCTCTAGTGGAAGCACTGTTAAATAATCAGCATACAGACGGTGGATGGACTTATAATAGTTCAGGTAGTAAAGATAGTGCTAGTAGCGTTGATGTAACAGGTATGGTTTTATCAGCATTAGCTCCTTATCAAGAGCGATCAGATGTGAAACCAGCTATACAAAAAGCTGTTGCGTATTTATATAACGAACAGCTGCAAAATGGCGGTTTTTCAGCTGATGGACAAGAAAATTCAAATAGTACTGCGCAAGCAATTATTGGATTATCGCTTGTTAAAGATGTAGATAAAAATCGTCTTCATAAGGCAATGCAAAACCTATTATCATATCAACTTTCAAATGGTGAATTTAAATGGTTACCAAGTGATCAAAATGGTAACGGAATGGCTACAGAACAGGCTCTTTTAGCATTACTTCAATTTAAGGAAATGGGAAAATCTATTTATGATTGGTCTAATGTAGACGCTGGTAATGTAATTAAGCCAAAACCGATTGAAGAGCCAGAAAAGGTCGTTGAACAAGAAAATAATGTAGTAGAAAAAGAAGTTATTGAAGAACCGAAAGAACAAAAACAAGTACAACAAGAAACAAAAGATGAAAATCTAAAAGTAGTTGTAGATAACGAACCGGTTAAGAATAAAAAAATCGGAAACGATAACAGTCTACCAAAAACAGGAGCATCTTCTCATAGTGCAGCAACAGAAGTAGGTATGGGTGTATTATGTATTGCTTCTGCATATGTATTATGGAGACGTAAAGCAGCTTAACAAAAAATTAGGAGCAATTATTTGCTCCTAATTTTCGTATGAAAGGTGAGAGATAGGATGAGTAAGGTGAAATGGTTCATTTCTTTACTGCTTTCGCTCGGGCTACTTGCCGGATGTGAAGAGGCAGCTGTAAAGCCTGAGAAGAAGGTAGAACCGAAGCAAGAAGAGGTAGCAAAACAAGAAGAACAAAAAGATGAAGCGAAGCCGGAAGAAAAAACAGAAGAAAAGCAAGCTGAATCAGAACAAAAGCAACAAGAAGAACAGAAAGAGAAACAAGAACAAAAAGTAGAAGAGAAGCCGAAAGAGGAAAAGCCGCAGGCACAACCAGAGGTAAAGAAAGAAGAGAAACAACAGGAACAACCGAAAGAACAGCCGGCTGTAAATAAGCAACCAGAGCAGCAACAAGCACAAGAAGAGAAACAACAACCGAAAGCACCAGAAGTAAAAGAAGAAGCAAAGGTTGTAAATCAGCCGAAAGAAACACCGAAGCAGGAGCAAAAAGTTGATCCGAATAAAGCGGAGAAAACGATACCGACTCCGGCAGTACCAAAACCTGAACCACCAAAAACAGATCCAGTACCAGTACCGAAACCACAAGCAAAACAAGTAACAATCTCGGTAAAAGGAAATAACGGATATATAATGGGTGCGAAAAAGATGGATGTACAAGAAGGCGATACAGTGTATAAAGTATTGCAACGTACAGGATTAGATGTTGATGCAAGCGGATCTAGAGATAGTATTTATGTAAAAGGTATTAATGATTTATATGAAAAAGATATTGCGGATACTAGTGGATGGAAATATCGTGTGAACGGTGCTTTTCCAAACCATAGTGCTGGTGTAGCTACGGTAAAACCAGGCGATACAATTGAGTGGGTATACGTATTACAATAAGAAAGGCATTCGGTAAAGGGCTATGAAAATAAGTTTTTCTTCTTTACATCCTTTTGTGAATTTTTTCTATTATATCGGGGTGATGATACTATGTATGATGTGTCTTCATCCTCTTTTTTTAATTGGAGCAATAGTATTAATTATTATGTTAAATGTGATGCAAGGAAATAGCGAAAAGATAAGAAAGATGCTACCGAGCATAATTGTTTTCTTTTTTATGGTAATTTTATTTAATTCGTTATTAACGCATAGAGGTCGAACTACGTTATTTTGGTTAGGTGATAGCCGTATTAAGCTTGAGGCGATTATGTTTGGAATAGTAATGGGGTTATTACTAGTTGCAGTTATGTTTACGTTTGCGTCATACAATGATATTATTTCCAGTCATAAATTTTTATATTTGTTTTCAAGAATTTCACCGAAAGTTGCATTGTTAACGATGATTACAGTGAGATTTGTTCCTTTGTTTATAAGGCGATTAAAGAAAATCACACTCGTCCAAAAAACGAAAGGTGTGCAGGTAGATTCAGGTTCGATAATAGAACGCGTCAAAAATGGTATGCAATTACTGCAAGTATTATTAATTTGTTCATTAGAAGATGCACTGCAAACGGCAGATTCTATGCAAGCTCGTGGATTTGGTGTAACGAAGCGTACGACGTATATTCGCTATAGAATGGAAAGGCGTGATTGGTATACGCTCAATTATTTAATCATTCTATTTATAGCTGCTATTGTATGTAGTAATTATGGCGGAGGGAAATTGATTATTTATCCGAAAGTCGAATCTATTTTATTCCAGCAATACGATGGAATGATGTTTGTATTATTTACACTGTTTATTAGTTTACCAATTATGATGGAAGGAAGGGAATGGATATGGTGGCGCATGCAGAAATAAACAATTTATCATTTGTATATGCTGATGAAAACGAATACGCGTTACAGCATATTTCTCTTTCTGTTCAAAAAGGTGAGTTTATTGCACTTGCTGGAGGATCGGGATCTGGGAAGACGACGTTATTAAAACATTTTAAAAAGGAGTTACTTCCAATTGGTACGCGTTCTGGAGAGATATTTTATGAGGGTGTTTTAATAGAGGAAGTAGCTGATTTGTTATCTGCCCAAGAAATTGGGATGGTATTTCAAAACCCAGAAAACCAGATCGTTATGGATACAGTGATTCAAGAATTAGCATTTTCTTTAGAAAATATCGGATTACCATCACATATTATTCAAAAAAGAATAGCAGAGCTTATTAGCTTTTTAGGATTTCAAGATTTATTGCATCAATCTGTTCACACGTTATCTGGTGGGCAAAAGCAACTTGTTAATTTAGCTGCGGTATTAGTTATGCAGCCGAAATTGCTATTATTAGATGAACCGACAGCGCAGTTAGATCCAATCGCTGCAAAAGAGTTTTTAGGATTATTAAAACGGATTAATGAAGAACTTGGAATTACGATTATTTTAAGTGAACATCGTTTAGATGAAGTTATCCCGCTTGCAACACGCGTTGTTTGTATGGATAATGGCCGTATTATGTATGATGGTAGTCCTAAAATTGTTATTACGGATATGTGGGGAGTAGAAACATTCCGTCCATTTATTCCGCAAATTCCAAGGCTATTTTTAGAGTGGAATGTGAGAGATATTCCGTTTACAGTGCGAGAGGCGCAAATGAAAATGAATGATTTTGCAGCGATATCATATGTAAATGAGCCAATAGCAGAAAGTGAAAAGCAAGAGGTAATTTTAAGCGCAGAGCATATTTCGTTCCAATATGAAAAAAATAGTCCTCTTATTTTACGTGATTTATCAGTTTCGATTGAAAAAGGAAAATGGGTAGCACTCGTTGGGAAGAATGGTACAGGTAAGTCTACACTGTTAACGATTTTAGCAGGATTACAAAAAGCGAGAAGAGGGAAAGTAAAGTGGAACGGAAAAGTAATACATAAAATTGATTCGAAAGAACGTTTTAAAAGTATTGGGTATGTATCGCAGCATCCGTATTACCATTTTACATTTGATACAGTATGGGACGAGGTTTATGAACGTGCGCGTGAATTATATGGAGAACAAGGAAAAGAAATAGCAGAAGATACGCTAAAACAGTTTTGGTTGTACTCACTTAAAGAACGCCATCCGCACGATTGTAGCGGGGGAGAGCAACAACTTCTTGCATTATGTACAACGTTATTATCAAAGCCAACGCTATTATTACTGGATGAACCGACAAAGGGGTTAGATCCATGGAAGAAAGAAAGAGTAGGAGAACTATTTAGGAAGCTACAAAAAGAAGGAACAACAATTGTAATGGCGACGCATGACATTGAATTTGCAGCGAAATACGTTGATCAATGTATGATGTTATTTGACGGAACAGTCATTATGAATGATGCACCGAAAGAATTTTTTAGCGGGAACTTCTTTTATACAACATCTATTAATCGATTCATTCGAAAAGAATTGCCATATGCATTAACGTGGGAGGATGTGTACGAAGCTTGTCCAAACGATATGTTGCATTCATAATATGTATCTTTGCAGTAATAATCGGCACATTACTTCTTACGACACTTGTCATGGACGGTTATTACATGTTAAGTAGTTTGTTTATATTAGCGGTTATTATGTTACCTTTCTATATCCGTTTTGAAAGAAAGGCGTTTGTTTCACGTGAAATTGTTCTCGTTGCTGTATTAGCGGCAATTGCAGCAGTAAGCCGGGTGCCATTTTCTATTTTACCAAGTGTACAACCAACTTCTTTTGTCATTATCGTTTCTGCAATTGTATTTGGTAGTGAAACTGGTTTTATGATTGGTGCTACAGCAGCAATCGTATCTAATATTTTTTTAGGACAAGGTCCATGGACACCGTGGCAAATGTTTTCGTGGGGCATGATTGGTTTTATAGCAGGTTTACTTCGTAATACATTTTTTATGAAAAAGCTATGGGGAAGACTTCTTTACGGAGTAATTGTTGGCTTTTTATTTGGCTGGATTATGAATTTCTGGGGTCTTCTCGGTTTTATACGAGAAGCAACATGGGAAACTGTCATTTCGTATTATATCGCAAGTTTTTACTTTGATTTGAGCCATGCGATTTCGAATGTTATTTTCTTATTACTATTTAGTACTTCATGGATTACGATTCTTACAAGATTTAAAAAGAAATACGGTATATTAGATGAGCATAACGTGACATAGAAAAGCATACTCATATAAGGTAGGGTCGCGACTTACATATTCGTTTGCCTCTTTCATGCTTCTTACATATTGTAAGGAGCATTTTTTTGTCAAAAAATCGATTTAATATACATCCGTTATTATATAAAATTATTTGTATAATGGTAGGTGAGAACTTTTTTCAAAAGGGAGGTGTATAGTTAATGAAGTTAGTTATTCCGAAGCAACATGGTGCATGGGCTATGCTTGTTATTCCTTTTTTATTAAGTGTCATACTTGGGAAACCTACTATTTATCATATTCCATTGTTTTTAGCGTGGTTTTTTATCTATTTAGCCACGTATCCATTTCTTACGTACATAAAGCAAAGACGAAAAAAAGAGTTTTTACAAGCTGTCATTGTTTATTTCAGTATTGCGTTCCTATTTGGGATGATTTCTTTATTATATGAGTGGCGAATTCTTTTATTCGTAATAGTAATGATTCCATTATTTATAGTGAATATGTATTACGCTCGTCAAAAAAATGAAAGAGCACTATTAAATGATATTTGTGCGATTATTGTGTTTTGTATCGGTGGATTAATTAGTTATTACTTTTCAATGAAGCAAATCGATCATACAGCTATATTCATTGCACTTATTTCATTTTTATACTTTTTAGGTAGTACGTTCTATGTGAAAACGATGATTCGTGAAAAAAATAATCCGAAGTATCGTCTTATATCTTGGGGATATCATATCGTATTAACGATAATCATATTTGTGATTAATCCGTGGTGTTCTCTTATTTTTATACCAAGTTTCATTCGAGCGATTATGTTATATGGCAAAAAAATTTCTATTATAAAAGTAGGAATTTTAGAAATTGCTAATTCTGTATATTTTTTAATTATAACGGCAATAATTATGAAGTATGCCATTTGAAAAAACTTCCCATCAATTGATGGGAAGTTTTTAATCTTTTTCTAAAATGTGAACGGTGTACTCGCAACGTTGAATAGCTTGTTCAACAGCATAAAGTGATTGTTCAATACGAGCGCGATTAAAATCTTTTTCAACTGTTTCGAGCGCTTCTTCTAAACAATTTTTAGCTTCTTGTAATGATTGAAAAGAATCTTGTACATATCCGCGAGCATTTTGATGCATTTCATAATCCTCCTTGCGTGTTCGTATATGGGTAGTATGAACAGTAAGGAAGAAAATATAATTTGTTATATTTATTTGACAATTAAAGTGGAATTACGTATAGTAAGAATTAAGTGAATATTTTCTTATCCAGAGAGGTGGAGGGACTGGCCCGATGAAACCCAGCAACCGCGATGCAGGTGCTAATTCCAGCAGAACATATTTGTTCTGGGAGATAAGACGAAGATATATACGTAACTTCTTCTTATCGGAGAGGTTTTTTTATTGCAAAAAAACCGATTACGAAAATTTATATTAAGAAGAAAGGGGTTGCGCATTACTGTGACACTCGAAAAATACGTAAAACTGCGTAGTACAGTTTATGAATATATGATAGAGCAAGATAAGCCGATATCATTGTTAGATATTCAAGAACATATCGTTTCGCATCATGAAGGAAAATTCACGAAAAAGATGTTGCATCAATTTTATTTATCAAGATTATTAGACGAACTAAAACTGGATGGGAAAATTACATTAGCTGATGAATATCTCTATGCTGAAAAAGGGGTATTGTATAAGGCGAGAAAAGGGAGCTAAGCTCTCTTTTTTTCTTAAAATAACGGAGTATGTAGAGTAAAAGACTGCTAAAGCAGCCTGATACAGGGAATGGTGTTGAGTGTGTAGTGTCAAAAATTGAATGTGCCTGAAAGAGGCAATTCATATCGGCTACAAATGAAAAGAGACACCTTCGCCGAATAGGTGTCAGTCGTTTTGTCATATAGACTTGCTATTTGACAGTTATTAGAATAACATACAGGATTTTTGAAGTCAAAAGGGAATTAAAGGAAGGGGTACAATTATGTACGCTTACTTATTAAAAGATATAACGAAATGGATCCCAAAGTACATTGTAGATAAGGGATATGAATATTATGAAGATGGACATGTAGAAGATGTTGAAATACATGATAAAAAAGTGTTTGCTTTCGTTACTGGAAATGCAGGAAATTATGAAGTAGTTATCGATCTCGAAGATTTTTCAGAAAGTAGCTGCGAATGTCCATATGAAAATCTTTGTAAGCATATGGCGGCAGTTGTTTATGATATTCAAGGTGCTGGTGAGAGTGCAGTTAAAGAGAAACTGAAAGATTTAGAAAAAGAAGAATTACTTATATTATTGAATCGATTATTGCAAAGTTCGAAAAACGTACAAATTGTAGAGAAGATGTTAAAGAAGGGGAAACTTTAACGTATAGAGGGAGTTGTTATGTAGTGAACGTACTAATTGTATACGCTCATCCTAATCCTTCAAGTTTTAACGCGGCGATTTTAAATCATGTGCAAAAAGGACTACCGGAAACAAATCATTCAGTTACGCTGCTTGATTTATACAAAGAACAATTTGATCCAGTCCTCGTATTTAATGAAGAGAAGAAAAGACGTGATTTAGTAAATGAAGAAGAAACAGCTCGGTACAGAACGTTAGTAGAAGAAGTAGATACACTTTTATTCATCTATCCAATATGGTGGTGGGGGATGCCAGCAATTTTAAAAGGATTTATCGATCGTATTTTCGTAGCTGGATTTGCTTATAAATATGAAGGGGCTCTGCCGAAAGGATTATTGCAAGGGAAAAAAGCATGGGTTATTAATAAGTTAGACTCGCCCCTATGGTACGTCGCATTGTTATATCGATCAGCAGATTGGATTATGATGAAGAGAGGTGTTTTACGTTTTTGTGGCATTCGCAATATAAAACGGTCAGTGTTTCAATCTGTGAAAAAGAGTAAAGTATCAAAGCGTGAAAAATGGTTATTACAAATAGAAGAAAAGGCTCGTACATTATGAATGAAGTCGACCGTATTATAAACTGTGTTCAGTATGATGGCGAACTTTTTCGGAAGTATGTTACGCGTTTACTTCAATTGAAAAAATGTAGCGAAACATTTCAGCAAATTCAAATAGAGTTAAGAAATGATTATTTAATAAGAGGAATTTGTGAAAGAGAAGTAGATGAGGTAGTACGGGGAAGTAAAGAATATGAAACATATTTTCTTCCTAAAGCGTTACAGTGGAATTTTTTGAGTGAACATCCACACTTGATCGGAAAAATTTGCGAAGATTTTTTTGCATTTGAGTCATTACATCTTACGGAGATAGAGTGGGAGAAGATTATAAATTGCATGGGAAATAAGTGATTTATTATGTAAAAAAGCTAGTATAAAACTAGCTTTTCGTTTAAATAAATAAGAAGCATAGACTAATGATAAAACCCGCATATAGTAAGTTCACAACACAAAATCCCATAATGTCACGAGCACCTAAACCAGCTATCGCTAATGCTGGTAATGCCCAGAAAGGTTGAATTAAATTCGTCCAAGCATCGCCCCATGCAATTGCCATTGCTGTTTTTGCAGCAGGTACACCAAGTTCAGCGCCAGCTGGAATCATAATTGGTGCTTGCACAGCCCATTGACCGCCGCCAGATGGAACGAAAATGTTAACAATGCCAGCACTTAAAAATGTAAAGAGCGGAAAAGTCGTTTCATTTGAAATGCTAATAAAGAAATTAGAAATAGCTCCTCCAAGTGAAAGTCCTTCACTATTTGCTCCAATCATCATGCCCATAATTCCTGCGTAAAACGGAAATTGAAGTAAAATGCCAGAAGCACTTTTCGTAGAGTCTGAAAAAGCGCGAATATACTGAATCGGAGTACGGTGGAAAATAAGACCTGCAATTAATAACATAAAAATCACGATATCGAGAGTAAGGTTAAAACCTTTCGTATAAAAGTAATTGAAAATATAAATGAGACCTAACAATCCAACGCAAAGTGTAATAATAATGCTATTTTCCATCTTTTCAGCGAATGTATTTTTTTCTACTTCTTGAGCAGCGGCTTCTTCATGGAACACGCTAGGATCTACAGTTATCGTATGTTTTTCATCTGGATGCATCGCCTTATTAATGAGAGGCATCGTAATGAGAAAAATAATAACTGGAACGAGAGCGTATGGTGAGAATAACGTTTCTGTTATTGGAATCGCCTCTTTAATACTTCCAGCAGTCGTTTTAATTAACGTTTCACCGCCTGTTGCTAACGTAAGAGGGATAGAGGCAGAAAGACCCGCATGCCAAATGAGAAATCCAGAGTAAGAAGAGGCGATTGCTAGTCTATAATCTAATCCGTCCAGCTGCCTTGCCACTTCTTTTGCGTATAAAACAGATACAACAATTCCAAAGCCCCAGTTTATGTATGCACCAAGTAAACTTACAATTGAAATGGCAATAATGCCTTGTCCATTCGTTTTTGGTAGTCTGGCAGCTTTCGTTAATCCCTTTTTAATAAGAGGAGCATTTGCTAAAGCAGATCCAGTCACGAGTACAAGTGCCATTTGCATAGAAAAGGCGAGGAGTCCCCAAATTCCATTACCCCAGTGATTAATCATTTCTACAGGGGTTTGGTGAGTCGCAAACATACCAAAGAAGATAACGAAAACAGTTAGTAAACATGATAAAATAAACGGTTCTGGCAAGAAGCGTTGCACTAAGGCGACGCAACCATTTGTAAAGGAACGAAACAAAATAGATCACCCTCCTTATGTATATGTAGTACAATTATTCGAGGTTGTTTGGGAGATAACCTTTAAATATATAGAAAATTCTGAAATTTACAATGATTGTCCTTATATATAAAAATGTTATTTCATTTGCATCGAAGTATAATGCAACCACCGGTTTCAAACATTTGCTACTCTTAGGTTACATCATTCTACTTCTCTATTCTTATGAATTTTTATAATCTATAGTAAAAATAAAATTATAGGAGTTGAAAATCATGGAATTTTATAAAAAGCTAAAAGAAGAACGTTTAAAGCATAACTTATCACAAGAAGAACTAGCTCTTAAATTAAACATAAGCAGACAATCAATTTCTAAATGGGAGCTTGAAAAAGGCTATCCGAATATTGAAACACTTATTACATTAAGTGATTTATTCAATATTAGCATTGACGAATTAATTAAAGGAGATGATTTCTTGAAAGATAAAATCATCAAAGAAGGGAAAAGGGGGGAATTAAAAATGACAGATCAATTCAAATGGTTATATGTAATGAGTTCGATTTTGGTAGTATTTTGGCTTTTTGTACTTCCTTGGTCCAATCCATCAGGTCTAATATTAAGTATAATTAATCTCATAGCTGTTACTTATTTTGTAATTGTCGTTAACTATATCAAAAATAATAAGAAAAATTTTTTTAATTAAACTTTAAAATTAAAGCCGACAGCCAGTCAGAGTATGAATATTATCCAATTGCTGTCGGCTTTAGTTAATTCAGATTTAATTTAAATTTTGGATACTCGAATTGTTGAAGTAATGGTAGTATCTCCATGCCTATCAAGTTAAAATCTTATACCAACCCCAGAACGGAATTTTTGTACAATTTTTTTGTTGTTTAGCAATCAGTCCAGATTGTTGAATAAAATGTGTTGAAATCAAATAAATAAGCCATTTAGGAGGTGGAATTGCTAATGAAACAACAAGAACAAGTTATCTTTCGTGAGGTTCAGCGGCCACAACAAATTTGGATATGGATACTCATATTAGGGATCGCCATACTGATGTGGTATGGATTTATTCAACAAATTATCTTTGATATTCCGTTTGGAGATAAACCAGCTCCTAATGGTGCATTAATTGTCTTGTGGTTAGTTTTTGGAATTGCTTCTCCTATATTAATGCTTGGGGTATTGAAGCTAATTATTGAGGTTCGTGGAAAAGGTCTTTATGTTCGTTTTGTACCTTTTCATTTTCAATATAGGGAGTATCTCCTCAAAGATATACGTAACTATGAAAGTATTACTTACAGTCCGTTAAAAAGATTTGGAGGATGGGGAATTCGTTTTAATTTTAAGGGTGAAAAAGTCTATAACATGAATGGAAAGAAAGGCATAGAGTTAAAGTTGATATATAATTCAGTTGTAATAGGTACTCAAAAACCGGACGAACTAAAAAAAGCATTGGACTCGGCAAAACAGCATAATGAAAATTAAACTGTAGCAAATGAGCGCTTTAATGGAGGAGAGGTCACAAAAATAATCAAACTCTTTTATGATGGAAACATTCATTACGTGATTAGTAAATTCAAACACAATAGCCAATGTGTTACTAACGATTATTTGGATTTTATTGACACTCTTCGTAACTTTTTATTGGATTGCTAATAAAAAGTTTAATTATGAATAACTATGATGAGGATAGTAGATTTACGAATGCTTTTAAACCTGGAATAATATAATGGATTCAAATAAAACACCGAAATAAGAAAAAGCTTCCACTACTGTGGAAGCTTTTCTAAATAATGTGCAATATCAATATACATATTTGAATAAACCGAATGTATTTCATTACTTGGCGTTGCGTTAGAAGAGAAATGAACGATTACCATATTTGCTTTCGGATCGATGTAAAGTGTTTGTCCGTAACTACCTAACACTTCAAAAGCACCTTGTTCATTGTGCGGAATCCACCATTGATTATGATAAGAAATGGAAGCTCCAGGGCCAATTGCAAGTTCACCTTCTTGGACATTTTTTATATCTTCAGTAATAGAAGAAGGGAGAATTTGTTTTCCATTATATTCCCCGTTGTTTAATAGTAATTGCCCGAATCTCGCCATATCTCTAGCAGTTGCATTTAATCCAGCACTAGCTTGTTCTACTTTTGTTTCATCTGTAACGTAATACGCGTTTTCTTCCATACCAATTTGAGACCAAATTCGTTCGCTTACATTTTCAGCTAGTGATTTACCAGTAATAGTTCTAATAATCCAAGCGAGCGTTTCTGTTGATCCGTTATTGTAAGAAAAGGAAGAACCAGGCGGTGCAGTTTCTTCGGCTTCCCGTAACATATCATAAATTTTCATCGGACCGTCGTAATTTTTGCCGCGGGGTAAAATATTGCTAGCTAAATATAATTGTGCATCTTGATTTTCTAGCCCAGGTTGCTCATATCCATGGGTCGGGTATTCTGCTGACACTTGCATGTCCATTAATTGCTGAAGTGTGGCATTACCGAACGGTGTGTTTTTTAATTCTTTTATGTAAGTGTCAGCTGTTTTTTCTAAGTCAATACGTTTTTCTTCAGCGAGAGATTGTATAATTGCCCCGGTAAAGACTTTTGCTAATGATGCCATACCATGAGGTTCATTCTGTTTATACCCATTGAAATATCGTTCATAAACAAGTTGTCCATTATGTAAAACGACAAAAGCATCTGTTTTGTTATCGTCTAAAAGTTTTTTTAGAGGAGTTGTATTTCCGAATCTACGCTCTACAGCAAAATCATCTAAGTTTTGCAATGCGGAAGGGAAGTGAGCAATTTGGTCAGGGTTGTTTTTTACGTTATTAACTAAAGTGAATTCTTTCATATGGGTATACGACCAACGTAAGTAAGGGTCATTTAACCAGTTTTCTTTTGTCACATTATGTTTTGTTGGGGTCGTTTTATTTTGTTTGAAGTAAGTAAACCCAAGCCCTGTAATTACAAATATGAATGTTAGTATAAGTAAGAGTAGGGGAGATTTTTTTAGTTTCATATATGGCCCTCCTTTTTATTTCTACTATAAGTATACGCTCGTCTTGAAAGAAATACAAAATAAGGAAAGTAAACGGGGAAGTTTACTTTCCTTATTAACGTTAAGCGGAAATTTTTCCGTCTGTAGGTTGTTTCTTGAATTTTTGTTTTCGTCCGTGTAATCCATAATATAAAAGTAAAGTGAACGCAACGATAATAGCTGCGATAAAATACATATTATGATAACTGGATTTCGCTGCGACAATACCTAAAATGAAAGAACCAAAACCAATACCACTATCAAAGAATGAGAAATACGTAGCTGTCGCAGAACCACGTCTATGGTTTGGAGCGGCAGAAATCGCAATCGTTTGGAAACTCGGAATTAATGTTCCGTAACCTAAACCGATTAGCATACCTGCGCCAAGGAACCAAAATGAAGTTTGTGCTTGGCTTAATATGAACATTCCGATTGTGAAAATAATGATAGCAGGGTAAACAAGTACATTTTCACCGAAGCGATCAAAAATCTTTCCTGTAAATGGACGAGAAATGACAACAACAAGTGCGTATAAAATAAAGAAGTAACTTGCAATTTCACTTAAACCGAGTTCTTTCGCATAAATAGGAATAAAGGATAAAATACCACTATAAGAAAAGGCTAAAACAAATCCTGTAAGTGCAATCGGAATAGAAGATGGTTCGATTAAGTCTTTCCATTTCATTTTTTCACGTTTTTGTTTGCTAACAGGTGCTTCGTGCGGAATATCTACAAGTAGTCCTAATAAAAATGCAAGTAATGAAAATACGGAACAAACGATAAATAATACAGTAAACGAAAAATGAGAAATAATTGTTAAACCTAAAAAAGGACCAATTACCATCGGCAGACTCATAAATACGCCGAAATATGCAAGCGCTTCGCCTCGTCGATGAGCTGGCGCAACATCAGTTACGATCGTACCAGTAGCTGTCGTTGCCATCCCGAACCCAATACCGTGCAAGAAGCGAAGGGCAAGTAATAAGAATAAACTTTGCGCACCGAAATACATAACAGTAGCGGTTAAAAATAATGAAAGTGAAATAAATAATATTTTCTTTCTTCCTAAATCATCGAGCCATTTTCCTGTGAATGGTCTACATAAAACAGAAGAAATAAGAAACACAGTTGCAACTAAACCAATTTCCTCAGGTTTTCCTTTTAGGCCGTCTATTACATAGACAGGCAGAGTAGTCATAAGCATGTAAAATGTTAAGAAGAGAAATAGACTACTAAAACAAGTTCCGAGGAAATCCTTCGTCCAAAGTTTCTCACTTTGCATCGTCATCCCTCCAATTTAATCTAAATTTTTAATAATTTGTTGTAACACTTGAAATGCTTGATGTAAATCATCTTCGTTAATACCTTCTAGCGTTTTTTCTTCGAAAGTATCAACTTCTTCTTGCCATATTGGAATCATCTTTATCGCTGTTTCGGATAAAGAAATGAGCTTCTCACGGCGATCTTTACCTTCTGTACGAATAATCCATCCCATCGTTTCCATACGTGTTAACGTACGAGTCATCGTTGGTGATTCAACATTTAAATACTGGCACAATTCTGTTTGCGTACAAGAACCAGTTTGATTAATGCGGAAAATAACAGCCCATTGCGCACTAAATAACCCTGTTGGAGATACACGTTCATTAAATTTCTTCGTAAACTTTCGAGAAGTCTGGCTGACGATGTGAAAAAAATGTTGTTTTTCGTCCATGTATTTTGATCCTTTCAAATTAGTTACCTAGCTAACTATATACTTTTTTATAATAATTGTCTAGTAATAGACATGTTGATTTATGTAAAAAATTCTTATAGGTTTTATGTTGCGAACGTATATTCTACGTGCTATTCTTTAATTAAGTAAAGAATTTTCTTTCTATTAAATAGAATGGGGGAACTTGTGATGATTAAGCCTGCAACAATGGAGTTTGTTTCACTATCGAACGGAGAAACGATTGCATATCAGGAAGTTGGAAGGCGAAATACAGATATTCTTGTACTCATTCACGGGAACATGACATCGTCACAACATTGGGATTTAGTCATTGAAAAGTTGCAAAATCAATACCATATTTACGCTCTTGATTTAAGAGGGTTTGGACAATCAACGTATAATCAGTCGATAGATTCATTACAAGACTTTGCAGACGATGTAAAATTATTTATCGACGAGTTAAAGCTAGAGAAATTCTCCTTAATGGGCTGGTCAATGGGCGGTGGCGTTGCGATGCAATTTACAGCGAATCACCCAAATTTTGTAGAAAAGTTAATTTTAGTAGAATCAGTAGGAATGAAAGGTTACCCAATCTTTAAAAAAGATACGAATGGGCAGCCAATTGTATCAAGTTTAGTAAAGACGAAAGAAGAAATTGCGCAAGATCCAGTACAAATTGCTCCAGTATTAGACGCGATAAAAAATATGAACAAACTATATTACCGTACAGTATGGAATTTATTAATATATACACATAATCAACCTGAACCGGACCGTTATGAAAAGTATTTAGATGATATGTTAACGCAACGTAATTTCGTAGATGTGAATTATGCGCTCATTACATTTAATATTTCAGATGAACATAATGGGGTTGTAGAGGGAAGTAAACAAATTCATCGTATTAAAGCGCCAACACTCGTCATACAAGGCGATAGAGATTATGTCGTTCCGCAAGTAGTCGGTGAGGAATTAGCGAAACATTTGCCAAATGCAGAGTTGAAGGTATTAGAAGATTGCGGACACTCGCCGTTTATTGATTGTTTAGATGTATTTATAAAACATGTAGAGAATTGGTTAGAACAGAAATAATCCCCGAAATGAGCAGTATTGCATATACTATAACATTTGTATGTTAAAGGGGAGATTATCAATGCATCAACCATTTTTCATCGCTTATTCGCCATATAATCATTACGCATATACAAAAATGATGATAAAACCGCTGTATATGCAAGTTTCGCCAGCTGTAGTTCCTTTACAAATGCAATATCCGCAGCCACCAATCGCTAACGCACAGCAATACTTATATGAAACTGCTTTTTATAAACATCCATACTTTAAGCAATTTCATAACAATGTGAAAGCACAAGTTTGGGAAGGATAAGGTAACAAGCTAAAAGATTCATTCTTTTAGCTTGTTTTTTATTGCGAATATTCGTACACGCATTTGCAGAAACAGTTTATAATGAAAAGTGGAAGCGTGAGAAGGAGAGGGAAAGGGATGTCAATGCGTTTTACTTTTTGGATTATGGTTGGGATTGTAGCAATCTCGGGTTTATCACAAGGAATGCTCTTACCTGCCATTGCAATGATTTTTGAACAAGAAGGGGTTAGTTCAAGTATTAATGGTATTCATGCGACGGCATTGTACATTGGGATATTAGTCATTTCGCCGTTTCTTGAAAAACCGATGCAAAGGTTTGGAATGAAGCCGATTATTGTTATAGGTGGGTTTCTCGTTATTATTTCATTATTCTTTTTTACACAAACATTTTCGTTTTGGGTATGGTTTATCCTTAGATTTCTAGTTGGAGTCGGAGATCATATGCTTCATGTCGGAACACAAACGTGGATCACGACAACATCAGACCCAAGTAAAATAGGGAGACAAGTATCGATATACGGTGTATTCTTCGGAATTGGTTTTGCCGTTGGCCCGTATTTAGCAAGCACTGTGCAGTACGGTCTTGCAACGCCATTTATTATATCTACTATACTTTGTCTAATAGGTTGGCTTTTACTACTTCCAACAAAAAATGCATTCCCAGCGCAAGATGAAAGAGAAGCGAAGAGTGAATCATCATTTTCTCGTTATAAACAAGTTGTTGGATTAGGATGGATTGCACTGCTAGGACCACTTGCATATGGCGTACTTGAAGCAATGCTAAACAGTAACTTACCAGTATACGCACTTCGTAAAGGGTGGTCTGTTTCAGATGTATCCTTCTTATTACCAGCATTTGCAGTTGGGGGTATTATTACACAAATTCCGCTCGGTATATTGAGTGATAAATACGGAAGGGACCGTATATTAACGTGGACGTTTAGCATAAGTACGGGCATTTTTCTACTTGCCGCCGTATTTGATCAATATTACTGGATCGTCTTTGCCTGCATGCTTTTAGCGGGTATGGTTATTGGATCGTGCTTCTCTTTAGGGCTTGGATTTATGACTGATTTATTACCGAGACATTTACTACCGGCAGGTAATATATTATCCGGAATCGCTTTTAGTTTAGGAAGTATTATGGGACCTGTATTAGGCGGCGTATTTATAGAAAAAATACAGTATACAAGCTTTTTTATTGCGGTTATGATTATAATGGGAATTCTCGCAATGTTATATATGGTCTACATGAAAAATCAATTTGCATCAAGAAAAATAGAAAGTAGGTTAGGGCATGACAAAACAACCTAATAAAAAGAAATTTGAAGTACTTGAAAATGAAACAATTACAGACTGCTTAGCACGTATGGAACAAGAAGGCTACGCTCCGTCTCGTCGTATAGAAGAGCCAATCTTTCATGAAGTAAAAAAAGACGGCAAAACAGTAGTTGAACCGTGCGGTAGGAAGATTGTTTTTGAAGGGAAATTGAAGTAATCCAATAACAAATTCTCTTTATAGTATAGAGCCATCCAATAGTTGGGTGGCTTGTTTTTTTATTAATCAATGCAGGAATTGAATAGAATGAATCTCTCGTTCATTTCTCCTAATGGGCTTCTTTATATGGGACAAAAGATTGCTACTTTTTTCGTATATTGGTAAAATAAGTTCTTGGGTCTTACTTATTGTTATCGGTATAATGTTTGTCGCTTGAATGAAAGAAATTAGTTACAAAAATTTCGCACTATGTAAAGGGGTACAGCAACGATCCCTTTTTTTGGAGGCACCTTAAACATAAAGCGAGAGAAGAAGCTATATGAACGATTCTCCTATCTTGTTTAAATATTAAACGAGTTACTGCAATTGGAACAGGGATATCAAACTAGTCGATATCCTGGTGGATCATCTTTTTCTAGTAATCTATCACTTCTGATGGAATCGATAGATTGCTAGAAAGCGGAAAACAATTATTAGTATATTCCGAAGCAGGTGTAACAGAGTGTCCTTCCATAATTAAGGGTAAAACCAAAATACGTTGTTTTAAAGAATGATTTTTTAGAACTGGTTATAAGGAATAAAACAGAAAAGAGGATCACATGTTAGATACTTTACAGAGAAGTAAAAAGTTTTTTTTAGTATGTCTTATTTTTTTAGTGCTTTTAACCGCTTGTGGTAATACAGATGTTAAGACATCTAAAGCTTCATTACCACCGGCTGAATCCAATATAGATACATCATTAAAAGCACCAAATTGGGTAGAGAAAAGTCCTATCCAACAGTCTCCTAATTTTACGGAAGATAAAAAAGTACAATCGGTTGTGAATTTAATAGCAACGGGTGATAATTTATATCATGATGCAGTAATTAAAGATGGCAAACAAAAAGACGGTTCATATGATTATAATTATATTTATGAAAATATCAAAAAAGCTGTTAAATCAAGTGATCTTGCTATAGTGAACCAGGAGACTCCGATTGCCGGAAATAATTTGAAAGTACAGGGATATCCGACTTTCAATACACCTGAAGAAGTAGGCCAATCTTTAGTGGACACTGGATTCAATATAGTGACTCAAGCGACAAATCACGCTATGGATATGGGTATTAAAGGTGTTGCGAATACAAGAGAATACTGGAAGAAATATCCGGATGTTATCCCGTTAGGTATTAATGAGAGTCAAAACGAGCGTAATGAAATAAAAACGATTACAAAAAATGGTATTCGTTTTGCGTTACTAAATTATACATATGGTACGAATGGAATTAAAATTCCAGCTGATAAGTCTTGGGCTTTAAATTTAATTGATAAAAAAGCGATACAAAATGATGTGGAAAAGGCAAAGAGTAGCTCTGATATGGTGATTGTTATGGTGCATTGGGGAGTAGAATATACCTCAACACCTTCAAAGCAACAAAAAGAAGTTGCTCAATATTTAACAGATTTAGGTGTAGATGTAGTAATTGGAAATCATCCACATGTAATTCAACCAATTGAGTGGAAACAAAATAAAGATGGACATGAAACGCTAATCTATTATTCTCTTGGAAATCTTATTTCTGCGCAAGAAAAATTAGAAACATTAGTTGGAGGATTATCTTATGTACAATTTGTTAAGTATGAAGATAAAACTTTTGGTATACGACAAGCGGCAATCGTACCGACAGTAACCGACTATGCTGATGGTAAGAAACAATTTAAAATTCAATTTTTAAAAGATTATTCGGATGAAAATTCTAAAAAACATGGAATTAAAAAATTTGTCGGCCCCGTTTCTTTGAAGGATTTCAAGGAGATTCCTAGAGACGTGTTGGGAAATTGGTATAAAGACTAATAAACAAAAAGGGAATGAGATACAATTAAAAAATTTATAATTTTAGCATTGGTATTAGCAATGGGATGGAGTCTTGCTGCTTGTAGTGGAAAGCAAACATCTCAGGCAACTACTAATAATAACGATAAAAATAAAAATGAAATACATGCGAAGAAAAAAGATGTTTTACCTATCTCTGATGTTAATGATTGGAGAATTATCCTTGTAAATAGAGAGCATATGTTATCAAAGGAACTAGGAATTGAATTAACAAGTATCACCCAAAATGCGAAGCCAAATATGAAAATAGATAGTAGAATTGCAACTTCCTATCAGGATATGGTAGCAGCTGCAAAAAAAGAGGGAATCAATCTTTATTTAAGATCAGGTTATCGAGCTATAAAATTACAACAAACTTATTATGATGCTTCAGTTAAAAGCTATAAATCTCAAGGCTTGTCGGATAAAGAGGCTAGTGCTAAGGCATTGGAATATCTTCAGTATCCTGGTGCAAGTGAACATCATACTGGATTAGCGTTAGACATTATTTCAGTTGAATGGCAGAATACTGTAGAAGATTTAAATGCAAAATTTGAAACTACTGATGCATTCAAATGGTTAGATAAGAATGCTGCAGAATATGGATTTACTCTCCGCTATCCAAAAGAGAAAGAGAATATTACTGGCATTAAGTATGAGCCATGGCACTATCGTTATGTAGGAAAAGAAGTTGCCGTTTATCTAAAAGAAAAAGGGTTAACTTTAGAAGAATATAACGAAAAAATTAAGTCTGGTAAGTAAAAATATGCTTTAATTTTATTAAATATTATGCACTGCTACAAGAAAAGGTGAATCTAAGGATGTGTTAACCTTCCACCTAGTATTGTAAAAACTGAGTATGATAATTTGAGCACGTACGAACCAGTTATCGTGTAAAAAGATGTATGTATTAAGAAATAAAAGTTAAGGATCTGATATTCATATCAGATCCTTTTTCTATTGTTCTTTTAAGAGCGACTGAGCCAAAATATTGGAATGAATATAGAAACAAAACAGCCCAAGAAATAGTATAACGAATCAGGGAGCCTACTCGTACGCTTCATTGGGATTATCCAGAAATAGTTGTTGATGAAATAAGAAAGAACTGGTCTTACTCTCAAGCAAGGATTTAATACGAATGAATTGGATAAAAGGTAGTAATAAATACATAGTCATATTGATTAAAGTTTCACTTTATTGAAGAAAAATGCGAAAGCCATTCATAAAATATGGAAATGTTAAAATCCCTTTGATAAAATAGCAATATGTAAAAATAATTATTTGTTAATTCTTAATGTAATGAATATTCATGTTTAAATATACGAATTTAACTACATAGTTATTGTGCTAAAGGGGGAGAAAGATGTTAGATGAATTGTACAATGCTTTTTTAAATGCGTCTGGTTTTACAGAAAGTGCGAGGAAACGAGATCGGTATGATGATTTACATGATTATTTAAAAGATAAAGAAAGAGAGTTAAAGCAATTCATTCAAGAGGCTGAATCAGCGAAGAGAGAGTATGAGAGTAAAAGTAATGGCTTAGAAGCTAATAAAATTCCGGCAGTTGAATTTGAACAAAAACGTCATGAAAAGGATGAAGAATTACATACATTAGTATCCTATTTTAAAAGTGCATTAAGCGATGTTGGATCTGCAAAAAGTACAGCTTATGCAAAGTATTTGGAATATAAAGCGAAAGCAGAATCAGAGAAAGCGTCAGCATACGCTGCAGCGACCAAGGCTTTTGAAGAAAAGAAAAAGGAATTTGAAAAACTTATCCATTAAGCATACAAAGAATGGAGGGAACCAACATGAGTGGTAAAGAGGTTGAAATTATAGGAAGTAACACTGCAAGTGCCATTTCTTACGCACAAAACATTGAAAATGGTATGAAGGATTCTTTAAACCAAGCGAAAGACTTAAAAGCATATGTCACAGGTGCGAAATGGAATGGAAAAACGAGAGATGCATTTTTAAGTTATCTTGATTTGATCATTCAATATAATTCAGAAATGGTAGAGGCATTTGAAGGACATACGAAAGCTTTGAAAGAGTTAGATAAAAGCATTCAAACGTACGGAGATAAATCGGAAGTAAGGGCGATAAAACAACTGTGATGGAGAAACGAGGGATAAAAGAATGGGGAAAGAAATGAGTTTTGCACCTGCTGAATTATATGTTCTCGCAGGTGCAGCTGGGGTTACCGATATATTTGGATTGCCAAACCGTGACGCAATTATTTTACTTGATGCAGAATGTGTCACGAAAGCAACTACGAGTTTAAAAGAAAAAGGCCTACTTACAAGTGAAAATGGAATTACCCCTGCAGCTTTTCAAATAATTGAACTATTAAAGGAATATGAAAATTGTCATGAATACACGAGAATGAATAATGTATTAATTGGCTTTTTAAAAGAGGATAAAGACCGAGTGGCTGTATTAACAGAAATAGAACCAAATAAAAAATACGAGATCCACTACATACCAAAGCCGGACGTATATTTTTCATTATTAACACGCATTCCTTTCTTATTGAGAGAACCGAGGGAAATAGAAGATACATTTTTCTCAAAGAGAATGACAGAGGCAGAACAAAAAACATTTGAAGAAAAAGATTTATCAAATAAAGACGTTATAGCGATAGAAACGTATACGAGGCCTCGAAGTAATAGAGGAGGAAAATGGGAATGTTTCTTATATTTTACTGAAGGAGAAGATTTCGTTCAAATCGATGTAGATCGTAATCGATATGACTGGGTGAGCCTCTATGCGATTAATAAGAAATTGTATGACGTGTTAAAAATGCCATATAAAAAGTTAATTGACCCGAGACAATTCTCGTTAGGAGGTATTCAATAATGCAAGTATCAATGGGAGATAGTGGTTCTGGTGGTGGAGAAGAAGTATTAGTTAATTTTCAAGAACTACTTGATATAGTAATGAAGTTAGAAAATATATATAAAATCCATGTAGACGTCATTGGAACGAATATTGAGAGTTTATTAAGCTGTGATTTTTATCAAAAAGGTGAAGCGATGAGAGTAATTGAAAAATATCCTGATATATTACACAAAACACTAGAATTGGCTGAACACTATTCTAGGTCAGCGACAGTTGTAGGAAATGTATGTGTAGAAATGCTTGAAAAGGACGAACAATTACGTGAAATATTAAGTAAGTTGTAGAAATCACCATACGGCTGGGGGGATGAAAACGAGATGGATGTGAAATATAGACCTGAACCATGGCAAAACATGGGGGATGGTATGAATCGAATTACAAAAGATGCACTCATAAAATTACGGGAAGCAAATGAATCATTAAAAAGAATTGATGGAAGAATACGAGATTTAGACTCGGATGGTAGTATCCATTTTAATCCTAAAGATCAATCGCAAAAAATCGGGGAATTACTTGATAGTTATACGACATTACAAAAATATTGCGGAGAAGCAGGGCGATTAGTCTCTGAACATATAGATAAACCTTTTTTAGTAGAAATGGATAAATTTGCTCAAAAAATGAGAGATACATCTATTCTCAGTTTTGAAACAAATAACCGAATTGGCTCTACAACAACGACAGTATTACCAGGTGCGCATGCAGGCTACGGAAGTGTACCACAAACAATACAGAAGAAGAAAGATAAAATAACAGTAGAAGATATTTTTAGAGATTCACCTGCATTTGATAACGTACTGAGAGGGGAATACAAAGAACTAAAAAAACAAAATCCAGATGCAAAACTAAATTATGAAGAATATAAGAAAGTAGTCCCATCCACACGAGGATTTGAATACAAATCGATAGAAGATGAACAGAAAAAACTAGAAATGGTGCGAGACATAGGAATAGGCGTAGGAATCATCATCACAACAATCCTTTGTCCACCACTCGGAACCGCTGCGGCAGTTGTATACGGCGCTGTACAAATAAAAAGCGGTATCGACGGAGAAGACTGGGGAACACACCGGAAATTGAGCCAAGAAGAACGAACAGGAAACATCATTTTTGGCGGATTAGATGCAATCCCAGCTGTAGGGCTATTAGGAAAAGGAGTAAAAGCATTCAAAGGCACGAGTGAATTAGCTGATTTAGCAAAATTATTAAAATTCAAAGAAGGAATGCCTGGTTTTAATCCAAATTTGGGTAAAAATGTGGTACAATCGCTTAAGGAAAATAATCTATTAAAAAATTTAAAAATACAAGGCTGGAAAACCGTAGATAAGATTAATGATGCGGACTACTTCATTAAAGGTCTAGTGGCAAAAGGTGTGGACTCCGTAACCCCATTCGCTAAAGGTGTAGAAATCATGCCAGATGGAAGTGTCGTTAGATCTGGAACGAACTATAGCGGAAAATTCCAAGAAGCCCATGATGCCTCAAAGGCGAGTATTCAGAGTAGGATCTCGAATTTGGAGAGTGGTGGGGTTAAGGGTACGGGTGATATTGGAACACCGCCTCGATACGGGGAAAGAAGAATCTCAAAGGAATTATATGATGAATTAAGAGATGGAACGCCTACTGCAAAGCTACGGGAAAAAGTTAATGAGGGCATTGAGGATAAAATAGGAACGCCTGACCCTGCTTTACCTGGTAAGTATATTACAGATAGACTTCAAGCTGATCATATCGTATCAATGAAAAATATAGCAAAGATGGAAAATTTCGATAAATTAACGAAAGAACAACAACTTAAGGTTTTAAACAATGAAGAGAATTTTCTAGGATTAAGTGAAGCAGCCAATAAATCTAAGGGGTCTAAATCTTATTCTGATTGGACAATTTATAAGAAAGAAAAAATTGAAGTTGATCCTAAGTTTAGAGAAGAAATGATAAAGAAGGAAAAAGAATTAGAAATGAAATTACAAAAACAAATTGATGATTTTGTTGAAGGAAATAAAAAGGATATAGATAAATAAAGGAGTTAGAATTATGGAACAAAAACTTGGTTTTTTAAGAAAATATAAAAGAAATGCACAACTTATATCATGCCATGAGATTAATAAACTTGATAGTGGGAAAATACCAAATTCATGGTATGAATTGTTTCAAGAAGAAAACGTAGACAAGAGAGTTGAGAGTATTTTATCGATATGGAAAGAGCAAGTAGGAGTGGAATTAAGAAACACTATTTCTTATTTGTCTAGGCACCTTGAAGAAGTAGAGCTTATGAACACAAATGGTAGATATTCAATTTTATACACTATTAAAACAGATAATGGGGAAATTCTATATTATGAAGGGGGAAATCCCAAAGATGAGTTTAATAATGAAGAATTAGAAAAATCTTGGGATAAGATTCCTTCAACAATACGAAATTTTTATCGAACTGTTCATAATGGTTTCTATTTTTATGCGAGTCAATCTATGGGTTTAGTTCCTTTAGAAAATGTAACTTTTTTTGATGATGATGAATGGGGTATTATTGAGGAGTTAGAAGAACCTTTACAAATTGATTTACAAACTACTTTTGGTTTCTTTAAAAGTGGTATGGGTGGTTATGTTGCAGTAGATTATAAGAATTCTAATAATGATAATGCGACTTTATGGTGGACGAATAAAGAGCCTAGATATAATATGAATTTTTGGGACATTGTTGATGAATGGATAGTAATTGGATTTGAAGTTTAGTTTAAAGGTTCTGTTGCAAAGTTTTTATATAAACAAAAAAATCCTAATTTAGTAGGTAGAGTTTATACAACTTTGAATAGATTCTCTAATTCATTGTACGTCGAAAAAACGAAGTACGAGCTTAGGTGAGATGACATTTTACTGGGTGATGAATATAATCACATGGAAAGTATATTAAACTAAGAACCCGTACAAACTCGTCAATTTTAACTTAGTAGTTGTCATGGCATGTAAAAGGTGTCGTACTGTTAATACAAAACTTACAGATCTTATAAATCTTACAAATTTATGCTACTTAAAAACATATGAAACTTAAAGCACTTGATTGTCTATTTGGGGCAACAAGTGCTTTTTTAATTGAAATGTATACCATAAATTTATAAAAGTTATTTTTATGAATTAAAGCTAACAGAAATTACTAGTATTATATAATTGAAAATACATTAGCAAAAGGTATGGACTCCGTAACCCCATTCGTTAAAGGTGTAGAAATGCTACTACATGGAAGTGTCGCTAGAACTGGAACGAACTATGGCGGGAAATTCCAAGAAGCCCATGATGCCTCAAAGGCGAGTATTCAGAGTAGGATCTCGAATTTGGAGAGTGGTGGGGTTAAGGGTACGGGAGAATCCAGATTAGAATATTTGAGAGGGAAATATGGCGAATTAACTTCTGAACAGCTCCATGCTAATATTAATGAAAGGGCTGGTATTGCATTTCCGCAAAGGTCCACTAGGAGTCAACTTAAAAATGGAGGTTATATTGTTGAAGATGTTGACTTGTATAAAAAAATGAGTCCAAATAAGAATCGTGCTCTAGGTTTTCGGAATACCAAAAATGATGGATTGGTACAAGCGCATCATGCAATACAAGATGAATGGGCTAAGATATGGGCTAAAACAAGCGGTAATAATTATAGCAGTCGACAAGCACCATCAATATTACTCAAATCTACCTCTGGTGAACCACATGCTATAATATCCGCTCTTCAAAGAGCTAGAAGAAGGAATGAAGGTTTTAGTACGGATATAATATACGAATTTAATATTAGCTATAAAGAAATGATTGAAGTGGGTGTAGATTTAAAAGTAGCAAAAAAAGTAATGCGAGAAGCATATAGATATTTTGATGGATTAGGAGGATTTAAATGATAAATGTTCAAAAATTGTCGACTTATGAATTATATTCTCCAGTTGATGAAAATGAAATTAAAAAAATTGAAGAGGAAATGGGATTAATACTCCCTAATGCTTATAAACAATTACTAAAGCATACAAATGGTTTTGTGTCCGATAATGGAGTCGTTATATTTGGAGTGGATATAATAGATGAAATGAATAAAACATATGAAGTCCATGAATATGCAAAGGGTTATGTTGCTGTAGGAAGTAATGGTGGAGGCAAAATACTGTTAATGACTGCAAATGAAAACGCAACAGAGTTAGTACAAGTTGATTCGGGGATTATGGATCCGAATTATGCAACCACAGTAAGTGAGAATTTAATACAGTGGATAAATGACGGAGCGATAGATATTGACTGTGTGGACGAAGAACAGGAAGTGTTTAAGGAAAAACTGTGTAATCTTATATTGGTAAGTCCACCAGTAGGAGGGGCTATGGATTTAAAGAAAATACAAGAGGTATTTATCATCAAAAAGGGATTGTTTGACTTATTAAAAGGATCAAAACAATTACCATTCGTGTTAATGAAAGACATACCTGTTGAGTTGGCTTTAAAAAACATAGAACTGTTAGGCGAATTAGGGGATATATTGAAAATATCTAGTACTGATTAACTGATTTTAGGGCTTAAAATAGAGGGTATTTGAATTAAGAACCGTTTAATACAATTATTAATTCAAAATAATATTGTTGAAAAATTGCTATTGGTTCCGTGTGTGTCTTATATAATCAATAAATTAAACTCTTAGAAAATATTATTTGAATTTAGAGTGCTTGATTGCCGACTAAAGGCAACGAGTGCTTTTTTATTAGATAGACATGGATCATCAAGTACCTGGTAAAATGCAGTTAGTAGTGTCTAAAACGCATAAAGTTAACCATTTAGGTGGAAATGCATTATGGGGGGATGGAATCAGATGAGTAAGGTACAATGGAGATCACCAGATGAACCTATTATACGAGAAGATGTAAAGAATGTTGAACAGGAATTGAACATTAATTTTCCTTTAGATTATATAGAATGTGTGATGAATAATAATGGAGCGCATGTTAGTCCAGAGGTGTTTGAAGTTGAAGGGAAAAGAAAGGTTTTTGGAACGTTATTAAGTTACGATATGGAAGATGATGAAAATATTATGGAAGTATTTGATGATTACAAGGATACACTACCAGCAGAATTAGTTCCTTTTGCTTTTGACCCAGCGGGAAATTTAATATGTTTTGACTATAAAAATGACAAAAATAACCCTGTTGTGGTATTTTGGGAACATGAAAATGCTGGTGAAAAAGAAATGTTGCTACGAGAAGAAGGATTAACAGAAGAACAAGTGGAAGAACGTGCAAGAGAGAATGTATTTTACATTGCAGATACATTTACTGATTTTTTAAATAAATTACATGATTAAAAAAATAAAGTTTATGTGAAGTGGATAGAAAAAATAATAGGGTGTTTGAAAATTGATACTCCATGATGGTTGTACCATCATGGAGTACTGTGTGCAATGATAGAATAGAAAACGAAGTACGAGCTTAGGCGAGATGACATTTTACTGTGTGATGAATATAAACGCATGGAATGTATATTAAATTAACGAACTCGTACAAACTCGTAAGTTTTAACGTAGTAGTTGTCATGACATGTAAAAGGTGTCATACTGTTACTACAAAACTTACCAATTTATGCTACTTAAAAATAGATGAACTTAAAGTACTCGATTGTCGATTAAAGGCAACGAGTGTTTTTTTGCGTTTTAGCGTAGAAATTTAACAGAGCACTATAATTTTATTATGTAAACTTTTTACGTGATTTTTTATACAACTAAAGAGAAGAAAAATGTTCACTATTACTTTCATTTCTGTTATGAAAATTCTACAATAGAAAACAGAACATATATTTGGTATAATCAAAACATACTATATGAAACGATGTACATGAGTTTGAGATTTATGAAAAAAGGTAAGCAATACATAATAATAAATACGCTATAGGATTCAGTTCATATTATACAAATCAATCGTTAGAAAGGAACAGATGTAATGAATCAAATTTCATTTGAAGATTTATTTGAAGAAGAAAAAGAAAAGGTGGAGGTAGCTGAGGTATGTAAGGTACCAGCCCCTTTATCACCATTACAAAAAGATATTTTAGAATTAATTGATTCTGAAGAAATAAGTGCGCTTGAGCTATGTGAACGATTAATACGATCTGGTAAAATACCCGATGAAAGATTCACTACGAATAAGCCTAAAGCATATGGACAAGTATGTTTACTATTAGAAGGTTTTGTTACAGAAGGAAAACTTATTTTTATCAAAGATGATGAGAAAAGAGATAGGGTATATAAATTGAAAGAAGAAGTTTGAGATGTATAGTGGGAGATGAATGATTGGTTCCCTTTAACTTGCAGCTCCGTTAGTCTAGTAATGTCCACTAAAAAGGTGTCAATCTCTCCTAGATTGACACCTTCATACTTTTAACATCTTACATACTTACGCTTAAAACCAAGTCTTCCTCTATCAAGTTCTTTCTGAATACTCTCTGTAGCATTTAGCAAACTGCTTTTTTTATTATCACGTTTGACTTCAACTATACCAACTTCTTTTGCAATCTCGACTGCTTTTTCATGTAGTGGTACATATGATATTGCCACGGTGTTTAGGAAATTATTCATAGCGGATTTTGTTCGTTCTGGAGAATGATGAATTGTATCTTTCACCATTTCAAGCATATCGGAAATTTTACTTTCGGAAAATTCATTGTCTTTGCGATTTCCTAAAAGCCAACAGTAGCAACTCCAGCCTGCAGACATTTTAAGCTCGTCCCCACTTGCAATCCATTTATCAGCAACATCTTGTGCAATATTTGACTCCGATAAAGTTACTGCCACTACATAATCAGATAGCATATAAAAATATGCCCCGTCTATCCAGCGATCAAAATCAGACTTACTCATAGCTTTTGGATCGGCAATAATACCTGCAAAGTACATAGCATCGTAGTTACCTGTGGCATAAAGCTCTTCAGCTAACTCTTGATTTAATTTTATTTTTTTAGCGATTGGTTTCATAGCACCTGTAGCTACTCCGAATACTGGCTCATGCGCACCGTTAGATATGTATATTTTTTTCGTTCGTTCCTTACCTAGAGATTCAAGTTCTTGCATAACTGTTTTAAAATCCATAGTTGTGCAACTTCCTTTCTTCATGTGAAAGCCTTTTTAAGCCTTTCGTATTTCATGTGTTAATACTAATTGTATTCAAGGGGTATGTCTACTTTCTAAAAGTATCGAAACCGGTTAGTAATTTTGAAGGTTTTGATTTTGTGACTGCTACAAGCTATCTATAATGGTAAGAAGGTCACTGTAAGGTAAGTAAGAATGAAAAGTATGTATAGTTTTTCCAGTGAATATTTGGTATGATGGTGAATGGGAAAAATATACAAGTTGTTAGTGGTTCATAAAAGGGGGATTGAATTGAAAAGAACACCTGAATTCGTATTAGGTTTAATTGGTGGCATTTTGGGAATTATTATTTCCATAATATTAATAGTTGTAGCGTTTAATATTATGGAAGGTGTTGATTACGAACTTTTAGCTTATTACTCTATTATTTTAACGGTTCAAATAGGATTGTTCATTTTATCGTGTTTAGTAAACAAGGTTAATAATAAAGTTTATGGAGTTTGTATGATTGTGATTCCTATAGTTATGTTATTTATGTCATTATTCTTTTTACTTATTCCGACAATTTTACAAATTATATCTGGTTCATTTGCATTTAGGACATTAAAGTTAGAATCGAATGTAAGCTAAATATAATTATTAACGTCTGAATATTCGGTTTTTTAAACATTTTCGTTTGCAGTTCAAATTAACATAAAGTACAAAGTTGTACGCTTTAGGAGGAGAAATAGATGATTATTTGGTCTGGTTGGGGTTTTTTAGTCGCAATTATTGTAATTATTAATACTCTTTTGGGTAAGGCTATCTTTGGATCTATAACGGGGGACGCTACATATTTTCAAGACCATAGTTGGCCAATGGCGGTAATGTTTATTATATCAGGGGTTATGTCTTGGTATTTAGGTAAATATATTAATAAGCCAGATGGGAAAGTTTATATAGATGCCGAAACTGGTGAAAAAGTTATGTTTAACAAAAAGCACTCATTATTTTTTATAAAAATGGAATATTGGGGACCGATTCTAGGAGTTATTGCGATTGTAACTTTAATTACAAGATAAAAAAAGAGGATGGGTATAGCAAGAGTAATCTATTCAAGTAGAAGGAGAAATCAGTCATGAATGCAAAGAAACTACTAGGGGTAGCAGTTCCGGTCATGTTGTTATTTGGTTGTGGAGTTTCTGAGAAAACGAACACTTCTAAACAGGAGAAAACGGAAGAGTCTAAAGTAAAAGAATCGAAGTCTAATAGTAAGAAAGAAAAAGTTTCAAAGGAAGACTATCCTAATAAAGTGTATAAATTAGGAGTAGAGTTTGATAAGTTGTTTGCGGAGCATAACAATATTACAAGAGAGGTTTTTGACGGTAAGAAAAAGAAATCAGATATAGTAGATAGTGTGAAAGAATTAAATAAAGTGTTAGATAAATTTGAGTCAATAGATCCCCCTACAGAGTATGTAAACCAACAAAAAGATTTTGAAAAAGCAACTAGTTATTTTAGAGAGTCTTTTTCTTTAATAAATGAAGTATTCACCAGAAAAGAAAAAAGAGAAAAAGGTGATAAGACTGATAAAGAGTTAATAGAGAAATCTGAAAAGCTAGTGAAAGAAGGAGATATTTACTGGCTTAAGGCATTCAAAGATCTTGAAGGGGATATTAAAATCGGTGACGGTACAGTATCAATGAAAGATTTGAAAGAGTTAGATAAGAAAGCTGGAATTAATACAGATAACGTTATGAAGAATGTGAAGGATGGTACGGAATTAATCGGTAATTGGGGATTCCAAGGAACAGACGGTTTCAATATGTCACTCATTTTAAAAGGTGATAAGACATTTGAAACGTATGGTAAAGGTGAGTATCCAAATAAAAAGAATTATATTGAAGGAACTTGGGAATATGATAAGGAAGCTTTTACAATCTATTTACATCTCAATAAACGTTTAGTAGACGGTGTAGAAGATACAATTCAAAAAAAGAAAATAGCATATAAAGTTCAAGATTATGATGGGGAAAACTTGCGATTATTTAATGAGACGTCATTTAATACAATTAAGTATGTGAAGCAAAGTTAAAGTTATGAAGGACTAGGTTTAAATGGCCTAGTCCTTCATTAAAGTGCGAGTATGTAAATAATATGTTATCTTTCGTTCTGTTTACTTAGTATCATGTTATTCTTTAATAGAGTAATAAATGGAGTTTTGCATTAAATATATGAGGTTGGTTACAAATGATAAAGAAATTTACTAGATTAGTATTAATAGTGGTTATCCCAATCAGTCTTATTACAGGTTGTGGGGCTGCTGAAAAAACTGAAGCACAAAAGCCGAAAGCGGTACAAACGGAGAAAAAGGACTATATGGATTACTCATATGGTAGCAAAGGTATATTAGTAAGTGGCAAAGCGAAAGAACGGCAACAATACGAGATTGGATATATGGATGATAATAAGTTAATTGGGATTGATGAAAATATTGAAGACTGCATTATTTTAGATAATAAAGATGAAGCAGGTCTCATTTGGGAACAAATAGAGCGAGGATCTATTATTGAAGTGCAATACGGTAAGGATCGCAATGATATCGTAGGCGTGCAATTCGTAGGAGATCGTGAGTCATATGAAATTAGTGATAAGTTTGATCGGAATACGATAAATGAGATTGTTGAAAACGTTAAAGGGAATTTGTAATAGATGTATTTCGATAGTATAGGATCTCTTATTATGAAATTGTATGCCAGTTATTTGTCTAAGTTTAAATTGATTATTTTGACGGTATTTGTAATTAGTTGTAAAATAATGTTTGTTGACGAATTTTATAAAAAGTATGTTAGATGAAATTCATCTGTAGGGATGACATATAAATATTTTCTTAATGGGTATAAGATAAAATAATTAAAATATATAAATAAAAAGAAAATATAATAGAAGTACATAGTAGATTTATATTTTTAAAAATTAATGTGACAATAAAGGGAGGTTGAGATACATACACGGTGGGAGTGTGTATGTATTTATTATAATAATGAATAAGACAATCAAACAACAAGTAATCGCACTATCAACAAGTCTAGTGATTTTAGGGAGCGTACCTTTATCAGCATCAGCAGAAGAGATAAACAACTCTCAAACTGATCAACTTAATATTGCCCAAGGAGAACACGGAACGAGCGGATTAAATTATTCTAATTTCAAGTTGGAAGTTCCTAATCATGTACAAATTAACGAAGCAGAAGTATCTGAAAATGAAAAAATGCTTTTAGAAGAATATAAGCATAAACATGATGAAACAGAAGAATTAAACAAAATGCAAAATGCTAAGAAGGGACAAGTAGCAGAAAAGGAAGCTATTTCAAACATTGAAAAGGCATTTGAATCTGTAGATGGTCGAAATGATGGATCTGATCGTCAAATGAAACCTGTTGCAAAGCCAAGAGGTATTCAATATAGTGCACAGAGTACGAAGAAATATGGAACACTTGCAGGAGTTCCATTTGTGGAGTGGATTGTTCCAGCAGGAAATCCTGATATTCGTCCTGCAAATCCGATGAAAGCACGTTACATTACAATTCATGAGACCGCAAATACAGCCGCTGGTGCTAATGCTGAAAATCATGCGAAATATTTATACAAGCAAGCAACTGAAGGCACTTTCCGAACAGCTTCATGGCATTTTACTGTAGACGATAAACAAATTTATCAACACTTACCAACAAACGAAAATGGTTGGCATGCAGGAGATGGAGATGGATCAGGAAACAGGGAGTCTATCGGTATCGAGATCGCGGTTAACCAAGATGGTGATTACAATAAAGCTTTAGAAAATGCAAAACGACTTGCAGGTTATTTAATGAACAAAGAAGGAATTGGTGCAGATCATATTTACAAGCATCAACAATGGAGCGGGAAAAAATGTCCTGACATTTTAATTTCACGTGGTAATTGGGCTGGTTTCGTACAAGGAATTCAGTGGTATGCAAATATAAATGCGCAGATTGATACGCCTTTACAAGATAAAAATGACTCATTTAATCCAAATGAAAATAATCCGGCTGAACCTAGCATGGAACTAGTGGTAAATGGTAGTGGCATCAATGTACGTAGTGATGCGGGTATTGAACATCGTGTTGTACGTAAAGCTTCAACCGGAGATCGTTACAAAGTATTAGCGGTTAAAAATGGTTGGTATAAAGTAGGTAATGGAGAATGGATTTTCTATGACCCAAGCTGGATTAAAATTAACTACAATGTACCAAAGGAAGAAGTACAAAAGCCTAAGGAAGAAGTACAAAAACCAAAAGATGATATTACAGGTGGCTGGTTTGAAGAGCATATTCGTAAATTAAACAGTCTAGGTATTATGCAAGGCGAAGGTAATGGTGTATTTGCGCCATATCGAAATGTAACGAGAGCGGAGTTTGCGAAATTAATCTCGAATGCTCTTAAACTACCAGAGGGAAATAAGTCATTTGTAGATATTAATGAGGCACATCCATCACTTCATGACGGTATTAAACGTTGTGCAAGTGCAGGAATTATTAATGGTCGTGGTGAAGGGATTTTTGATCCTAACTCACCAATTACTCGTGAAGAAGTATCTATTATGATTGACAAAGCATTACGATATAAAGGAATTACAGGTGAGTTAGCAGCATTACCATTTACAGATAAGCATTTAATAACATATAAAGAATCAGTTCAACGATTATACAGTCTAAAGGTAGTTAATGGTATTGGAAATAATGAGTTTGATCCCCGAGGTACAGCAACTCGTGGTCAGGCAGCTGCCTTTATTGTGAAGATGTTAGATTCAATGCAAAAATAAAAGGAAACTTTAATCAGTGAGGGCCACTCGCACTGCAATCGAGCAGTTTATTCACCGAATTTTGAAATGAGAGTTTTACTGCCCGCAAATAGCAGAATAAATGGTATGTAGAAGCTGACATTGGTAGAAGTGAAAAATAAGAAGAATTTGAAAGGAGCTATCCAAAATAATAATTTGGAATAGCTCCTATTTAGTAGGAAGAACAAATTGTATTTCATAGATTGTAATGTAGAATGCCCTTCCAAGCCCCTTATAAGCCCCTACCAAGTAATAAATCACTAAGAAAAAACAAAAACAAGAACAAAACAAGCGCGAAAAAATGAAACCGGCGTTGTAGTAGTAAAAAAATTGTAATTCGAATGCCAAAACCATTCCCGTATGCCTATCTTTATAATGAAGGATTAAAATTTTCCTATTTACTAGCAAAGAGTGGAGGGAAACATATGGCGGTATACCGTAATGTGCAGGTGAACTTTTGGCAAGATGAATTCATATTAGATTTAACGCCAGAGGAGCGTTATTTTTACATATATTTGTTAACTGGTACGAAAACGAAGCAATGTGGTATTTACATATTACCGAAGCGTGTGGCAGAGCTTGAAACAGGTTATAGTATGGAGACTGTTGAGAAGTTGCTAAACAGGTTTGTTGAGTATGGAAAGATTTTATATGATACGGAAACGAAAGAGGTATTCATAATAAATTGGTTACACTATAACCCTATTTCAAATACGAATGTGGAGAAGTGCGTATTACGTGAGTTAAAGACTATAAAAAGTAATGAGTTCATACATATATTTTTACGTAAATGCCTTGAAGAAGAATACAAGATTCTATTATTATTGCAGCATTTTGGTATGCCAAAAGAAGAGGATAATAGTAGTTCACAAGTAGTTATTGAAGAGAAAGAAGAAGCGGAAGAGATAGAGGTGGAAACCATAGAAGAGGACGTTCCAAATAGTGAAGTTTATAAGTTTTATGAACAAAATATTAGTAGTTTATCCCCATATATTGTGAAGGAATTGAAGAATTGGATACAAAGACTTTCTGGAGAGAAAGTGTTAGAGGTACTTAAAATTGCGTTTGAAAATAATAAGAAAACGTTAGCTTATGTGAGGGGGATTTTGAGGAATTGGTGTAGTGAAAAATTAAAGGATTTTAGTGGGGAGAAGTGCGTAATGGGAAGTTTAGAGAGAAGGAAATGTATTTTGAGTAGTGTATTTTAATTTACATTAACTTAACATAGAATGTATGTTCGTTTTTGTGAGATTTATGCTATACTACCATTAAATAAGGATATTTTTATAATAGATAAAAAGATGCGGGGGGTACAAAGTTTGACTACTAGTACATCTGAGTTGTTTCAATATATTAATATGACAGAAGAACAGAAACAATTATCACAACGATATTTACAGACAAAAGAAGAAGAGATTTTAAAAGATATTCAACTAACGACAATTCGTGATCAAAAAAGAAGCGATTTTGCGGAGCGATTTATAAACGATTTTAGGAAAGTGCATAAACAAGATCCGGATTTTTTTCGATTATTTTACCATATACTCGAGGAGCAATTATTAAATGTTCTTGTAGTCCGTTTTGCGCATGTCAGTTTTTCTAAAATGAAGATTTATTTAGAAAAAAGTGCACTTCCTTTGGACAAACTTGTAGCAATCGCATGTAAATATTTATCCAGTATTTCAAGTTATGTGAATGAAGCAGATGTTTTTCTTAGAGAGTTAACAAGAGAGAATCCGAACTATATAGAGGGACAATTACATACTTTACCAACTAACCAGCAAGTAACATTACTTCTTGTAATGTTTGATGTAGATTATGAAAAGTTTCGTACATATAGTTCTTTATTGAATGAGAGGTTAGAAGAACATACAGAATTTATATTGAAACTGCTAGGGGAAAAGGAAAAGGTTGAAGCAGTTAAACGGTATTTAAAAGGTAAAGATGATAGTGAAGTATTTATAGGTGGGAATTTACCGGAACATATTTGGCGGCTATTATTTTGTGTTCATAAATATTCGAATGTTGCGAGGCGATATATTGAAATATTGGCGAAGAAAAATGTTTGGGGTTTTATAAACTATGCAACACGTTATATGTGTCACACTCTCGGTCAGTCTCAAAACTACAAAAAAACTGGTAGTGTAAATAGAGAAACATATGAAGAAATTCAAAGTTTTTGTACACAGTTTTGGATTTCTAAGGAAAGATTTTTTGCGCATCGTCTAAGGCAACATGATTTAAATAGTGAGGATTTTTGTAAGACGTATGAATATGAATTGCTATGCTTTATGTTGGAGGAAGATCCTGAATTTATTCAACGTACTTTGCAATATGTAAGTAAAATGAATTATCTCATCATCGCACGCACGTTAGCTGAAAAAGGATATGAGCTAAATATAGGGAAAATGCGAGAAGAATTTTTTGTTGCTGCTTTGCAAATAAAATTGTCTACAGTGCGGGATACATATCGTGATTATTTACTAGGGAAATTGTCACTTGAGGATATGGAGCAAATACTTAAAAATCCGAAATATAGAAGTATGTATTGGGGTATGCCGGTGTTAGAGGTTGCGCTTCTTTGGGATATAGATGATGTAGCGAAGAGGGAAGCTGTACTTACACTACAGTTTGGAGATGAAGATAGTGTTAATTTATACGAACTTCTTTACGAATGTTCTGTCAGAGGAGTAGAACCGAAACAAGTATTAGAAGATCTGCTTTCGTATGGATTAAGTAAGGAAAAGCTTATCGCTTATGCAGTTGAAGAAGCTGCATGCTACAGTGAAGAGCGAAATAAGGCGAAGGAAGCGCTTGTTTGTGTAATTGTAAAAGAACAAGCGTACATCATTGAACGATTTGATGAGTATTCTGCTGTGGCCAAAGCATATATTTTAGAAGAGTTAGCAAAGGATAACATGATTAAAATGCGTCCAATTTTAATTAAAAGCTTAGGAGATTCATCTAAAAAAATGCGTGAGTCTGTAGTTAAACTGCTTTCAAAAGATGTAGAAGCTGCAGCAGATGTAGCAGTTGAACTTCATAATAAAAAGAAAATTGTTCGTGAAAATGTGATGAAAATACTTATAGAGTATAAGCTTGAAAAATATACGAAACTTGTACAGGAAGCTTTGCAAGAAAGTAAAAATGAATCTTTCGCAGGAAAATTCTCGTTTTTATTTCAAACGGAGGAAGAAAAGATAGAAGAACTATGTGCACGTATTTTAACTGAACAAACAAGAAATTCACTTCTGCAATTGATTGGGGATGAGCCACA
This sequence comes from Bacillus sp. RB3, assembly GCF_030164735.1. NCBI lineage: Bacteria > Bacillati > Bacillota > Bacilli > Caryophanales > Bacillaceae > Bacillus > Bacillus sp. RB3. Next base: position 121,635 of record NZ_JASNGE010000012.1, read on the forward strand.
AATCCGTTTACGTGACTCTGATGAAATTGCTGATGCTGCAATTCCGTTAGCCTATTTACAACAGTATATTTCAGATGCTGTTATTGAGAAGAAAGAAACAGCAGAAGTAATTGGTAGAGCTTTAAATGAAGAGGACTTAAAAGAATATGTGCAAACAATATATCAAATATGGATTTCTCAAGACGCAGATGTGAAGAAACGTGGAATTCTTTCGTTATACGGAATGTATAGTGACGACAAAATGGTCGACATACTTATAAAGCAAATTGATGAATGGGTGCTTCAAATGAGAGGAAAGATAGCAGCGGATGCCGTTCGTGCTTTAGGTTTGTCTTCATCTAAGCTTGCACTTATGTCTATTCATGCAATAGCATTTAAATATAAACATAAGCAAGTACGTAATGCAGCAAAAGAAGCGCTAAGTCTTGCTGCGAAAACACGTGGTATAACAGAGGAAGAGCTGGAAGATCAATTGGTGCCGGACCTTGGCTTTACTATACATGGTGAAAAAATAATTGATTTCGGGAATCGAAGTTTTACTGCCATTTTAACTACAGAGTCAAAAATTGAATTAGAGACAGAAGAAGGAAAACGTATGAAGTCACTTCCAAAGCCGGATGCAAAAGATGATGTAGAAAAGGCTGAAGAGGCTAAAAAAGAATTAGCCTCTTTAAAGAAGGAACTCCGAAATACTCTTTCAATGCAAAAACAACGATTGGAAACGGCACTTTCATTAAAGCGTTATTGGTCACATAATGCATGGAAGTCTGTATTTATGGATAATCCAATTATGAAGCAATTTTCTATTTCACTCATTTGGGGTGAGTATAAGGAAGGGAAGTTGCTGAAGGCATTCCGTTATGCAGAAGGTGGCGTGTTCTGTACAATTGACGGGAAGAGTTATGAACTTTCATCTGGCACTGTTATTGGTTTCGTTCATCCGTTAGAATTGCCTGAGGCGGAGAAGGAATTATGGAAAGAGCAATTAGAAAGTGCGGGAATTGTTCAGCCGTTCCTACAAATTGAGCGTCCAGTGTTTGTAGTAAAAGAGAATGATGAGAGTGCTATTGAGAGATTTGGCGGTATTTTACTAAATGGTCGTTCGTTATTCGGTAAGATGACGAAGCTTGGATGGATCCGTGGGTCTGTTCAAGATGGCGGTGTATATTATACATTTTACAAAGAAGATACTCGTACCGGATTAGGAGTGCAATTGTCATTTAGCGGAGCACCGATTGGTTATGAAGATGAAGAAGATGTATGTGTATTTGACATTCAATTTTATAAAGCAGGTACAGTGAATCGTGGTTCATATGAATACGATGAGATTGATGATGAAAGACGCATTGTACCAAAAGAAGTAGATAAACGCTTCTTTAGTGAAATGTTATATGATGTGCAAGTAGCGACAGATTCAAATCTTGGGCATAATGAAAGTTGGCGTAGCGAACGATAAGAAAAACCCCTTCATTGGTAGGAAAATGAAGGGGGTTTTTCAATGTTTCAAAAGGTTCTTTCATAATAGAAGCGAATTAGGGGGAAGAGGATTTTTATCCTTTTAGAAGGGATTGGTATCATGATCAAATAGATGATTTATCATACGACTACACTGAATACAGCGGGAATAGAAGGGAAAATGTTAACGTTACAGCCACGGTAATGATAGAAAAGACTTTTACTATATGTAAGAGTCTCTTTTTTTGTAAACGCGACAAAATTTGACAAAAAAAATTGTAGGAACTTGTTATAATTTCTGTTGGAATATTTTGTTTAACGAGAAATGGGTGTATAGCGTAAAAGATTTCGGTGTCATACAAATACATTTTTTGTTTTACATTCAAGGATTTCATAAGAGAAGAATTACAAAAATGAATGACATGGAGAAGTCATAGGGGGAGAGGAGATTTAGCATGAGTATTAAAGTAATAAGAGCAACAGGGGTAATGGGAGGAGCAGCAAGAGTTGCTGTAAAGGTAGATAACGAAGTAGTAATGAAACTTGAGAATAACGAAGAATATACGCTTCCTTTTGAATTAGATGAAGCGAATATTAAAGTAAAACAATTCTTTTTTGGAAGTAAAGAAAAGAAAGTAAAGGATGGCGATGTAGTAGAAATTAAGATAAATAGTATTGCTATGCTATTACTGATGGTGTCAATGATGGCTGTTTTATTTGGTTCGTCAATTGGTATAAATATTGTTGTTTTTGGTATGATAGGAGCTTTAGTTACATTAGTATACGGATTGAATAACTGGTTTCGTTTAGAGGTTAAATAATTATTGTATATATATTTATTTCAGTTGATTTACTATACATGGGATGAAAATATTTTTAAGTGGGAAATGGGGAGAATCAGTATGAAGAAAATGGTTGTAATATCTAGTTTGGCGCTAATAGTAGGTTTAACAACTGGTTGTAGCAGTGAAAAAACAAGTGGACCTAAAACAGTATCTGTAAAAAAAGAAAAAGAGTTAGTAGCGAAAGATATTTTTAAAAAAGCAGCTGACGGATTAAAACAAGAGGAATATCTTACATTGACATCTCTTATGTCAATGAAGGGGAGCGGCCAATCAGAAGAAATTAAAATGAAAATACAAATGGAGCCGAAACTGAAGAATTCTAGAGCTGAAATGAAAATAAGTGGTACAGATATTGTAACGTATGAAGTAGATGGAAAGGTCGCTGCTCAAGTGAAAAACCCTGATACAGGAGAGTTAGTTACGATACCTAATAATCAATTTAATGTAAATGATGTAATGGTCAGTAAAAATTTACTTAATGAGTTAGATTTACCGGAAGCTTTGGCTAAGAAAATGAAAGCAAAGAAAGATGGAGACACATATAAACTTACACTTGAATTAAAGGGAAAAGAAGCGGTAGATACGTTACAAAAAATTAATGGAGATATGAAAAAATTAACGGAAGGATTTAATATGGATGCGTTTAACATTGAATATATAATAACAAAAGATTATAAATTTGAAGAGATGCGAACAACTATAAAAGTGAGTGAAAGTAACTCAGATAAAAAAGCTAGTACAGATAAGGAAAATTTGGATGCAGTTGTGAGTATAAAGATTGATTCATATGAAAAGTTTGATTCAATTAAGTTACCAGAAGGGATTCAATAATTTCAATCGTAAAAGGATAAAAAGGAGCGGAAATCTGTTCCTTTTTTATTTTTCCTACTATTTTTAGAAGATTTATATGAATATAGTTGAACGGTACTTCATTTTTTTCTGGAATAAATGTGAAACGTTGTATAAAATAATCAAGAAAGGCAAAAATTATAGGGGGAAAGTTGTGAAGAAAAATAAGAGTTTAATAAGTTTTTTAGGAGTGTTTATTATGTTGTTTTCTTTTTGTTTTCAAGGAAACGTACAGGCAGATGTAAATACTGTTCAATCTGGAAAAATCAAATCAGGAAACGTAACAGTATGGGAAGTTGGAAATGTAGCGAAAGTATTAGCGGATGTGGAGCGCTTAAATTTAAATACAGTAAATGTACCGATTCAAGTAGATATCTCAAATGTGACTTCTACTAACATGGTAATTAATCAAGCACAAAAGCAACAAGCTATTATTTTAATTCAAGAATTATTAAAGCGTAATATTCAAGTTATAGTGGAACCGTTCCCATATATTCAGCAGGGGAATGTTGGAGAGACAGAATGGAACCCAAGTAACATTAATGATTTCTTCTGGAATTGGAAGACGGTTATTCTGCAAGATATTTTTAATTCCATTACAAGTAAATACAATGTGTATGGACTAAAGATTGCTTCTAATTTCGTGAATATGGAGTATGCAGAAGGATACTGGAGCGATACAATTGATTTTGTTCGTAATCAGTATAAAGGAAATGTTTTGTATCAAATGAACTGGTGGTTAACAGCAAGCTGGGATCCTTCTTATGAAGCGAAGTTTAAAGAGAAAATCAATCGCCCGTATTTAAAAAAGGTGGATATTGTTAGCATAGACAGTTGGTTTGAAGTTTCAGGAAAAAGAAATCCAACATATGAAGAAGTGAAGCAAAGTTTATTTGCGACAACAGTATATAATCGTGGGCAAAATGTTGTTCAGCAATTGGAACAATTACATAATGCAACAGGAAAGCCAGTTTACTTCGGTGGATTTAACGTTCCAGCACGTGAACTTGGATTACAAAATCCATGGAATCCAGATGTTTCAAATGTGTTTTCGAAAGATGTACAATTAAATGGATGGCGTGCTTACCGAGATGTATTAGAACCGAAACCATATTTTAAAGGTTTTTCAATTTGGTTTATTGGCTCTAATGATAGTACACATGCGTATCAAATACATAGTAAAGAAGCAGAGACAGTTATTAACGGGTGGTACCGAAAATAATTTTTATAAAATAGGTAAGTTTTAAAGTTTACTACATATATTTTTAGTGAAAGGCCTTTCACCATCTTATCACCTAGGGGGCAATCATAATGAAATTTTTGTCTTACCTTACAGTAATTTTGGTGATTCTTGGCGGTTTGAATTGGTTATTGGTAGCGTTAGATTACAATGTAGTTGAGAAATGGTTTGGTTCTATGCCGGCGCTTGTGGACACTATTTATTGGCTCATTGGTCTTTCTGCTATTTATCAAATTTTTGATCGGTTCTTTACGAACGACTAGCTATTATTCTTTCATTATTAGAGTGTTAAGTACGATTATGTACTTAACACTTTTTTATATGTCCATAAAAAAGTCTGCACTTGCAAGCGATTCCATCGCGTCTTGCGCCATAATAATAGAAAACAAATTGACCGTATATTATATTTTAGGTTATAATTCAGAAAGTTTAAAAATTAATAAAAATGAGAAATAGGGAGGTTATGAGGGTAATGGAGAGAGTCTATAATTTTTCAGCAGGACCATCAATACTCCCTTTGCCAGTTTTAGAGAAAGTGCAAAAGGAGCTTGTAAATTATAACGGGACAGGCATGTCTATTATGGAAATGAGTCATCGATCTTCTTATTTTCAAAGTATTATAGAGGAAGCGAGTAACTTACTTCGTGAATTAATGAGCATCCCTGATGAGTATGAAGTTTTATTTTTACAAGGCGGTGCATCATTACAATTCTCTATGATACCACTGAACTTAATGAATACGTATAAAAAAGCTGGATACGTACTAACTGGCTCATGGTCTAAAAAGGCACTACAAGAAGCCGAAAAAGTTGGAGAAGTACAAGTAATTGCTTCTTCCGAGCAAGAGAAGTTTACTACGATTCCTAAACTGGACGGTTTATTAAGTGATGAAAAACTAGATTATGTACATATTACAACGAATAATACAATTGAGGGGACAAAATATGTGGATATTCCACATGTAGAAAGAGTGCCGCTCGTTGCGGATATGTCTTCAAATATTTTGTCAGAACAATATGATGTTTCGAAGTTTGGTCTTATATACGCGGGAGCACAAAAAAATTTAGGACCAGCGGGCTTAACGATTGCTATTATAAAAAGAGATTTAATTGGGGGAGCAGATCGCTCTTGTCCGACAATGTTAAATTATGAAACTTACAGTAAAAATAACTCCTTATATAATACACCGCCATCCTTTAGTATTTACGTAACAAAACTTGTACTAGAGTGGTTGAAAGAGCAAGGCGGAGTATCTGCGATTGAAGAACAAAATAGAATGAAATCTTCACTTATTTATCATTTTTTAGATGAATCTAAATTGTTTACTTCACCAGTTGATCCTGCGTATCGATCACTTATGAACATTCCATTTACAACACCGTCAGAAGAACTTAACAATGAGTTTTTACAAAAAGCGAAGGAACGCGGCCTTGTTACGTTAAAAGGACATCGCTCAGTTGGCGGTATGCGTGCCAGTATTTACAATGCGATGCCAGCACACGGCGTAAAACGATTAGTAGATTATATGAAGGAATTTGAGCTTGAGAATAGATAGGGAGATGGGGATATGTTTCGTGTTCAAACGTTAAATCAAATTGCAGAAAAAGGTTTGCAAGTTTTTACTGAAGAACGTTATGAAGTAGGAGATAGAATCAATCATCCAGATGGAATTTTGCTTCGTAGCTACTCTTTACATCAAGAAGAGTTTTCAAAAGACTTAAAGGCGATTGCAAGAGCTGGCGCTGGTGTAAATAATATTCCTGTCGAGCGATGTACAGAAAAAGGAATTGTAGTATTTAACACGCCGGGGGCAAATGCAAACGCTGTAAAGGAACTCATTATTGCCAGTCTTATTATGTCTTCACGTAACATTATTAATGGTGTAAGTTGGACGAAAAACTTAGAGGGTGAAGAAGTACCACAGCTTGTTGAATCAGGAAAAAAACAATTTGTTGGATCAGAAATTGCAGGGAAACGTCTAGGTGTTATCGGACTTGGCGCAATCGGTGCTTTAGTTGCGAACGATGCGTTAGCGTTAGGCATGGATGTTATCGGATATGATCCTTATATTTCAGTTGAAACAGCTTGGCGTCTTTCTACACATGTGCAAAGAGCATTTAGCCTTGATGAAATTTTTGCAACGTGTGATTATATTACACTGCATATTCCTCTTACGAATCAAACGAAGGGGATCATTGGGGAACACGCTGTAGAGAAGATGAAAAGAGGGATGCGTCTATTTAATTTCTCTAGAGGAGAACTTGTAGATGAAAAGGTTCTTCAAACAGCATTAGAAGAAGATATTATTACACATTACGTAACGGATTTCCCGAATGAAAATGTAATAAAGATGAAAAATGTAACAGCGACGCCTCACCTTGGCGCATCAACGTCTGAATCGGAAGAAAATTGTGCAGTAATGGCGGCGCGTCAATTACGTGAATATTTAGAGACAGGAAATATTCGTAACTCAGTAAATTATCCAAACGTAGAATTGCCGTATATCGGAAAGAAACGAATTACAATTATGCATCAAAACGTCCCGAATATGGTAGGGCAAATTACAGGATGCTTAGCGGAACATCATATTAATATTGCCGATATGATTAATCGTAGTAAACATTCTTGGGCATACACAATGATTGATATCGATAACGGAATTGATGATATAATAAAAGAGAATATTGTAGAAAATATAAGCAAAATTACAGGTGTTGTAGCCGTTCGAATGATTGTGTAAAGGAGAGAGGAATGTGGCAAAAATACGACCGTTTCGGGCCATTCGTCCAGTAGAGGAAAAAGCGGCACAAGTGGCAGCTTTACCGTATGACGTATTAAATAGTGAAGAGGCAAGGGAAGTTGTAAAAGGGAATCCATATTCTTTCTTGCATGTTGATAAAGCAGAAATTGATTTAGATCCTGAATTGTCACCGTATGATGATCGCGTGTATGAAAAAGCGGGCGACAATTTAAAGCAATTTATACGAGAAGAAGTGTTCATACAAGATGAAGAGCCAGCGCTATATATTTATGAACTGACGATGCAAGGAAGAACGCAGTCAGGCCTTGTCGTTTGTACATCTATTGATGAGTATGAAGATGATACAATTAAAAAACATGAAAGAACACGTCATGAAAAAGAACTAGATCGTATTCGCCACGTAGATGTGTGTGACGCAAATACAGGTCCGATATTTTTAACTTACCGTACAAAAGATGAAGTAAAGCATTTAATTAGAAGCTGGAAAGAAGAGCATGCGCCAATTTATACATTTACAGCAGAAGACGGTGTTAAGCATGTTGCGTGGAAGATTGCAGATGAAGATGTAATTACGACTTTAGTAAACGCATTTGAAGATATTCCTAATCTTTATATTGCAGATGGGCATCACCGTTCTGCATCAGCTGCAAAAGTAGGACTTATGAGAAGAGAACAATATCCAAATTACACAGGAGAAGAGGAATTTAATTTCTTCTTATCGGTTCTATTCCCTCATGATGAATTATCGATTTGGGACTATAACCGAGTTGTGAAAGATTTAAACGGTTTATCAGAAGAACAGTTTTTAAAACAAATCAAGCAATACTTCTATGTAGAAGAAGCACCTGTTTCTCCGTATAAACCAAATGAACCAAAAGCATTTGGAATGTATGTAAATGAGAAGTGGTATAAGCTTACTGTGAAAGAAGAAACATTTGATGCGAATGATCTTGTTAGAGGTTTAGATGTATCTATTCTGCAAGACCATTTATTAAGCCAAGTGCTTGAAATACATGATCCGCGATCTGATTCACGTATCGATTTTGTTGGCGGAATACGGGGGCTAGAAGAACTAGAACGCCTTGTGAACAGCGGCGAATACAAAGCAGCATTCGCATTATATCCGACATCTATGGAAGATTTATTAGCAATCGCAGATGCCGGAGAAGTCATGCCGCCGAAATCAACGTGGTTTGAACCGAAACTGCGTAGTGGGTTGTTTGTTCATTCTTTAAAGTAAATATTGACTTCTATAGTTTTGAAAAACCGAAATGATTTGAGTTTCGGTTTTTCTTATTTTACAAGTGTTTTTGAGGAGGGGGATCGATGAAATTGCAAGTAGGCGAAAAAATTACCTTTGAAAGAACTTTTACGAGAGAGGATGTTGTTTTATTTACAGAAGTATCTAAAGATGAGCAGGGGAGATTTGTTGTACAAGGGCTTTTAACATCAACACTACCTACAAAAATTGGCGGTGATTATAACGTACTAGCTCGTCAACAAAAAGGACATTCCGAGTATTACAAGAAATGTCCTTTCTGCTAAAATGTAAGGTATTTTGCTAAAATTCAAACTCTAAAATCAGTTTACTAGTTTGACCTGTAAACTGATAATTATAGGACCCTCTCAGATTTTCTAAGTTACCGGTAGCTTTAATAATTGTTCCTGGGGAATCTAAATTTCCTTTATCAAATATTCCTTGCTCTATAGCTGTGAATGTCCCTTGTTGCCCCTTATAAATTCCTTCAAAGTGTAAAAATCCAGAAATTTTAGCCGTAGCCAAGTGACCATCATTTATATTTGAGTCTAGATAATATAATAAGTATTCAACAAAAGCTTTTCCTTTTAATTCTCCATCAATATCATATTCAACATGGGCAATATTAATAGGGAAATCTTTTCTAGTATCATCAATTAGTTTTTCATCCCATTTACTTACTGTAAATGTTACTTCCATACACGTAAATCCCCCTTTATCATTAGATAAGTAATCTCCATATCATTTAAAAAGTACTAATTCACAGTCATATCTTATAGGAGTGTTTTTATTTATTTGAGCCCTGTCATATCGTTATCTTATCTCAGAATCACCTGTGCCTCCCCATGAAGGACTTACTGTTGTCACGGTGTCTCCTGCTTGTAACCTCTTTGGTTTTATTAACATGTTAACTCCGCTGCTACAGAATGTAATGGACTACGATTATACAAACTGTATCATTGAAATACATGATGTATGACATTAGTTTCTTCATCATCAATCCGTTTACCTGCTGGGATTCAAGAATTCAGTCTTAGTGTTGAATATAGGAATAACCTATTTATATTTGAAAATTACAGTATGCAACATTGTATGAGAAAGATGGCTGATATTTTCTGCGATTTGTAACTGTAATGATTACAAGTTGATCGTATTCAATCCGAAAAATAAAATCATCATGAATGGAGAGGTTACAGCTTTTCCTGAACAAGAAAGCTATCGCCTTTAGGCCATGGGATGAAAGTGAGGTTTGATACGGATTGTCACTAAAAATCGCAACGTTCGTGGTACTTTAAGTGTCCGAAGTATAGGCAGTTTCTTCGTTTTTTTTTGATTTTTAGGGGATTATTCTTTGATTAGTAGATAGAGAGGTAAAATAAAAATACACCTGATTACTAGGTGTATTTTTTAGACTTGAAAACCACATATGTATTGGAGATTTCTCTCGGTTAGAGTGTATCACAATAGAAATCATGTATATACATAATATTTGTTACATCGGATGGTTTCCTTGTAAGTATATGAAAATGGTAATCTAAATAGATTTTAATTTTGTTAACTTACCAACCTGTACCATGTTCAGAATTAGCAGGGGCGCCGCCAGTATTGCCATGAGATTCAACTTTCGGAGCAGGGAAATGTGTATGCCCTTCCTGTTTAGGAGCTCCACCAGTGTCGCCGATGTTTAATGCAGGAGCCCCGCCAGTATCGCCAACATTTAAAGCAGGGCCGCCAGTATGACCATGCGTTTCTAACGTAGGAGCAAAGAAGTCAGCGTGACTCTCTTTTTTAGGAGCCATTCCTTCTCCATGAGTATTTGTATAAGAAGGTGCCCAAGTATCCCCTATATTGTATGATGAAATAGGAGGTCTACCATGATCATAAGCAGGAGCGCCACCGCCATCCCCAATGCTTACTGATTTTGGAGCAGGAGTATCATCAACATTGAAAGCAGAAGCGCCACCGTGGTCCCCATGGCTTTCTAATTTTGGAGCAAAAGTTTCACCATGCTCAGCTTTTACAACGCCTCCACCTTCTCCAATATTTACACCAAAAAGACCGAAGCTAAATACCGATAACCCTACAACAGCTGTACTAATTTTTCTTTTCAATCTATCTCTCTCCTTTTTATTGTTTTATTTCATTTTGTCTAAACGTGGTAGATAAAATGAAACGAATTGTAAAAAATCCCAAAAATATTACGATATACGAATGATTCTGTGTAATATTTTGTAAAACCTCCTTAAAATTTGAATTTTATAAAAATAAATTTCGACATAGTTCATTTTTCAACTAGTTGAATAGATTTTGATTGAGTTTTTATAAAGCTATTCGTTAACCTTAGGACCGAAAATAGTTCTTAATTTCTTTATACCGTGGTCATAAGGTTATTTTAGCTTTGAATTAAATTAACTATTATAATTCGAGAATTTAGTCCTCTTGCTATATATTTAAAAGTTACAGTATGCAAAATTGCATAAGAAAGAGGGTTGCTGTTTTCTACAACCTGTAACTATAATGGTTACAGGTTGGTCGATACCAATCAAAAAAATAAAATCATCATGAATGGAGATGTTTCATAATGGGTATGAAAAAATTAATTTTAGCAGGTGCTTTAGGGATCGCAGCATTATCAGGAACAAATTTACCAGGACTAGAAGTAACAAAAGCGAGTGCAGCTTCTATTGAATCGAATTTCTCGACGTTAGAAGGACGAGTAGTAGAAGTAGATAGCGGTGTAATTGTTGTAAAATCTAAGCAATATGAGGAACCGGTTAGTGTGTATATTGATTCACTTTCAAATGTGAAAGTAGGAGATGAAGTAAAAGCTACTGGATCTATGATGCGTAATTTTACAGAATATATGGTTGCAACCGCAGTTGAAAATACAACAAACAAGTTAGGTATGCACATGAAAGAAGATGGCTCACCTAATTATGTAATTGGAGAAGTATCAAAAGTAGGAACGATGGAAGATGAGGGAGACGGTGCTACTAAATATGTTGTAGTTGAGTATCCATCGCTAAATGGGAAGAAAGCTATTATTGATGTTTTCTTAACAAAGGGACAAGTATTTAATGCGGGTGAGAAAGTGAAAATTGATATGAAGTATGTAGGGTGGGGCGGAAGTTCTATTAACTGGAACACAGTTGACCATATTGAAAAAGTTCATGAAGCAAAGACGAACGCTGAAAATAATGATGGTGTATGGATTTGGTCTTAATTAAAATCCTGTAAATAACAAATGTATCATGTAGTATCCAGCAAATGGTGATGTGTATGACCATTTGCTGGATACTTTTTTGCTTTGTATTTTTTGAGAATAAGGGATATCCGACTAGAATATGATGTTTAAATCAGAGCGAGTTAAAAAATACAATAATGAAAGAGGTGTTTATATATGGAGCGAGATGAGAATTATTTACGAGCTAAAAAAAGAGTGGAGAATTTAAAAGCGTTTTACATTCATTTAACGGTCTATATATTAGTTAACTTAATGCTTTTTTTCATAAATATAAGCTCTGATTCAAGTGAATTATGGTTTTTATATCCACTTGGAGGTTGGGGGATTGGTATCGTTATACACGGTTTAACAACTTTTCCATTTGGGATATTCGGAAAAGAATGGGAAGAACGGAAAATTAAAGAGTATATGGAGAAAGATAAGTGAAAAAATCAGAGATTTATGAATATAAATCTCTGTGAGCACACGTTTGATGCGAAGCCTATTCTATAGCTTCGCCTATTTGTTTTGTACTCGAAGTTAATGCGAGTACGTGTTCCTATTCATTTTTAGCATGAATTGCATGTGAAATCAAAACTTTAGTTGTAGTACATAATAAATACAGTTATTTTACTTTCTTAATTACAAGTGGATATAGGATAAAGTTGATTTATCATCCTATATTAAAATAAAAAACAAACCACTGTTCGATTTGAATATTCCACGATATAATGGTGAGAGTTTATGACAGAATAAATATTTACATAAGAAGTGAGGTACTGTATGAAAAAAAGAACGACAGACATTATTTTTATTATTATTGGTGCATTTCTTTTTGCTTTAGGTGTCAATTTATTTGTTATCCCAAACGAGTTTGGTGAGGGTGGGGTAACAGGTATCACGATTATTACGTACTATTTATTTGAATGGTCACCAGGTTTAGTTAACTTAATTTTAAATGCGATTTTGTTAATAGTCGGTTATAAATTTTTAAATAAAATCACAACAATTTATACGATTATCGCTGTAGTGACTAACTCGCTATTTCTTCATTTAACAGAAGGCTGGACGATTGCTTCGGATGAAATGCTTGTAAATGCCATTTTCGGAGGAATATTTATCGGGTGTGGTATTGGTCTTATCATTCGCGTTGGCGGAACAACTGCAGGTACTACGATCTTAGCAAGGATGACACATAAATATTTAGGCTGGAGCATTAGCTACGGTCTACTGTTCTTCGATTTAATCGTTGCATTTTCATCTTATTTCATCATTGGTGCAGAAAAACTGATGATAACAATTATTATGCTATATGTAGCAACGAAAGTGATGGAATTTGTAATTGAAGGGTTAAATCCGAAGAAGGCTATTACGATTATTTCTGATAATCCAGATGAAATTGCCGGGAAGGTGACAACCTTAATGGGGAGAGGGGTTACCGTGTATTCAGGTCATGGCTATTACACGAAAACGCCGAAGGAAATTCTTTATGTTGTTATTAATAAGCAAGAAGTAGTGAAGCTAAAGCGGATTGTTCAAACTACGGATCCGGCGGCGTTCATCGCTATACACGATGTTCGTGATGTGTTCGGAGAAGGGTTTGTTGATATTTCGAAGGCTTAGAAATTGTTTTTGATTAAAATAATCTTAATACTAAAACGTAAGAATCTATTTTGAATAATCTTTTTTCAAAATAGATTCTTTTTCTTTTTCTTGCAAAAAATCCAATTGTTTCTTAATGTAGTGATGTAGAAGGATGAACGAGAGAGGGTTTAATGAAGATGATACATATTTTATTAGCTGATGATGATAAGCATATTAGAGAGTTGTTGCATTACCATTTACAAAAAGAGGGGTTTAAAGTTTTTGAAGCAGAAGATGGAAAGGTAGCGCAAGATGTTTTAGAGAAGGAAAATATTCATCTTGCGATCGTAGACATTATGATGCCGTTCGTTGATGGCTATACGTTATGTGAAGAAATCCGGAAGTATCATGATATACCGGTTATTTTATTAACGGCGAAAGATCAGTTAGTTGATAAAGAAAAAGGATTCATTTCTGGTACGGACGATTATATCGTAAAACCATTTGAACCAGCTGAAGTGATTTTCCGTATGAAAGCTTTATTACGACGTTATCAAATGCTGAGTGCAGATATTATTACGTTGCACGGAACGACAATTGATCGAAAAGGTGTAGAAGTAAAGTGTAACGGTCAAACAATTTTGCTTCCTTTAAAGGAATTTGAGTTATTATCACAACTTGCTAGTTATCCTGGAAGAACATTTTCAAGAGAAGAGCTAATTGAATTAGTATGGGGAATGGATTTTGAAGGAGATGAACGAACAGTTGATGTTCATGTGAAAAGGCTGCGAGATCGTTTCTCAAAACGAACGGATGATTTTCAAATTACAACAGTGCGCGGCCTCGGGTATAAGTTGGAGTTGAAATAAGATGAAATCACTATATTCTAGATTTGTATTTATGACGGTCGGCATTATGCTACTTAGTAGTATTATCGGCTTTTTATTAACGAACGTATATTATCAAGTGAAGTTAAAACCATATAACAGTGAAAAGATTTTAAAGTATGCGGAAGAAGTTAAATCGTTATATGAAAAGCAAAGTGAAGAAAATCAAGAGACGTATTTGCATTCTATTGCAAAATTAGGGTATGAGATTTACATTGTTGATGATCAAAAGAATGGAAAGCGTATCGGTAATGCGTTTCGTAAGACGACAATAAGTGATGATACCGTTCATAAAGTATTGCAGGGGGAGACATTTAATGGTGTTTCTACTTATCCAACGCGCCTCTTTATTACAGGTTTTTTCGATAATGAATTAATTAATAGCGTCGGTGTCCCAGTACAACACGGTGATAAACAGTACGCTTTATTCATTCGCCCTGACGTTCAACAACAATTCGGCGAGATGAGAATTTTTCTAGCGGTATTATTAGGGTTTATCGTACTATTAAGTATTATTTTTATAGCGATTGCAGCAGGTTACATCGTTCGCCCAATCCGTAAATTTACGAAGGCTACGCAAAAAATTGCGAGTGGGGAATATGAAATTGAATTAGATGTAAAACGAAAAGATGAAATAGGAACGTTATCTACAAGCTTCCAAAAGATGACGAAGAGTATTAAAGAACTAGATGAAATGAGACAAGAATTCGTTTCGAACGTTTCACATGAATTTCAGTCGCCACTTTCTTCCATACAAGGTTTTTCAAAGACGTTGCAAACAGAAAAGATGAGTGAGGAAGAAAGAAATCATTACTTACAAATTATTGAGGGTGAAAGTAAGCGAATGTCTAGTTTATGTAAACAGTTACTTACGCTCGCTTCATTAGATAAAGAGGAAAAGGTTCTACAAATAAGAGAATTCAATCTGCAGAAGCAAATTAAAGACGTCATTTTTATGCTTGAGTGGAAATGGCGGGAAAAAGATATCGCCGTTGAATTTAATGTGCCAGATATCACTATAAAAGGTGATGAAAACTTACTTCATCAAGTTTGGAGTAACATTTTCACGAATAGCATTAAGTTTTCAAACGATGGTGGAACGATTGAGTTTTTCGTCGAAGAGTTAGAGTCTAGTGTCATTATTTCTATATCAGACAACGGAATCGGTATGGAAAAAGAAGAAATGGATCGTATTTTTGACCGTTTTTACAAAGTAGATACAGCAAGGACGAGAAACGTAGAAGGTAGCGGTTTAGGATTGTCGATTGTGCAGAAGATTGTTGAACTGCATCATGGAAACGTTTCGGTGTATAGTACGAAGGGGGAAGGAACGACCGTTCGGGTGGAGCTTCCGAAATAGATGGAAAGAAAGAGGCTGTTTCGGAACGGCCTCTTTTTTTTTGGTCTCTAGTATACGTGTAAAGTGAAAAAATGTGAGTCATTTTCATTACATACTCGGACGAGTTTGTGGAGTGAAATCAGGAGGAAGTTTGTTTGGAAATGTAGAATTTCTACATAGTTATAAGGATTTTATTGAAACTGTAACTATTTAGGGAGGAAATTACTTTGAAACGAATTGACGTGTTATTAAACGTACTAGATTCAACATTCGATAAAGAGAGTTGGTATGCACCGTTTAAACATGCTATTGAAGGACTTACAGCCGAACAGGCTATGTGGAAACCATCTGGTGAGGAAACGAATACCATTTGGGAGAACGTTAATCATCTCATTTATTACAAAGAGAGGCTTGCTGCAAACTTGGAAGGCCGTGAATGGACACATAATCTTGACGGAAATGACACATTTTATCTTACTAAGCAATCTAATGATGATATGGAATGGAAGAAAGTCGTTGAACGTTCTGAAAATGCTCAGTGTAATTTAAGACAGGCATTAAGTGCAATTTCCGAAAGAGAGCTTGAGCAAAATTCACTAGAGGGGAAATTACTGGATATCATGCTTCATGATGCTTATCATACAGGACAAATTATTCAATTAAGGAAAATGCAGGGTGCTTGGCCATCAAAGCGTTAACTGCCGTTATAAGTTGGTACTATTGTTGAATAAAATTTAGATATTCAAACGACTTTATTGTTATATTTTTAGTGAATTATTTTACATCCAAAATGAAATAACTATATTTTTAACCCCGTCCCCAATTTAGAACGGGGTTATGTTTGGTTTGCTATAAAGCCGCACCTTTCCCACGCTCTTCCTTAAACCGAACCCCAAAAGTATCCGCTGTAATCTCATCAGCTTTCGGCAAAGCCCGTAATTTCGGATGAAGCAGCCATACGAGAGAGATAAAGAAAATCCCGATGCTAGCGAGCGCAAAAATGAGTTGGCTACTAAATACATTTGCGGTGTATCCGCCAATTAAAGAACCGAATGGCATAGCAATTGTGCCCATACTTCGCATGACTGAATTGATGCGTCCGATATATTGATTTGGAATTACAATTTGACTAATTGTCGCAAATAATATGTTCGTGGCACAAATTGGGATCCAAGCTAGGCCGAAAAAAAAAATAGACAGCCATTGAAACGGTACAATCGTAGAGAGAAACCAAAAGATAGCGCCAGTCGCAAAGCTAATAATAGAAGTGCGGCCAACATTACGTTTGCCAACCCATGAACTGAATAATGCACCGATGAGACTACCTGCTGATATAGCAGCTAAGAAGAAGCCATATGATTTCACGCCTCCTAAAGAATCAGCGAAAGAAGGGAGTATCGCCATCGTCATACCGATTGAGAAATTAGCAACAACTGAACCGATTAAGAATGCGCCCATTAAGGAACGGAAGACAATTGAAAAACCTTCTTTTAAATCTGAGAAATATTGTTTTGTTGAAAGTGATGTGCCCGTTTCGGTTTGCTTTGGCATTTTCAATGAAAAGAACAAAAGGGCAGTAATCGCGAATGTGAAAGAGTCGATCACATATAAAGTAATGGCGCCAAGTAGTGCTACTAATATGCCAGAAATCGTCGTACAAATTAAGTCAATACCTTGATACGCAAATGAGAAGAGTGAGTTTCCTTTTAATAATTGTGTTTTATGCAGTAGAAGTGGTAAAGCTTTCGATTGTGCGGGATAGGCGAATTGTTCGATAAAGGCTACGATTGGCATAATGATGAGTAGTAGTTGGACTGTTAATAGATCGAAGTAGTGTGTAATAGGAATGATTAAAATAAGAATGCATTGCAGAACTTGTGTAATGACGAGGGTGTTTTTAATGGACCATCTATCAACGAATGGACCAGTAAGAAATTGAAGTGCAGAGGGTAATAATGTAAGAAAACCAGCCAATCCAGAATAAAAAGGATTACCACTTAGCTTATATACGAGCCACATCGCGGCTACATAATACAAACTATCTCCTATGTTTGTAAAAATTCTCCCTAAAAATAATAAGAGGAAATTCCGGTTTTTCAATATGTCCATTTAATCTACTCCTTTATAATAAATTTATTCGGTAAAATAAATTTGACCGTTAGTGTAAAAAAAATCGTATTACGATTTTTCTTCTTTTTTCACAAATCGCTGCATTGCTCGTTCGTCGATTTGTAGTGCAGTAGTAGAAATGTAATAAGATTTACTATTTGGATCTTTATCCGCATCTTTTGCGATATCATTTAATTCAGCCATCAATTCATGAAACTTTTTTACCCACACTTGAAATTGTTCCGGCGTAGCATCAAACTCCCAGCAAGATGAAACGTAATTCCACTCAGCCGGGTCTTCGCTTTCTTTTCGTAATATAAAAGCTTCTTCAGGAGCAGCGAGAATATGGTTTTTCGTTGTTTCTGCCATTTGTAAAAAGATTTGGCGACCTGATTCGCTTAACATTTCTAAATGAGGTAATAGGTCTGCAGCAGGGGTGAAGCCTCTAGCGACAGATTGATAGAACTTTTGAATGATGCCATTCTTTTCTTCTGTATAAACAATCTCTATAAAACCATTCTTTTCTAATTCTTTTAAATGATAATGAATTTTCGCCCTTGGAATGCCGAATTTCTCAGATAGTAATTGTCCTGTATAAGGACGTTCGCATAGACGCATCATCATTTCGACACGTAGTGGATCGCTTATTGCTTTTAGTTGGCTATAAGTAGTGAGTGTTAACATGGGCTTCAAAATGATCAACTCCTTAAATGGAATTACTCGGTCAAGATTATTTGACTGAATTGTATCAAGGATTTTAGTTATTTTCAATACTTTCTGAAAATTAAATCTTCCTCTCTGTAATCTTCTGTTCATATTCCGTTCATATTTCTTTTTTATGATAAGTGCATAGAAAGAAAGAGGAAGGAGCGAGCGAAATGTTTTTAGCTCTGCGTGAATTGAAACAATCAAAATTAAGATACGGATTAATCGGACTGATTATGGTGTTATTATCATTTTTAGTTCTTGTTATTTCAGGATTAGCAAATGGACTATCATATGATAATGCTTCATCGATTCAAAATATGGAGGCAAATAAGTTCGTTTTAGCAGATGATGCGGAAAATAAATTACTTCGTTCACAAATTAAGAAAGACGATGTAGATAACGTAGTAAATCAAGTAGGCGAGAAAGAAGCCGTTCCGTTTCGTGTGAAAGTTTCAACATATGAAAAGAAAGATAGTTCGAAAAAGGTTGATATCGCTATTTTCTCAAGTGAACGGGATTCATTTTTAGAACCGAAAATTGTAAAAGGGGAGAAATTAGGTACAGCAAACAACGAGATGGTTGCTGACGAATCAATTAAAGAAAAAGGAATTGATATTGGAGATACAATTATTGATCCTGTTTCAAAGAAAGAATTTATAATCGTTGGATTTACGAAAGATCAAATGTTTAGCCATACACCAGTCGTTTATGTAAATGAAGACGTATGGGGTGCTATTTCACAACCAAACCAAAAAGATTATAGTGCAATTGCACTTAACACAGATAAAGAGATTAAAAATGCACACGTAATTGACAAAAAAGAAGTGCTACAAAGTATTCCAGGATTTAAAGAAGAACAAGGAACATTAACGATGATCATTGCGTTCTTACTTGTTATCGCTGCATTACTAATCGGTGTATTCTTCTACGTTATTACACTGCAAAAAACACAGCAATTAGGCGTATTAAAAGCAATTGGTACGAAGAACTCTTATTTAGCAAATAGCTTAGTCGTACAGGCGTTATTCTTATCAGTCGTTGCGATGGTAATAAGTATTGTTCTTGTACAAGGGTTAGAACAAATTTTACCAGCTGGTATGCCATTCTTATTAACAACACCGATGATTGCACAATATGCGGCAATCTTTATCGTTATTAGTATTTTAGGAACACTTATTTCGTTATATCAAGTATTAAAAGTTGATGCATTAGAAGCAATTGGAGGCGGGATGTAATGACTTCATTATTAAAATTAGACAAAGTAAGTAAAGTGTACGGAGAAGGAAATACGGAAGTAACAGCCCTTCATCCGATGTCGCTTGATGTGAAAGCTGGAGAGTTTATCGGAATCGTTGGTCCTTCTGGATCAGGGAAAAGTACGTTATTATCAATCGCTGGTGCTTTATTATCACCGTCAAAAGGGGATATTTACATTCGCGAGCAAAATATTACGAAGCTATCAGAAAAGGAAATGACAGACATTCGTTTGAAAAAAATCGGCTTCATTTTCCAGTTTGCAAACCTTGTTCCATATTTAAATGTGAAAGAACAGTTACTTTACATTGCAAAGCTAAAAAAAGAAAGTAAACAAGAATCCGGAAAGCGTGCAGATCATTTATTAGCGGCATTTGGATTAGGAGAAAGAAAGAATCATTATCCAAATCAACTATCTGGCGGGGAAAAACAAAGGGTAGCAATCGCTCGTGCGTTCATGAACAACCCAGATTTAATATTAGCGGATGAGCCAACGGCAAGCTTAGACTCAAAACGCGCACGTGAAGTTGTTGAAATGATGAAACGCGAAGTGAAAGAGAGCCAAAAAGCAGCAATTATGATTACACATGATGAAAGAATGCTTGATGTATGTGATCGTATATTGACGCTTCGAGATGGACAGTTAATATAAAAAAGGAAAACCGTACATGTATGTGCGGTTTTCCTTTTTTTATGGACTTATTTAGAGAATAACGTTTTAATTTTATTACGAGTAAGTAATAAAACACCGCCTAATACAGATAGCATTCCTAGAGCCATATTGTTTGATTGCTCGCTACCAGCGTTAGGAAGTTCTTTAGCGTTATTGTTTTTAGTACCATTATCTGCTTGCGTTTGTTTAGACTGTGATACTTCATTAATCTTGTTATCAACATTTTGCTTCGTTGTATGTAACTCAGCTAATTTGTCGTCAATTTTTTTCTCAGTATGCTTAAAGTCGTTGATTTTAATATCTAAGTCTTGTTTTTTCTTTGATAAATCATCTGAAACAGTTTGTTTCGATTGTTTAATTTCGTTAATTTTATTAATTAAATCTTGTCTAGCTTCTTGTAAAACAGCTAGTTTGTTTTTTACATCTTGTTTAGCTAATTCTAAGTTAGCGGAAAGACTGTCTAAATTGCCTTTAATTTTCTTAAGTTCCTCTAACGTGTTACCGGTATTCGGCTTGTTTTCTTTTAGTTCAGCGAGTTTGTCCTCAGCAGTTTGTTTCGCTTTTTTTAACTCAGCTAATTTTTCATCTACTTGTTTTTTAACTTCCTTAAGTTCATTAACCTTTTGATCAATGTTCTCTTTATGTTGCTTCATTTCATTCACTTTTTCATCGACAGTTTGTTTATGTTCTTTAATCTCATTCACTTTGTTATCGATATTTTGCTTATGTTCTTTTACTTCAGCAACTTTATCTTCTACTTGTTTTTTATGCTCTTTAATTTCAGCGATTTTATCTTCTGCGATTTGTTTGTCTTGCTGAAGTTTTGCATCTAACTCTTGTTTATGTTGTTTAATCTCGTTAATTTTTTCATCAGCAACTTGTTTACGTTCATGTAGTTCATTTACCTTCGTATCAACATTTTCCTTAACCTTGTTAAGTTCATTCAATGTTTGATCCACGTTTTCTTTGTGTTGCTGTAATTTCGCATCTAACTCTTGTTTATGTTGCTTAATTTCAGCTAATCGATCTCCCGTACTTTGCTGAGGAGTAGCATCATTTACTTCCGCATGAGCAGGGTTCGCGCCAGCAATCATTGCTAAAGCTAGTGTAGACGCAGCAATTGTTTGTTTTGTTTTCATATTTTTGTACCTCTTTTCTTTCATATGCATGAACTGTTTTGTGTAAAAATGAGCATATAGAAGTAGATTCTTCCATCATTATATACCATCTGCGCCGTCTAGAGGAAGTATTTGCATAATAATCTATGATTATGTAATTTTTATAATCTCTTATTTTGGAGTAGGGGATAAATCTTTAGCTAGATGAACAATTTCTTCAATAGTAAAGCTTATATCTTTATTATTGCGAATAACAAACAAATAATCAGCCTCATTTTCTATAGGATCTACCACATCATCGTGAAATGATTCAGTTTATTGTCGATCAAATACTTCTTTGAAACTAGAATATCCACCTCTAAAAATATTGGTACTTCGCGTGCTTCGAGCCACTCTTTCGTAAAGTACATCATCTGGAATGTCAAAATGAACGAGTATGCGTACATATTCATTCTGTGGAAATAATTCGTTTAGTAAATATAACCTTCCATTTTTACTGCGATTGGAGTTACTAATAATAAGGTGTAAATTTGAATGTTCTTTCGCATAATCAACAATGAATTTTGAAAGACCGTGCTTAAATGTATTAGGGCCTTTAGCCGGCTGTAATTTTTCGTAATGCGTGTTAATAAATTCAGCTTGATTATCTTGATCCATAACGAAAGAGTGGGGTAACTCTTTTTCTAATGCTCTTGCAAATGTAGTTTTTCCACTGTGTGTTTTTCCAACTGTAATGATGACTAATCTTTTCATGACGCCCTCCATTTGTATTGTTATGAACTGGAATATTCGGTGTAGATCGAAATCTTCCTGCTAGAGATTACACAAATTGTTGAGCGTTAGTAGGCTGAAAACTTGACAAAAAAACTTATTTATGCTATAATTTACCAATATAAAAATAAAGTGTATAATAGGGTTCTCCTGGCCAGGGGAACCCTATTTTTGTTGTAAAAATGAAGGAGAGTGTATGTACGTGAAACAAGGTGAAGCAAGTGTAACGTCGTTAGTATCAGCTTTCAGCAGGGCATATCATAGTGAATTTGATAATCCGAAGGTCTTTGATGATTATATCGCTAAAGAATTCATATCGCCAAAAGAACGTAACAATATTGAAACGAACATGGTTCAAGGGATTCACTTTTTCAATACAGACATTGCAGAGCGGTTTCAAGACAATCCAAAAGAAATATTAAAATGGATTACACAAGTTCAGTTATCACCAACACCTTTAGCACGTGCCGCATATTGTGAAAGAGTATTACTACATGAAATTACATTAGGAGCGAAACAATACGTCATACTCGGTGCAGGCTTAGATACGTTCAGTTTTAGAAACCGAGAGTTAGAGAATAAAATAGAAATATTTGAAGTGGATCATCCTTCTACGCAGGCGTTTAAGAAGGAAAGAATAAAAGAAGTAGAACTTGAAGTTCCAAATAACCTTCATTTTGTTTCGATGGATTTCACGAAAGGATTTTTCTATGAGCAGTTACAGAATGAAGGATTTGAAAATAAAAAGACGTTCTTTAGTCTATTAGGTGTAACGTACTATTTAACGAAAGAGGAACTTTCTAGTTTAATAGAATGTTTATTTGAGGTGGTTCCGGCAGGAAGTTCTATCGTTTTCGATTATCCCGATGAAAACTTGTTTACGGAAAAGGGACTGTCCAATCGAGTTGAAAATATGGTAAAAATGGCTGCGGTAGGCGGAGAACCGATGAAATCATGTTTTTCTTATGCCGAAATGGAAGCACTGTTAGAGAAGGCGGGCTTACTCATTTATGAACATTTATCGCCAGAAGACATAAATAAATTATATTTTGAAGGACGAAACGATTATTTGAAAGCTTTTGAGACAGTGCATTATGTGCATGCGGTGAAAAGGTAGGAAATTAGTAGGCATGGGGAGGAATCTCTGTGTCTTTTTTTATAAAAAAGGAAATGAGCTGTAGTGGTGGAAAATATAATTATAAATATATATAAATTAATGTTTTGTAGAAACTAAAGGAAAGGGGAAATAGAAGATGTTGAAATTACAAGGGAAATACAATGAAGCAAAAGTGTTTACTACGAATGTAGAAAAAACTGCAGCAGGTCAAATTATTGATCTTTGTAACCAAGAATTCGTAAAGGATAGCAAGATTCGTATTATGCCAGATACACATGCGGGTGCAGGTTGCACGATTGGGACAACAATGACAATTCAAGATAAGATTGTTCCTAATTTAGTCGGGGTTAACTAATCGGCTCAGACTTTAAACTACTCACTCAATTGACTGGGAACCCTAACGATAAAAGGCGAGGGCAATCAGCAGCCAGTGGTTATGGTGACATAATCGAATGGTTCAGAGACTTGTACCATGTTAGCAGACTAAGGTACAGAATTATTCCTCATCCATTTTGAGTTGAAGAGGAATAATTAATACGGTGAGCCTACAGTAGAGACTGCATATCTCGATGACTGTAGAGAAGGTATAGTCCACACTTTCAGGAAACTGGGAGGTAAGTACGATATTGGTTGTGGCATGGAGGTTGTTATAATTAATAAGAAAAAAGAGGAAATCAACTTCGATTACTTAGACGAAACGATACGTAAATTTGTCCCAAGTGGTTTTCGTATTCGAGATAAGGAACATAGATTTTCAAAAATGATTGATTTTGATAGTGTAAGAGCCCCGTTTACATTGCAACGTGCTCAAAAAAGTATTGGTACACTTGGCGGGGGCAATCATTTTGTCGAACTGAATGAGGATGATGAAGGAAATGTATACATTGTTATTCATAGTGGTTCGCGTAATTTAGGGAAACAAGTAGCAGAGTATTATCAAAACTTTGCTTACGAGCAACTTATAAACGTTAAATCTATTAAAGAAGAAATTATTGAGCGTTTAACGAAAGAAGGCAGACAACAAGAAATACATGAAGCTTTACGTGAAATTAAGAAACCGGTGATTCGTAAAGAATTAGCTTATTTAGAAGGACAAGGATTTAAAGATTACATGAATGATATGAAAATTGCACAAAAATATGCGGAGTTAAATCGTAAAGCAATGATTGATGAAATCGTCACTACAATGGATTGGAAAGTAACAGATCAATTCACTACAATCCATAACTACATCGATATGGACAATATGATTCTAAGAAAAGATGCTATTTCAGCTCAGAAAGATGAACGAGTAATCATTCCAATCAATATGAGAGATGGTTCAATCATTGCATTTGGTAAAGGAAATCCAGATTGGAACTTTTCTGGCCCTCATGGAGCAGGGCGTATTATGAGTCGCAAGAAGGCGAAAGAAGTACTTAACTTAGAGGATTTTCAAAATACAATGACAGAGGTTTGGACTACATCTGTTGCAGAAAGTACTTTAGATGAAGCACCAATGGTATATAAGCCAATGGATGAAATTATTGAGAATACAAAAGAAACAATTGATATTAAACATATTATTAAGCCACTTTACAATTTTAAGGCTAATTAAAAGAGGAGTAACGTTTATTAAAGAAAGAGAACTTGAAAAGATAGCATATTTTGTGGCGGTTATATAACAGAGATTAAAAAGACAACATATTAAACTAAGAGATTCATCATATTCATTTACATTTATGTAATGTTAAAGACTAGAAAGCTAGATTGGCGCGAATTGCTAATTGTGGAGTGTGTAGAAAAGACAAAATCTCTTAAAAAACACTTAATTTTTTATTCCATTAATCTTTACAATCTCCCCTTATAATGTGAATTGGACAAGCACCTAAGAGAAGCAGAACATGTCAGTTGGTACATTCTATTATTAGGGGGAGAATTTGTATGAAAAAGACAGTTGCTTCGTTAGCAGTTATGGCGGCATTATTACCGACATTTTCAGCACATGCGGAAGGGAAAGAGCAAGTTCGAAAATCAGCTACAACTTTTAATGTTATTAGTGACATTCAAGGTGATTTAGGAGATTTTGATCACGTATTAAAAGATATGAATAAAGTAACGCCACTTTCTAGAGCGCTTATTATGAATGGGGATATAACGCCGACTGGACAACAGTCACAATATGATGATGTAAAGCGTGTGTTAAATAAAAATAAGCATCCAGAAAATGTATGGTCTACTGTTGGGAATCATGAGTTTTATGCTGGTAAATGGACAGCAGATGGGAAACTCTCCCAAAGTACATGGCCAAATGGTGTAACTGAGGAAACTTTATTTAACCGCTATCTGAAATTTAGTGGACAAGAAAAGGTATATCATAAAAAAGAATTAGATGGCTATCCACTTTTATTTTTAGGAACTGAAAAATATATGAAATACCACGATTCAAAAATGTGGGATGAAGTATATATGAGTGATGAGCAATTAGGTTGGTTAAAACAAAATTTAGAAGAGTATAGTCAAAAAGATAAAAATAAACCAATCTTTATTTTCTCTCATCACGTTTTACCTGATACAGTATCTGGATCAAGACAATCACCATATTTACAAGATTATTTAAACGTGGATAAATTGTACGATATATTAAAAGACTATCCGCAAGTTGTTTTCTTCACGAGTCATACGCATTGGGATTTAAACTTACCTGACTGGGCTGGTAAAAAGAAAATTAAAGGTGGAGATGAAAAAGGTTTCACTGTTGTAAATACGGGCGGGATTGAAACAGGCTGGATGTCAGCAGGACCAAATGGAGGAGAGAAAACTGCTCCAGATGGCTATTCATTTAAACAAGGGTTACAAGTGAAAGCATATGGTAACGATGTAATTGTGACAGCTTACGATTACAAACGTGATAAGGATATAAAGAAGTTATTAATTAGTGATTCAAAAATTGCGCAGATGGCACCAAATGTAACGGCAGATGATAGTGAAAATATAATTGTCGGTGCAACTGAATATATGGAGTATTCTATAGAAGGAACGAATGAGTGGCATACGTATAGTAAAGCAAACCCTCCGAAATTTGATGGGGATAAAGTCGTATACGTACGCCATAAAGGTGAAATGAATTTAGAGCCGGGATTAACACAGTTACTTCGTTTTTCGGTAAATAAGTGATTGGAGGGAGTCTGCATTTGAATGTGTGGGCTCTTTTTTTGTTGATGAGAAAGGGGTTGCCTGTCTGTCGTTTTTTGTCGATAGATCGATATATTAAGAAAATCGTTGATATATTGCAAGTTACGATAGATATATTTGAAAAATCGTTGGTATAAATTTCATGTACCGTAATTAAGTTAAAATCATTAATACGGTTTTACTTATCAAAACGAAATTCTAATACATTTTTAACCGAGAAAGGTGACTTCACCATTTTTACGTGTAATAATAGTAACGTTACATATATTGTGAAAGAAGTACAAAAGGAGCGTTACAATGAATTTAGCTAAATTCCCGAGAAAAAAATATACAGAATCATATACACCAATTGAAAAGTTAAACAACTTTTCTGAAGCACTTGGTGGCCCGACTATTTATTTTAAACGAGATGATTTACTTGGTTTAACAGCTGGTGGCAATAAGACGAGAAAGTTAGAATTTTTAGTTGCGGATGCACAGGAAAATGGTGCAGATACGTTAATTACAGCTGGTGGTATTCAGTCAAATCATTGCCGCCTGACACTGGCAGCTGCGGTAAAAGAAAAAATGAAATGTATCCTTGTATTAGAGGAAGGGCTTGAGCCAGAAGAGAAGAGAGACTTTAACGGAAACTATTTCTTATATCACTTATTAGGTGCTGAAAATGTCATTGTTGTACCGAACGGAGCAGATCTTATGGAAGAAATGCATAAAGTAGCACAAGAAGTAAGTGAAAAAGGGAATACACCATATGTAATTCCAGTTGGTGGATCAAACCCTACGGGTGCTATGGGATACGTTGCTTGTGCGCAAGAAATTATGGCGCAATCATTTGAGCAAGGAATTGATTTCAGTTCAGTTGTTTGTGTAAGTGGTAGTGGCGGTATGCATGCTGGTTTAGTTACTGGTTTTTCTGGAACACAAAGCCATATTCCTGTAATCGGGATTAACGTAAGTAGAGGAAAAGCTGAGCAAGAAGAGAAAGTAGCAAAACTTGTAGATGAAACTTCAGCACATGTTGGTATTCCAAACTTTATCTCGCGCGACGCTGTTACGTGCTTTGATGAATATGTAGGACCAGGCTATGCGTTACCAACGCCGGAAATGGTAGAGGCAGTTCAGTTACTTGCGAAAACAGAAGGTATTTTACTTGATCCAGTGTATACAGGTAAGGCAGTAGCGGGATTAATCGACTTAATTAGAAAAGATAAATTTAACAAGGAAGACAATATTTTATTCGTACATTCAGGTGGTTCACCAGCTTTATATGCGAATACTTCTTTATTTGCGTAAGTGTAAAAAGCATTGGGTATCCAATGCTTTTTTGTTATATACTGGAATTATCTAGAGGTGGGAGGATGATATGAATTCAAATTTAAAATGGATCATATATATGGTACTCGGCATTTCTATTCTATTAATCTTATTTGCGGCTTATGGGGTGTATTCTTATTTTACATTTTAAAACGTAATGGAAGTGAACCATAATGTAATGTATGTTTTAGTTTGATATGTTAATTACTTACAATACTTTCTACAAGGAGAATACATAATGAGAGCAAAGAAACTAGTAACGTTAGCAGTTCCATTTATGCTGTTAGTCGGATGCGAGGTAGGAGATAAAGATTCTACTCATAAGACTGAGCAAACTAGTAAAGCAATAACGAAAACAGTAATTTCTGAACAACAGTATCCGTACTACATATGTGAGCAAGTGGTAGAGTTCCAATTTAAGAAGGATGAACTGTTACTAAACTTAGGAGAATCCTTAAAGGACAAAGAAAAAGCAAAAGCTGTTTTAAAAACATCAAACGAGATAGATAAAATTTTAGACAATATGGAACACATAAAAGTACCTGATACATACAAAGACATTCACAAATCCATACAAGAAGGGGTAACAGAGGCAAGAAAAGCAACGAAGTTAATTAAGGATGCTGGTAAAGAAGATAAACAGAAGATTCAAGAAGCTACAATGAAAGGTACTGAATTTTTATCAGGTGTAGACGGAGAGCATTGGAAAAAAGCAATTTATGAGTTATCACAGGAAAACAAAGATGCTTATAGTAAGGCACTTGATAAGAAAGTAAAGGAGCACTCAAAGTAAAACAGTAACTTGTAACAATACATATCCACCTAAAATTTCCGCGAATGCTATGCTAGGAAGTTAGGTGGGAGATTACTGTCCTTAAATGTGGTTGATTAAAGCTACAGCCACATTCTCCTGTTCTAATTAACTAAAAGAAGAACTTCCCCATCCCGATTAGACTACTGATCATTCCTATTCCACTCATGGTGCCTTTTCCTGCTGTAAGTAAGTTTCCAAGCATTCCTAGCTGACCGTTACCTCCGTTATTTCCCCATCCCATTGGGGCCCACGGACCACCCCATCCTGGAGAGTTTCCGAAAATACCCCCGTTATTGGTATTGAATTTAAAAGCCTTAGCTGGCGGCGATAGTAAAGCTGCGAGATGACCTTGTGCGAACATCCCTGTATGATTGAATGGTTGCGCCCAGGGGAAGGGAGGTTTTTGAAAATTAAAACCTGCATGACCTGGTAATGGAGTCCAATTAGCAGGGTGACCTTGTGGTAGTATCTCTGCATAATTAATTGGCTGCTGCCCCCAAGAGAAGGGAGGAGGTTGGGGATTGAACCCCGTATAATTGGCTGATGAATTCCAACTAACTGGATAGACTCGGTAACTCCAATTCTCAGGAAGCTTCAAATCATTCATTACCTCAGATGTAGTTATTTCGGGCTGTGAATATAATGAAATTTGGTTAGTATATTGTTGCCCATTTCCCTTTGAATTCAAATACCAATATTGGTCCATACGCTTATTCTCCTCACTTTAAAAATGTAATGTTAGACTTAGCCTATGTAATATTCCTTTTTATGGATGGTTACATAACTAGATCTACAAGCCTGTATTTAAAGGAATGGGTGCGTAGTCTTTTTGATTTTTCTCGCTGCCTGTAAAATTCCCATTGATGTAAAGTTTCACTTTATTTTAGAAGGGGATTTTCAGTCGCTTCTTTTTTGTATTTCAGCCTAATTTAAATTCCATTAACAAATATTTTTATAAAGGTTTAATCAACAAAAAGATTTTAAAATGGTATGTTGAGCAAGTGGAATTGCTAAAAAGAGAATATCCATTCGAAGAGTTTGGCAAAATACTGTAAGGGTAATGTTTTCTTGTGCAAATATGTAAACGATTTAAACGAATCAATGAAATTTATAATGAAGGGGCAATTAAATATATGAGTGAAACATTACATAAAAGAAAACCACCATATGTAATGCTTGTAATCCTTTTTATTGGGGCATTTGTTTCATTTCTAAATAACTCCCTTTTAAATGTAGCCTTGCCATCAATAATGAAAGATTTAAACATTCAAGATTATTCAACGATCCAGTGGCTTTCTACAGGGTATATGCTTGTAAGTGGTATATTAATTCCGGCCTCAGCATTTTTAATAACGCGTTTCTCGAATAGGAGCCTATTTATTACATCTATGGTGATTTTTATTCTTGGTACTGCCTTAGCGGCTGTAGCACCTAACTTTGGTTTATTACTTACTGGTCGGATGGTTCAAGCGGCAGGCTCTTCAGTTATGGGACCTTTGTTAATGAATATTATGCTAGTAAGCTTTCCAAGAGAAAAAAGGGGAACAGCAATGGGGATTTTTGGACTAGTTATGATTACAGCTCCAGCAATTGGGCCGACACTATCAGGTTATATTGTAGAGTATTATGACTGGCGTTTGCTTTTTGAAATGATTTTACCGTTAGCAATCATTAGCTTACTGTTAGGGATTTGGAAATCTGAGAATGTCATGAAACAAAACAAAAATGCAAAACTTGATTATCTCTCATTACTATTATCTTCTGTCGGTTTTGGCGGTTTGTTATATGGATTCAGTTCTGCAAGCTCCGATGGTTGGACAAATAAAGTTGTCTTAACAACCTTAATCATAGGCGCAATTGCCCTAATTGCTTTCATTATTCGTCAATTAAAAATGGATGAGCCGTTATTGGATTTACGTGTTTACAAGTACCCAATGTTTGCACTTGCGTCTGTAATTGCAATTGTCAACGCGGTGGCCATGTTTTCGGGTATGATTTTAACACCAGCTTATGTACAAAACGTCCGTGGCATTTCTCCGCTGAGCTCTGGACTGATGATGCTTCCAGGTGCGGTTATAATGGGGATTATGTCACCAATTACAGGTAAACTATTTGATAAATATGGTCCTCGGATTCTTGGCATAGTGGGGCTTTCCATTACAGCTGTTTCAACTTATATGTTGGCAAGTCTGCAAATTGACTCTAGTCACACACATATTATTCTTATCTACACACTGCGGATGTTTGGGATGGCGATGGTTATGATGCCACTTATGACAAATGGTCTTAATCAATTGCCAACTCGCTTAAACCCGCACGGTACAGCTGTTAATAATACGGCTCAACAAGTGTCCGGTTCGATTGGTACTGCTATTCTTGTTACGATTATGAACTCTGTAACAAAAACAAAAGCTGAAAGTTTAATGTCTCATATAGATCCAACAACCTTTACAGAAACTACGAAGGCAATAGTAACTCAGGAGGCTTTATTATCTGGAATTCAATATTCATTTTATGTAGCGCTTGGCATGAATGTTGTTGCACTACTATTAGTTTTTTTCGTTAAACGTGTAGATACAAGTGCGGAAGCTGTCGAGAAGCTAAATCGGTAGAGAAAAATAAAACGCTTGATAATGATTCCTACAAGTTTTTTACTGCTAAGGCGCCAGTATTTAAAATGGGAAAAGAACTGAAAGAAGCAGTGATATAATTATGTAGTGAAAGAGGACCTGATGTTCATATCAGGTCCTCTTTCACTAGTAACACGGTATATTTGCTTATCGTATTGCTTTAACTAAACTACTGATTTTTCGAATACTACAATCTTAAGAGCGTCAACTTCTTTGTTTTGGGGTGTTTTAGAAGAAAATGAATCAAAATAATCGTTTTTATAAACAAATACAAGAGATGGGATCCATTTGCAATTTCTCATAAACATTACAAGTTTAGATTATCTTTTAACACCAACATTAAAAGGCTCCAACTATATTTATTCGCTTCATTTTAATTTAGTATTTTTCTACAAGTTATAAATCTAATTGCCAAGCTTATACGTAATATCATAATCATGAATAGTTAGGGAAAAGATAAAATAAGGTAATCAATTACATATCTTTATCCCAGGCGATTAGTTGCTATTTCCTCTTTATTAAATGGGATATGTTATTTCATGCTTTTTTGAAAGGGTGTTTTAAATGGAAAAAAAAGTATCTGCCATTCCTCAGCCGAAAACATATGGACCGCTGGGTAATCTCCCATTAATCGATAAAGATAAACCGACCCTATCCTTTATCAAGATAGCGGAAGAGTATGGTCCCATTTTTCAAATTCAAACTTTAAGTGATACCATTATTGTCGTTTCCGGACATGAACTGGTAGCAGAAGTCTGTGACGAAACACGGTTCGATAAAAGTATAGAGGGTGCTTTAGCAAAAGTTCGCGCCTTTGCTGGAGACGGATTATTTACAAGCGAGACTCACGAGCCTAACTGGAAAAAAGCTCATAATATTTTGATGCCTACATTTAGCCAACGGGCAATGAAAGATTACCATGCTATGATGGTTGATATTGCTGTACAACTCGTTCAAAAATGGGCACGGCTTAATCCGAATGAAAACGTGGATGTTCCGGAGGATATGACTCGCCTTACGTTAGATACAATTGGTCTATGTGGTTTTAATTACCGATTTAATAGCTTTTATCGTGAGACCCCTCATCCTTTTATTACTAGCATGACCCGTGCTCTAGATGAGGCGATGCACCAATTGCAGCGGCTGGATATAGAAGACAAACTTATGTGGAGAACGAAACGTCAATTTCAGCATGATATCCAATCTATGTTTTCTTTAGTAGATAATATTATTGCTGAACGTAAAAGTAGTGGAGATCAGGAAGAAAATGATTTACTTTCCCGTATGTTAAATGTGTCAGATCCGGAAACTGGTGAAAAATTAGATGATGAAAACATTCGTTTCCAAATTATCACTTTTTTAATAGCTGGGCATGAGACAACAAGTGGATTGTTATCTTTTGCAATTTACTTTTTATTAAAGAATCCGGATAAATTGAAAAAAGCCTATGAAGAAGTAGACCGTGTTTTGACAGATCCTACTCCAACATACCAACAAGTTATGAAACTGAAGTATATACGGATGATTTTAAATGAATCACTGCGTCTATGGCCTACCGCTCCAGCATTCAGTCTCTATGCAAAAGAAGATACAGTGATTGGCGGGAAATACCCAATTAAGAAAGGAGAAGATCGTATTTCTGTTCTTATTCCACAGCTACATAGGGATAAAGATGCATGGGGAGACAATGTGGAAGAATTCCAACCTGAACGATTTGAAGAGCTGGATAAGGTTCCTCATCATGCTTATAAGCCATTTGGAAATGGCCAGAGAGCATGTATCGGTATGCAATTTGCACTTCATGAAGCCACTCTTGTAATGGGAATGCTTCTTCAACATTTTGAATTAATCGATTATCAAAACTATCAGCTGGACGTAAAACAAACATTAACGCTAAAGCCCGGCGATTTTAAGATTAGGATTCTACCCCGAAAACAAACTATTAGCCATCCTACTGTTCTTGCACCTACAGAGGACAAGCTGAAAAACGATGAAATTAAGCAGCACGTCCAGAAGACACCTTCTATTATTGGGGCCGATAATCTTTCACTTCTTGTTCTGTATGGCTCGGATACAGGGGTAGCAGAAGGTATTGCAAGAGAATTAGCGGATACAGCTAGTTTAGAAGGGGTTCAAACGGAAGTGGTAGCTCTTAACGATCGAATTGGAAGTTTGCCAAAAGAAGGAGCGGTACTTATTGTGACTTCTTCTTATAATGGAAAACCGCCAAGTAATGCAGGGCAGTTTGTGCAATGGTTGGAGGAACTAAAACCGGATGAGCTAAAAGGTGTTCAATACGCAGTTTTTGGTTGTGGAGATCATAATTGGGCTAGTACCTATCAACGGATTCCAAGATACATTGATGAGCAGATGGCTCAAAAAGGAGCAACAAGATTTTCTAAACGCGGAGAAGCAGATGCAAGTGGTGATTTCGAGGAACAGCTCGAGCAATGGAAACAAAGCATGTGGTCTGATGCGATGAAGGCATTTGGATTGGAGCTCAACAAAAATATGGAAAAAGAGCGCAGTACTTTGAGTCTGCAATTTGTCAGTCGTCTTGGAGGATCTCCTCTTGCACGAACATATGAAGCAGTTTATGCGTCTATACTAGAAAATCGTGAACTCCAATCATCCAGCAGTGATAGAAGTACACGACATATCGAGGTATCCTTGCCAGAAGGCGCTACATATAAAGAAGGAGACCACCTTGGAGTGCTGCCAGTTAATAGCGAGAAAAATATCAACCGAATTTTAAGACGCTTTGGATTAAATGGGAAGGATCAAGTTATACTGAGTGCAAGTGGACTAAGTATAAATCACATACCTTTAGACAGTCCTGTTAGTTTATTGGACCTTCTTAGTTATAGTGTTGAAGTTCAAGAAGCAGCCACTCGAGCACAAATACGAGAAATGGTAACATTCACAGCATGTCCTCCTCATAAAAAAGAATTGGAAGCATTATTAGAAGAAGGAGTTTACCATGAACAAATACTAAAGAAACGGATTTCAATGTTGGACCTTCTTGAAAAGTATGAGGCTTGTGAAATCCGATTTGAACGCTTTTTAGAACTTCTTCCTGCGCTCAAACCGCGTTACTATTCTATTTCAAGCTCTCCACTCGTTGTACAGAATCGTCTGAGCATTACGGTCGGTGTTGTTAATGCGCCTGCATGGAGTGGGGAAGGGACATATGAAGGAGTCGCTTCTAATTACTTAGCTCAGCGTCATAATAAAGATGAGATTATCTGTTTCATTCGAACGCCACAATCAAACTTTGAATTACCTAAAGATCCAGAAACACCAATTATTATGGTTGGGCCAGGTACTGGAATTGCACCATTCCGTGGATTCTTGCAAGCGCGTCGTGTTCAAAAGCAAAAAGGTATTAACTTAGGAGAAGCACATCTATATTTTGGTTGTCGTCATCCTGAAAAAGATTATCTTTATCGTACAGAACTAGAAAATGATGAAAGAGATGGATTAATCTCTTTACACACAGCTTTTTCTCGTCTAGAGGGACATCCAAAAACATATGTACAGCATTTAATAAAACAAGATAGAATCAATTTAATTTCGTTATTAGATAATGGAGCTCATCTTTATATATGTGGTGATGGAAGTAAAATGGCTCCGGATGTAGAAGATACCCTTTGTCAAGCATATCAAGAAATTCATGAAGTCAGTGAACAAGAAGCAAGAAATTGGTTGGATCGTGTGCAAGATGAAGGGCGATATGGAAAAGATGTTTGGGCTGGTATATGACTGTTTCTTAATTAGATACATATTAACTAATGAACTTCTTTCGAATAAATTTCACTTTATTAGTATAGTGTATTTAGATGAATAGTGATTAACCGGACTATTTAGTATCTACTAAATAAAAAACAGGACCTGATATGCATCTATCAGGTCCTGTTTCACATAGACATTATACATCGATATTTTCCACGCATTATCAATGTTTGTAATGTAGTTAGCCTTTTGAGTCAGCTATAAAATCAGATATTATTTTTTCAATATCGAAAGGAGTAATCCCTTTATCCAAAGAAAAAATGCTTTCTGCTTCTTCGATGTCTTGAACGAGTTCACCTCTAGCTTCAATATGTAATCGGAACAAGTCATATAAATTCGGTTTAACTAAATTAGTTAAAGCCTTCCCAACTAGTATCATACCTTTTTGATTAGCCTCGATGGTATTATCATAAGTTAGATCTCTTGTAAGAGACAAATCTGTCCAAATCAATTTTCGTTCCTTTAAGTCTAAAATAACTGGAATAGAGATTTGGGTGTCGGCAGTAATATCCACTTTATCTTGAACAGTAGAAGGTTCAAATATTTCACCTGAACCAGGATATTGACGAACCATCCAACCAGTAAAGCATTCTGGTAAATCTTTATACGGTTGGTCTGTGTAAGAAAGCAAAGTCATTACTACATAGCGTGCACCATATTTCAGCACAGACGGAATATCGAAATCAATGAATTCAGATGCCCCCTTTGGTGCAGAAGTAATATCTCCGCTATGGTAGGCTTAGAAATTTTTTGAACGTAAGTTCGTGAAGGATACATGTTCTTTGTATTGCCAATCTTCGTCGTACATTGCAGCAGATAAATCAATGTCAACGCGTCCTGTATGTTGTCCATTCACATAGCCTTCTTTCCACCATAGGAAAAAACGAATCGTATCTCCTTCTGGCAAATCTACTTTACTTCCTCGAGATAATGTGCGAAGCGCTTTGCTGGCTGAACGTTGAGAGAAGGGAACTAAGTGATTTTTTAACTGTCCATCCAAAAATACTTTTCCGAGACTTGGAAGTTCTGCGAAGCGATTTTTTAAAGTATCTTCACACATTTTTACAATCATTAAACAAATATCCTCTGAGATAAATGGAAGTGTATTTTCGATACCTATAGCTTTTGCTACATTTCCCTTTGGAAAAAAGGTACGAAATTCATTTTTATCATTTCGATGCTTAAAATGAGCTGTGAGTTGAAGTAATACAGGAGTAGAAACGTTTCCTATTATACTTAGAAAATCTTCGAGAATATTGAAAACATCTGTTGACTTATCACTACATAAACGGATTAAATGATCCAAGCGTCTGGCAAATTCCCCCGGGCGAGTTTTTAAAAGATTTTTTGCTGTCATGATATCACGATTCAACAAAGCTGCTTCTATTTTCCCATTAAATGTTTCAACTTTAATGTTGTTGCGAAGAATCTCAAATGCTCGGTGGGTTTTTGGGAAACGAGTATGATATTCTGCTGGATGAAGAATTTCACCTAAACGAATCCAACGTTTTTTGTATCGAAGCATATCTTCGGTAATGTTTCCGCATTGCTCTAACAAACCTAAAAGGAAGCGTCTTTCTGCTCGGTTAAACTTCTTGAATCGGACGGAGGATGCTAAACTTACATCGCCTTCAGATAAAGCAACTGCAAGGCGAAGAACATCAGTTGCTGTTTTAAAATACTTTGCAGCAGCATCGGCTGATATTTTTCTGTTTATTAATAAAACCCCAATTATAAAAGACATATTTTCCTTATGAGGAATTACATTAGGTAGAAAACAGGAAACATCTTCAGTGTGTGTAATAGCCCATTCTACATCCGTCTTATCAGTTGAGGAAATAGAGCTGTTTGCACTAATCAATTGAGAAATCATTTGATTGAAATCTTCTTCACTTCCTAAGTCAATAACTTTCAAATCAACTCTATCTAAAAGAGGGAGTCGTTCTTCTACTTTTGATACAGGTAGGCGCAACGTCACATAATGAATAATGGCATTGATGTATAAATCAGCGTCACTTAAATCCATCATTTGTTGCGGAAAGTTTGGATACATAGGAGTAAACTGAATATGTGCTCCAACCATTTCTTTTAAATGTTTTACCAACTCTTTGTAAAATGATGTGAATGCATCAACCGAAAGGGTTTGCAACTCTTCTATTAAAGGCTCGGAAAAAGTAAATCCTAAACTTTCCAAGTTTTTTAAAACAGTGGCTAAATAAATGTTCGGTAGTTTATTTTCTTCTCTTTTTATAATTACTTTCAAACTTCTTCTTATGTAAATAGAATTTTTCATGAGAACGCCAGCTATTCACGCCTTATAAAAGAGGGGAATAGTCTGACTGTCCTCCTTTCAGTGGTAGATTTTTATTTTTATATGTATAAACACACTAATTGTAGAAAAATGCACAGAGGGTACATAGCTATTTTTTAGTGAAAAATTAGGGGTATAACATTTAGTTGTTAAGTGGTAATTTGTTAATTAAGAAAAGAAAACCTCTACATCAATGGTTGATAAACTAAAGTTTATTCAATCCCAAAGAAGAAAGAGGTTTTATAGTCTAATTATTTTTCATAGGGAATTGACAACTCTAAAACAATTTGAAATTTCTACAAAGAAGGAAGAATTGTCATAGCCTATGTGTTTAGCAGGAAAGTAACATCCCTATTTCGCCAAAGAAGTTAGAAGGAAGGAACGTCATAGCCTGCTTTATTAGTATATTCTCTTGCGAAGAGCAATTCAAGTATACTGTCTGATTTTTTATTTTTTTCTTAAAGGGGAATTTTCATGATTATCCTGCATTAACGGGCAGCCAGATTGGTGAGGGTGATTAAAGTTTCACTTTATAAATAGGGAGACCATCACATGCCCTTTTTATAATACTATTACGGGAGGATTTTTATTTTTGATATATTATACCATTTATTTAATGGTATAATATGGTATGTGTTCTGTGGAATGGAGTTGAATGAGTATTATAAATACAAAAGGTGAAATTAAAAAAACGAAAAGAAAAGTATTACTAACTATACTTACTATGTTAGTAATTATAATTGGATTTGGATATTGGAAACTTTTTAGTTTGCAAGGTGTTCCAAAAGGGGAATTCATTCGAACAGTGAAATCTCCAGATGGAAAATATCTCATCAAGACTTATTTTCATAATGCAGGATCATTAAGTGCGGATGCTGTTAGGGGTGAATTAGTTAACCTTGATACAGATTCAGAGAAAAATATATATTGGAACTATCCAGATACAGATCCATATATTGAATGGGTAAATAAGAATATTGTTAGAATTGGAGATCAAACTTTAGATGTTTCACAGAAAGAAACCTATGATTGGCGTGATGACGATAAGCACGTTAAAGAAATGCCTAAACAGTTTATTAGATAAAATAAGAAAAATTAAATTTATTTAATCTTATTCGTTTAACTATAGATAGGATTATATGAGTGAAAAAGTCCATTTAGATTTTCTAAATGGACTTTTTTAGGTTTCTAGATACGACTACTGATAAAAATGGAACAAACTTGTTATTTAGGTTGTCTATTAAGTATACGTATAAAACAGGGGTTCATGATAGTTCACTCATTTTATGAAAAGTGAGATGCAAGAGAGTGATATCCGATACACTCTTTAATTGTATCGATATGTATAACACCTAAAAAAACATATATTCTTGAAAGAGGTTGAAAATGTATGATAGTCTTAAACAAGTTTTTTAACATTTTACATTACAAAAAGATGGTACCTGTAGTATTTCTTTCATGTGCAACGCTTATAGGCTGTTCCGATGGTAATACTCAATCTGAATTACCTAAACAAACGAAACAAACAAATCAAATCAAACAAGAAATTACTGGTAATGATTCTTTTGTTAAACTTGAAAAAGAATTTGATGCTAAACTCGGTATTTATGCATTGGACACTGATACGAATCAAACCGTTACTTATCAATCAGATGAACGGTTTGCATACGCATCTACCCACAAAGCTTTAGCTGTGGGAGTACTTTTACAAAAGAAATCAATAGAAGATCTAAATCAAAGAGTTTTGTATACCCGTGAAGATCTTGTTAATTACAATCCAATTACAGAAAAGTATGTTGATAGTGGTATGACCCTGAAAGAGCTTGCAGATGCTTCTCTTCGATATAGTGATAATACTGCACAAAATCTTATTCTTAAACAATTAGGTGGACCTAGTGAATTCAAAAAATCACTAAGAGAAGTAGGAGACACCGTTACAAATCCTGAACGTTTTGAACCAGAATTAAACGAAGTGCCTCCAGGAGACGTACGTGATACTAGTACCCCAAAGGCATTAGCTACTAGTCTTCAGGCTTTTACGCTAGGAGATGTACTTTCAACTGAGAAACGGGATTTATTAATAGATTGGATGAAAAGGAATACTACCGGAGACAACTTAATTCGTGCCGGAGTTCCAGGAGGATGGGAAGTAGCTGATAAGACTGGCTCGGGATCTTATGGAACCAGAAATGATATCGCAATTATTTGGCCACCAAATAAAAAACCAATTGTTCTTGCGATACTTTCTAATCATGATAAAGAGGATGCTAAATACGATGATAAGCTTATTGCAGAAGCAACCAAGATAGTGTTAGATGCTTTAAAAGTGACAAATAAATAATAATAGTAACTAGTTATTATTATTTTCCCGGTTTTTCGTCACAATATTGTGAGTCATGATTTTGCTAGCGGACTAATGTTTATGGAGTTCTTCGTTGGAGTTGCATTTTTAGCAACGATGGCAAGTTGCTTAATGTTTAAAGTTCTGTCGGGAGCATCAAAAGATGTGGCACGTTATCAAACGTTTCGTAAAATTGTTGTCCGCCGAGAATTATTAACAAACTCAATCTATAAAGAGTTATACTTCATATTTTTATTCCCAGCAATTGTCGGGATTACTCATATATTATTTGGTATGAACATGTTTAGTCCTATTTTAATCGATCCGTACTCTCGTATTTGCTTACCACTTGTTATTTTTGTAGTAATTTACTCGATTTATTACTTGATTACAGTTCAATTATATAAAGGAATTGTACTCTCGAAAAAAAGATCAATGTAATGATGTTATTCATAAAGAATGATAGATAATCCTTTTTGGAAAGAACAATTAAGAGAGAGATAACATTAATTATCGACTGTATCGAAAGTGAAATCACTTCTTTACAGAAGGAGATGGAGAATTAAGTCAATCGAATGAATATTATAGCCTTCTAATATCCCAGAGTATGTTATAAATAATATTGCCACTTGGGTGCAAGGAAGATTGAAAGGAAATTAGCAACCATATTTTTAAATAGTTATTTTCAGAGGCAACAAGTGTATTAGGGAGGGGGCATTTGGCTTAGAGGAATCTTCATGTGAAAAGACCTGAAACAGCCTTCCCTATAGCAATAATAAAGATGTCTAATTTCTAATATAGAAAATAATAGCGTTGCTACATTCAATATGTAGCAACGCTATTTAAATTTTTTAAACAGGGTTAAATTTTTCAAGAAATTTACCTATAAAAAATGATATCCAATTAAATTCATAAGTTTATCCTCTATGTATTTTGTAACTACATTTCATCTTGCTGTAAAGAAACAAAAAACACTTTTTTATTCAATAATTCCAATTTCTAGAGCCCTTTGAACAGCTTCTTCTTTGTTACTGACTCCTAGCTTTGTATAAGCTGTGGAAGCATAATTTCTGACCGTACCATTCGATAAATATAAC
Source organism: Bacillus sp. RB3 (assembly GCF_030164735.1). Lineage (NCBI taxonomy): Bacteria > Bacillati > Bacillota > Bacilli > Caryophanales > Bacillaceae > Bacillus > Bacillus sp. RB3. The sequence continues at coordinate 162,299 of NZ_JASNGE010000012.1, forward strand.
CTTGATGCTATGGTAGTGTAACGAAGTCCTTTTGCTACTAGCTGTAATATTTCTATTTCCCTAGCTGTTAGCTCATAAGCGGTTGCTTTTGATTGTGGTGTCTCTTTTTTCTCATCAAACTTCTCAAATATTTTGTGAGACATTCCCTGATCAATTAGTGTCCCACCTTTGTGAATAAGTCGGATCGTATTGGCTAGCTCCAACGTTTCAATAGATTTAAGTAAAAAACCATCCGCACCGTTGCGAAGTGATTCCACTGCCTGTTCGGTATCTTGAAACGTTGTAAAAATCAATACGCGGATATGTGGCCATTGTTGCTTAATCTTTTTGGTTGCTTCGATTCCATCCATGTGCTGCATATCTAAATCCATAAGTATAACATGGGGTTGAAGGCGCCCACACAAATCGATGGCTTCATTGCCATCCTCAGCTAAACCGACTACATTTAAATCTTCATATCTATCGAGTAGTGTCCTCAAACTTTCCCGGACAAATGGCTGATCGTCTACAATTAACAAACGAATAAGTCCATCTTTTATTTCAGTTTGTCGCGGTATGGTGCATGTAACAAGCATTCCTTCCTCTGGCTTTGTATATACAGACAAATGACCTTGCAAGTTCATTGCCCGTTCTTTCATCGCATTCATACCGAAGCCTTCCTGCCATTCTACATTTCCTTTTCCATTATCTTGAACTTCTAACCTCGTATATTGTTGTTCAAACTGCAATGAAACTATAATTTCAGTCCCTTGACCATGACGTACTGCATTCGTAAGGGACTCCTGTAAGCAACGAACGAATGTGATCTTCGCTTGCCGAGATAGTTGATATTCCTCTCCGAATGTCCTAAAACTTACATTTACCTGAGCGTGCTCCTGAAATTCGGCTCCAAGATTTTGTAGAGATTGAATCAAGGAAGGAGATTGACATGGAGAATCCATTTGATGTAGGTAACCTCTCACGTCCTCGATGCTTTTCCGTCCCATTTCAAGCAGAGAATCTAGCCTCTGTATACCCATTTCAGTAGCAAGTTCGGTGCGCAACGTTTCCATCCCCATAATAATAGAAGTATAAGCGTGACCAACTGTATCATGAAGCTCACTCGACAGTCTGTTCCGTTCTTCCGCCAGTGTGATGCGTTCAATCTGAGACATATATTGCTCAAGTACCGCGTTTTGTTTACGAATTGATTCATTTTGTTTATGATTGACGATTAATAAATGAAAAGCGAAGCCCATTACATATGCGAATCCATAATAGGTGACCATAACCCAATAGCTATTACTTGGCGCAACCGCATAGAAAATTCCAGTCGTTATAAAAACTGTTATTGGAGCTGTCCAATAATAGGACAAATGCTTACTATTCGCAGCAATTAGAAACACTGATATAAGAAATATGTTGTAAGCTTCCGGAAATAATGAGGTTAAATATATACATTGTCCACCATATAGCAGTATTTCTGTGAACAAATAATATTTATAATTGAATAGTAAGGCTACCCATGGAACAGAGAAGGCAATAATTTCCCAAAGAATAATAATCCAAAGTGGTAATGTTAAACCATCCTGAAAATTTAATGTAGCTAGGATGATAGACACACTAGTAAGTAGACGTATCCCTAACATAATCCAATCGTACCAAAACCAATACTTAACCATATCTAACAAGTCATTTACCCCCTAAGTAGCCTACCTTTTTACTTCCTATATTATAAATTAATCCTTCATACATTGTTATACTTTTTAATTTTACACTGCAATTCTCTCACAGAAGGCAAACTTCTATCGATTTAGTTGCCGAATCATGCTACGTGTATAGCCCCCAATTTTCTTTGTCCAACCATCTACTATTCTAATACTTATGGCGGTAAATACTATACCCATAAACATTACAAAAAGTGACTTGGAAAACGTATCTATCTGTATGAAAATAATATTCATTTCAATGTAGCGATACAGTAGTGGTGCCAACAGGAGCATAAGTGGTATTACATAAAAAATGATTGCACTAATGAGACTGAAAATGCCAATCACTAATTTCTGCATTAACCAAAAGACAGCAGACCAAGTACGACGATCTGTAAGCACTAATTTCACCTGAGCCCAGTTCGATGTATCTATTGTTATACTTTTATCATAAGAGTCTGTTGAAATATCTGTATAAATTTTCGTCTGTATGCGCTCGAATTGGATAAAAGGTGTCGTAGTCTGTAGTACGCGTATAACTAGTGGAATCCCAATTACCGTAAATGAAAGGGTGAAACTGAATAGCAGAGCTATTAGATAAAAACAAAAATAAAACAACCCTGTAACGAAAGTTAGCAATAAAAAATAACCATTCTGGATGAATCTTGATTTCATAAAGTTCTCGCTCCTATCTATGTAATAACCGAATTGTACTGCTTTTTTTGTCATTCTCACTAGTGTAAAAGTGTCATATGACATTTTTAAATGATGATAAAAAGGGGAGAGTAACCTACTTCTGGTTAAAAAAGATGCTTATATGAATCACCATAAAACAATCCCGTTCTTACATCTGCAAGAACGGGATTGTTTTGTACTTTTATTTAATATGAGATGGACTTGTTTTTCGAATATGAAAAATAATATCAAATTGCTCAAGCAATGACTTATCAAAGTATGCCGATTCGTTGGGGAAGAGTTGTGCCCCTATACTTAGTAATGGTCTTTTTGCTTTAACCCACTTCTCTGCTGGTCCTTTAAGGTGACGGTTATCCAATAAAAACATGTTATATGGTACTTTTCCGAGGGTATAATTGAAACTATTTACATTTTGTGGAATCGCACGCGATGTAATTTTACCTCCAGTGGAAGGATCATATTCACTGTATAAGGTGAAATTCCCCCCCGTAGTTGTACTACCAATTGTGACATAATTATTGTCTAAACGTTCCTTCAAAAACTGCCCCGCAGCATAAGGGTATGATTCATCATCGATAATTCCTTTAGCTATATGAATATTGTGTCCCCATACCATCGTTTTACCACCGAATGTTTCTTGCGCCCACATTGCATGATCGGCCATGTATTGCTCATGTAACTTTAACAGACTTGGATGGTCGTTAGGAATTAGCATTGTTGTAAATTTCTCTATTGCACTTGCCGTTGCTTTCGCCCAGATGTACTCGGGTGAAACTATTTTTGTGTTGGCTTGCTCATTCTCATCTTTTAGTAATTGGGATACTCTCTCAGCATTTCCTTTGAACTTTTCTTTTATTTCAGGAGCAAGTTTCATATATTCCTGTAAACTTCCAGTAAAAGACGGCAATTCTTTATAATTTTCTTCTACTTCTGCCAGCAAATCTGGTCGATGCAGCCTTACATAATCAATTACTTTATTAAAGCAACCTTGGTCCAACTCCTTTAAGTCGAGCCCAATAAATTGGATCTTTTTTTTAGTGGATGGATCAGCATTATAATCTTTCATCCACTCAATCATGGCTATAATTTCATCAGTAGGATATAACAAGTTTAAAAATTCTCTAGGGTTTCCTTTTCCTGTTTGGATATATTCATTTAGCTTTAAGCCGTTTCCCCAATCTTCTTCCATTGTGAAATTTGTAAAACCCATCTCAGTAACCAAATATTTCACAAGGCGAAACTTCATAGTGAAAATTTCAGAGCTTCCATGAGTATTCTCCCCTAAACCTACATATTGTGCGCTCCCAATCATTTTCTTAAGTGGTTTTAAATCCTCAAATTTTTTTGACGGCTCTATCGTTTTTAATGGGTAAGCCTGTGATTGTATGGATTTAACTATATTTTTTTGGATTGATTGACCTGAATTTTCGACTGCTATTGTTTGAGCCTTTCCTACTTCTACATATCCTGTGACTAATAAAGCTGTACTAACCATTGCAATTATTCTTTTCTTATTCATTTTTTTCACCTCAATTGAATTATTTGTAAAAGCAAGATTGATTCATTGTACTTGCACGAATCAATTGCCTTAATTCAATTGTTATCTATCCCATATCATATTTTCTAGTTACATATTGTCATAAGGTTAATTGACACAGGTCATAGACTAATCATTACACTTTTGTACTATCCGCTATGACAACTTATAAATAATAATTACATTGATGAGTCGTAAGTAAGACTAGATTATAAATTGGGGAGGGATTTTAAAGATGAATGAATTTGTATACAAAAATATTTTTATTCTAAGTTGTGTCTGTGGAAATGACAAGAAGTATATTCGATAAACAAGTGAATTATAGGGGAAGGGCGGATTAAAATGATATTACACGCAAAATCGTTCCACAATAAAGATAAAATCCAACGTGCTAAAATAGGACTTCAACTTTTTCTAAGTATCTTAATCATTACTTCAATTATCCTAAATGTAGTAATAATAATTACGAAAAGTATGCCACTTATTGTGGTATATATGTTTACCCCAGCATTATCTTCTATTTTAACTCGCATAATACTGAAAGAAGGGTTTAAAGATGTATCTTTTAGTCTCGGTAACTTAAAGATATGGAAAGGGATTGGTTTTGCTCTGTTAATACCTATGATTATTTGTGGAATTACGTATTCTATCGCCTGGTTGAGCGGAATTGCGGGGTTTCAGTATCCCGAAGTTGGTATGTTTATTTTAGAACCGATCTACAATATGCTTGGGCTTCAGTATGTAACGGCACCATTCAGCTTCATTTATCTAGTAGTATTGAGCGGCATTTTCGGAAGTTTGCTTGGCTTAATCCCAGCTTTGGGAGAAGAAATGGGTTGGCGAGGTTATATGCTCACAAGGCTAGTCGATGCAGAGTTTTCGCGGCCCATCCTTATTAGTGGATTGATTTGGGCAACGTGGCATGTTCCAATAGTTATTGCTGGTCTATATGTAGCGGGACCATCTGTCGTTCTTTCAGTACTTGGTATCTATCTTTGTATTGTACCATTCGGTTATATTATAGCTTATTTACGACTTATCACAGGTAGCATTTGGCCTTCGGTTATCATCCATGCTACTTGGAATGCCATTATTCAAGGACCTTTCACACGTGCAAGTACAGGGTATCAAACTGAGATTTGGATTGGAGAATCTGGCTTGATAACCGCTAGTATTATCTTGATTACTGCAATAATTACGTCTCGAATTGTAAATTTTACTAAATAGCATACGGATGTGTTTTAAATTCAATTAGTGAAATATGACGAGGCGAAATAAGATGCTCCTAAAAATATTAGAAAAAATCTAGTTGAACAGACTCTTACTTTATCTTAGGCTGCTGGATATGTGGGTACATCAAGCTAAGAAAATAAACTTGGTTGCCATAAAAAATATAATGTTTTCATTTAAAGGCTATGAGATGAAATTTCATCATCTTCATCAAGTTTGACTTTCAGGAAATAAAAAGTTAAACGATTATACAAATACTCTAACTGAAAAAATGATAGTCCTTCTACATTTTAGATAGAAGGACTATCGTTTATTTTTTTGACAAAATTAGGAGGTGATGTTCATAAAATGGATAATATAATTCGTATTTGCGTAAAGAGAAAAAGTTTTCCAAAGAAGATGTAGTTAATTTCCTTGGTATAACGGTTGATTGAAATTTCATTTTATAACTTGTAAAGGGCTGTGCAATGCATCGTACTATTGAAAAATCTAAATTTAATCATTAAATTGCGATAAAATGTGGTCGGAAATAATGAAATTTTAGGAAAAATAAGGTACACTAGTTTATGATTTTAGTTGAAAATCGTTTGACGTTAATGCATACGGGGGAAAGATTGATGAACAACAATACAACAAATGAATCAGTTGAAGAAATTGATCAAAAACGAGTAAGATCAAAAAAACGTTCTACAAATTGGAAGTTTATTGCAGCGGGTATTGGTGTAATTGCACTTCTTATTGGGGGAATGAGTTATTATCAGGCAACTCACTTCAATTCGAATGTTACAATTAATGACACAAAAGTTGGTGGTCTGAGCGCTGATCAGGCAATACAGAAATTAAAGACATCTGGACTAGCAAACAAAGTCTATGTTGATCAACAACAAATTTTAGATGAAAAAGATACAAAAACGGAACTTACGGAAAAAGATTTGCCTCAAGTTAAGAAACTATTAAAAAACCAGTGGACATTTTTCCCTTCCTCAAAGGGAGAAAATTATTCATTGCTACCAGAGAAGGCAGATCAGTATCGTAGTGAAACGATGAAAAAACTTGTAGAAGAAAAGCTCATCTCTATGAATGAGAAATTAAAAGCGCCTCAAGATGCTATGGCGAAGCTAGAACAAGGGAAAATTGTTATTTCGAAAAGTGTTGAAGGAAAACAGTATGATGTTACTAGTCTACTGAAAGATTATGATAAGCAAAAATATAAAAGCGAAATTCATCTGAAGTCTGCATACATAAAACCTATTAAAGAAGACGATCCGATTGTCAAAAAAGAGGAGAAAGCACTACAGAATCTTCTTGGGCAGTCTATTGAGTATAAAGTGCAGGATGAAGTTTATCCTTTAAAAGCGAAAGATTTAATTCAAAATGCCTCTATGTCAAAGGATATGAAAGTTACAATTGATGCGAGTGACATTAAGAAGAAAATTACTGAAATTAATAATGCCAAATCAACATTAAATAAAGATTTCTCATTTAAAACTCATTCCGGTTCAGTCATATCAGTAAAAGGAGAAGGATACGGCTGGGCACTAGATGTTGAAAAAGAAACTAAACAAGTTCAACAAGCCTTTGAGAAAGGCGAAAAATCGCTTTCTGCTTCTAATATTCACGGGAATGGTTGGGAGAAGGAAGGTATCGGTTATAAAACAACATCGAATAATGGCATCGGAGACACGTATGCAGAAGTTTCAATTGCAGAGCAACAAATTTGGATTTACAAAGATGGAAAATTAGTTGTTACAACAAATGTAGTAACTGGTAAACATAGTACTGGTGAAGATACATCACCAGGTGTGTGGTACGTCCTATATAAACGAACACCATATACGCTAAGAGGTAACGCAGTAGGAAAAGCTGATTATGCGGTTAAAGTAGATTACTGGGTTCCGTTCACAAATAGTGGTCAAGGATTCCACGATGCCGGCTGGCGCAAAGACTGGGGAAATAATGCTTATTTAACAGGAGGATCAGGTGGGTGTGTGAACCTTCTTCCTAATGTTGCAAAAACTGTATATGATAGTTTGAACACGTATGATCCAGTTATTGTGTATTAAAAAATAGCTACGTATCAAGAAATAAACAAAGCAGGAAATCTTACCTGATGGTATATGAAAAAACACCTCTTGCATTCGCATACTAAGTGTGCAAATGCAATGGAGGTGTTTTTGTTTGAATACAAGAGCGTATTGCTTATAAGAAACAAAGTAGAAAGAAATAATAAGTATTCAAATAGTCAATAAAATTGACAATGAATATCATTTTCACTTAATATAGAATCATTGTATTTAATTAGACATGAATTTTTTGTTAATATAATAGATTTCTATTAAGTTGTCACATTTAAGAACTATCATTAAATATTTTAAGAATTTAAACGTAGGAAAGGGTAATATAAAATGAACTGGAAAAAAGGCGGATTATGGGTTATTATTTTTTTCGTTGTAAAAGGCACGATTTCTACACTTTTAATCGTTACAGGTGCTAAATATTTTGATTTATCATTTATGCAACTTATCTTATTAATTCTGACCTTATTAGTGATTTCTCTAATAAGCCGAAAATTGCTGTATAGACATAAACAAAACAAAAAGCAAAAAGAGCTAAATATATAATGGAGCCCCAGAGACCTTTGGATTTCTGGGGTTTTATTTATTCAATAGTGAGTTTTCGGTCCGCGATACGAATGGTACATTCCATCAGTTTTATCGATTGTAAATCAAGAATTCGCTGATTTTATTGAATAAATAGAAAATGATTTTCTTTTTCTTGTGTTTCATTTAATATCAATAAGGGCACTAAAAAATAGATAGGGGTGCTAAAATGTACGGTATTATTAATTATGAAGTGTTTTTACTAACAGGAATTTTATTAAATCTAATTCCTGGTGCAGACACCATGTATATTGTGGGAAAAAGTATTTCACAAGGTAGAAAAGCAGGTGTGTATTCTGTTTTTGGTATTATTACTGGTTCTTTAGTCCATACGTTATTGGTTGCTTTTGGTTTATCTATTATACTTACAAAATCCGTTGTGTTATTTAACACCATTAAGATTATAGGTGTTATCTATCTTGTATATTTAGGAATGAAAATGATACTTGATAAGACAAATGTAGATTTTCAAGCCCCATCCAATAAATTGAACATTAGAAAGATATATTTACAAGGGCTCTTAACAAGTCTTACGAATCCAAAAGTCTCTTTATTCTTTATTGCGTTTCTGCCGCAGTATATAGACACAAAGGCTTCAGGTCCTATACCTTTTATCATTTTAGGAATTACTTTTACAGTAACAGGACTATTGTGGTGTTTATTTGTTGCTTATTTCTCTTCCTATGTCACCAAAAAATTAAGAGGAAGTCAAAAGGTAGGAATGATTCTAAATAAAGTAACAGGACTAATTTTTATTGGGATGGGGTTAAAGTTGCTTCAAGCGAAGGCTCCTCAATAAACATGAATAATAAAAAAATGCCCCCTTCAAGAGATGTTATCTTTGCTTTAAGCTAATTTCTATATATTAAAAAGCCCCTTCAAATTGAACTGAACCCAAAAAATTAGACAAATATATTAAGCAGCTACTAAGGATTGAACTCTGTATTGCACAGG
>NZ_JASNGE010000120.1:0-321 GCF_030164735.1 Bacillus sp. RB3
GAAGAATAATAAATCTCTTTTGGTATACTTTCTTTAGTTTGGAAATGTGCTTTAGAGTACTTTACATAATGATTTTTAATAACTTTTGATTCGGGAACAATAGTGTTTTTTTGTTCCAATGCTGGCCTAGCACTAGAAGGTGGTATGAATTTTACATTGTCTTGGTAATTAGGATCTAAGGTGTCAGCTTGTACACTGTGCGATGAAACAAAGGTACTTAAACTACTTCCCGCGATTAAAGTTGCAAATGCTAACTTTGAGAATTTTGTTAATCTACTCATTCTATAATCTCCTTTTTATTATTTTGTAAGGTATCTCCTT
>NZ_JASNGE010000121.1:0-315 GCF_030164735.1 Bacillus sp. RB3
ATAAAACGGACGTTTTTTTCGAATGATAGATTGAATACCCAGCTCTCTCATAAGACGACGAACACGTTTATAATTCATTACCATTCCTTCTCGAGCCAAAGCACGAGTCATACGTTTATACCCATAGTAAGGGTGCTGACGATGAATAGATAAAATATGTTCTTTATGCCACATAGCCCTTTTCTGACGTAAACGCTGCACGTTATGATATTTCCGCCATTTATAGTAGCCAGCCTTAGAAACCTCCGCGATTTGAAGCAACCATCGGAGTGGATAGGCTTGGCGTAATGAATCGATAAGAGAAAATCGTTCTTT
>NZ_JASNGE010000122.1:0-315 GCF_030164735.1 Bacillus sp. RB3
ATAAAACGGACGTTTTTTTCGAATGATAGATTGAATACCCAGCTCTCTCATAAGACGACGAACACGTTTATGATTCATTACCATTCCTTCTCGAGCCAAAGCACGAGTCATACGTTTATACCCATAGTAAGGGGGCTGACGATGAATAGATAAAATATGTTCTTTATGCCACATATCCCTTTTCTGACGTAAACGCTGCACGTTATGATATTTCCGCCATTTATAGTAGCCAGCCTTAGAAACTTCCGCGATTTGAAGCAACCATCGGAGTGGATAGGCTTGGCGTAATGAATCGATAAGAGAAAATCGTTCTTT
>NZ_JASNGE010000123.1:0-315 GCF_030164735.1 Bacillus sp. RB3
TTCCACACATAGTGTCTACCTTCTCTCAAATAGTATAGAAACCGACTAAAATCAAATATCAGTCGGTTTTCCGTAAAAAAATCCGACTAAAAACATCTTTTAGTCATGTTTATATAATAAAATGAATTGAATAAAAAATCAAATAATTCAATCGATAAAGAAATCACTGTCCCCTTTCACTTGAATTCTCATCGTCCGATTAAAAATTATTACCTTAAACTTTCATTTTTATCTTAAGTGATACAGTTGCATTCTATTATAGTTATATACTAGAAATAAGAATGGTGTATGTTATTCTATAAGAAGCAACTAGGG
>NZ_JASNGE010000124.1:0-307 GCF_030164735.1 Bacillus sp. RB3
CTTAGCTCAGCTGGGAGAGCGCCTGCCTTGCACGCAGGAGGTCAGCGGTTCGATCCCGCTAGGCTCCACTTTATTTAATATATGTCTCGGAGGTATACCCAAGTTCGGCTGAAGGGATCGGTCTTGAAAACCGACAGGCGGTGAGAATCGCGCGGGGGTTCGAATCCCTCTACCTCCTCCATTTTTTCTTTAATGGTTTAGACATATAATAATAAAATATTTATTTTTTCCTTCATGGAGGTATACCCAAGTTCGGCTGAAGGGATCGGTCTTGAAAACCGACAGGCGGCGAGAGTCGCGCGGGGGT
>NZ_JASNGE010000125.1:0-304 GCF_030164735.1 Bacillus sp. RB3
AGGAAGTCTTGCTCAAAGTCTTTTTCATCATTGATGAAATTCAGGGAATATGTATGAAGACGTTCCCCTTTATTCCCAAATTCGTTTCCTGCTAAACCTGTTAAACCACTGGAATCTAAACCTCCAGAAAGCATAGATACCACTGGTTTATCAGCAATTAACTGACGTTTTACCGTATCTTGTAAAATGGAACGGATTGTCTCAACTGTTGTATCAATATCATCTACATGTTCTTTACTTTCAAGTTTCCAATACTGTGTCGTAGTCGAGCCATTAGAGGTAAACGTCATGTAATGCCCAGCAC
>NZ_JASNGE010000126.1:0-304 GCF_030164735.1 Bacillus sp. RB3
AGGAAGTCTTGCTCAAAGTCTTTTTCATCATTGATGAAATTCAGGGAATATGTATGAAGACGTTCCCCTTTTTTCCCAAATTCGTTTCCTGCTAAACCTGTTAAACCACTGGAATCTAGACCTCCGGAAAGCATAGATACCACTGGTTTATCAGCAATTAACTGACGTTTTACCGTATCTTGTAAAACGGAACGGATTGTTTCAACTGTTGTATCAATATCATCTACATGTTTTTTACTTTCAAGTTTCCAATACTGTGTCGTAGTCGAGCCATTAGAGGTAAACGTCATGTAATGCCCAGCAC
>NZ_JASNGE010000127.1:0-287 GCF_030164735.1 Bacillus sp. RB3
GGATTTTCATAGTGTGTTCCATCTGACAAAATAGCGAAATCTTTTAGTCCTACATCTATTCCAATGTAAGACTGTGTTTTCGGAAGGTCTTGTACTTCTGTTTCAACTAATAGTGACACAAAATATCTTCCAGAAGGGTTGCGTCTAACAGTCACATTTACAATACGTCCCTCTACTTCGCGACTTTTAGCAAATCGAACAAGGCCTAGTTTCGGCAACTTTATTTTGTTCCCTACAACGGCAATGTTTTCATTTGTTTGTTTTGTGGTATAAGATTGTACGTTGTT
>NZ_JASNGE010000128.1:0-285 GCF_030164735.1 Bacillus sp. RB3
CAAGAAGGTGTGCATAGAGCTACTCTCACAAATGTAGATAATAGTAAACAAGAGAGTTTTGGAAAAAAAGCTATGTACGAAGTTACAAAAGAAGGCCTAAAGAAAGTAGAGAAAATGCCAGAAACAACAGTTTTAGATGGAAATTAATTTGCCTGGTCTTTAAAGGGATATAATGATCGAGAAATCGCAAAAGTAGAGTATAACAAAGCAACAGAAAAATGCAGATTAAATTAGAAGCGGGTATACCCCATTCCTATTTTACTAGTACGTATGCAAGCATTAAAG
>NZ_JASNGE010000129.1:0-251 GCF_030164735.1 Bacillus sp. RB3
TTCACTTCTGGTTTTGTTTCAGGCTTTGGATCTGGTTTCACTTCTGGTTTTGTTTCAGGCTTTGGATCTGGCTTCACTTCTGGTTTTGTTTCTTTTTCAACTGCATTAATAGAGTTATATAAGAATTGACTATACGCTTCACGTGTTACAAACATTTTTGGAGAATACATATTATCTCCTGTACCAATTGTAACCCCATTTTCCTCTAATGCACTAATTGCACCGTAAGACCAAGAATTTTTATCAACATC
>NZ_JASNGE010000013.1:0-161126 GCF_030164735.1 Bacillus sp. RB3
CCTAATGGTATCTTGAATTCCTCCTAAAAAGGGCTGCAGATACGACTGCATGCCCTTTTATTTACGTTGCTTCTCTATATTGAATAAAATAATTAAAAACTAAAAATGTAATATTACATATTTTTTCTGTTCAGATTATGTTAGGATTTACTTCATAGTCGAATTATGGTTTCGTATCTAATTCAGCAATATGTGAACTGTTTACCTAAAGAAAAGACACCCAAAAGGTGTCTTTTCTTCTTTTAATCTAAAAAACATTTTTTTTTCAGTAAGATCCAATTATCCCTCTAACCTAAACCTCATAATTAAAGGCAATTTAATCATGGTACTCAAGAGTTTTCATCCATTTCAATATACCTATAGCTTAATTTAAAATCACATTTCCAGCACTATATTTGCTTTCCTACAGATTTTCTGTCTTGTTCTTAATTCTGTCAAAATCCTCATGTAGCTATACAAAGAATATATGCTACTATGATATTAAGAAACTATGCGTTCCCTTAACCCTGTATCCGGCCCTGTATTTATTACAGGGTCTTTGTTTATTTTATTTACTTTTATTGGCTTATAAAGGTTAATACACAACCAATTTCAATTAAAACCGTTTAAATGTTAGTTAGAATTTGAAATAATATATCTATTAACTTTTTTAACAAATGTAATCTAATATTAAATTTCTAAATCTATACTGTACTATACACCAGTTAACACTATATAAATAGTATCAACTATCTTAATTGAATATTAGTAATAGTAAGTATAAACATTATCAATTTACTACATCTTACATTTATGTAAAAATAAATACATGTTAAGCTTTTTCAAAATCTTTCCCCTAATAAAGATTTGAAGTAGCATTTCATGATTCTCCTTACTGTTAATATGCCTTAAAAAAGAACCCTATAGGGTTCTTTTTCTTCTCATTATAACCTCAGTAAGTCCATGCAAAAAGGACTGCTAATTATTTGCAGCCCTTTTACACGTTAATATACACTTGTATTACATGCTTAAAACTTTATTGTATTAGGTATTTATACCAACTAAACATGCCATTATCATTTAGATATATAACACTTCAAAGTTTAGAAGTATACAATAACAAATCTTTCCCAACTTCCAGCTACATAACTAGTAGCTGTTAATTCTCTACCACCATTTGCTGATATATATCTACCATTACTTAGTGCTTGTAATACATATATCCTATTGTCTCCACCATTATATAAGATAAACTTTTCCCATGCACCAATTGATGTACGATCTGCTACTACTCTACCATTTGGCTCAAACAAAACATACTTCCCATTACTTTTAGTTTTTAAAGCGTACGTATATAATTCCCCAGTCGGAATTAATTCGAATTTCTCCCATTCATTAACTGCATTACGATTTGCTATTATATTTCCCGAAGGCTCAGCCGAAACATATTGTAAATTTGCTGCCTGTATAGCAACTGTCCAACTTCCATTTTACTTTAAAGGTTTAAACAATTGTGACCACATTTGTTTAAACCTCCACAATTTTTTCTAAGCTATTCTCTAAAAATCTTATTTTTCGTTGTAAATAAACCTGATTGGTACTCTTTATGCAAAAGAAAAGATGGAACCTTTAATTCAACTCCACCTTTTTTCGAAATAAAAAGCATCTAATTCTATTTGAATTAGATGCTTATATTTAGTCCTTAAACCTAATATTCTAAACTATTTACGCGTTTGTAAATCTTTTTTTATTACATCCCAGAGTGAATTATCTTGACGCATCGGTTTACCCTCTTCATCCCATTTTATTTTTTCTGTTCCCAATTCATAATTCATCCCTGTCCATGTGTCTTCACGGAATGCATAGAATGATTTATGCCATCCTTTTTGGTTAAAGATAGAAATAAGATCTTGCATGTATTGGGTAGCACCTGGAACAGTACGGTTAATTCCAAACTCCTCTGCAATAATTCGATTAGATGGTACATGATTTTTCTTAGACCATTGTTGAATTGGCTTCAAAAACTTCTCTAATCCCTGTCTATTCCACATTACAGGTTTCTCTAAATCCCCTACTTTTACTAATCCTGGATATTGATATTCCTTGTTTTGTTTTTCACCTTGGCTCGTTAATTCATATGGTTCATACATATGAAATGCGTATAGTGTTTTTTTATCCTCTACTGGTTTTAAATATTTAAAGGCCCATGGAGTAGCATATAAACCTGAATCTAAAATAATCGGTGTTTCTTTGTCCACTTCACGAATGGAGTTAATCACCTTTTCATAAAATCTGTTTAAATCAGCTGTCGTTCCTTTTACTTTTGCATACCATTTCTCGTAATCTTCCGTCCAAAAATCATTATATCTATTATTTTTAGCTGTTTCTGGATGTGGTTCATTTATAATATTATAACCAACCACCGCGGGGTGATCTTTTAGTTCCAGAGCGAGGTCCTTCCAAAATTGACTTGCTTGTTCTTGATACTTCTCTTCTTCCCACATTCTGTCGTCATTCTTATTATTATTAAATTGGCGCCATCGATCACCGGGTAAGGATAACATTGTAAGAACGACTTTCATTCCTTGTGATTGTGCGGCATCTAAATCCGCCTTTAATTTTTCTAGATCTTCCTTTACTAATCCCCGATAGTTATCTGCATTACCTATCAGAAAATCCTTTCCAGAAGTATCTGGTTTATCCTCAAATAGAAAATCTTTATCTTTTGCCCATTTATCAGGTGCTAAACGTACATATTCAATATTAGCTTCTTTTGCACTTTTATAGTTTTCAGGTAATGACGTACTATTCATGAAATTAGTACCCTTTCTTTTCGAATCCCAAAAACTAATTTTTGAATCGCCCTTGTGGTATGTATCAGCTCTTACATTCATTTCCTGTACTCCAAAACTCATCATGCCTAATAACGCAACAATTGGCAAAACTTTTTTCACAACTTTTCCTTCTTTCTCTTTATATTTAACACACATAACATACCTTTGTTTTGTTACAGGAATATGGCAATTTTCCAAAAATACCTTTTAAATTTATACATTGGTAGTTCATTCATAAAAAAAGAAAGAGATAATTAGAACGTTGCTTCATTTTAAAAGAAACAAAAAAGGAATCCTTTACGGATTCCTTTTTGCAATGCACTCTTTTTCAAATGGTACATTTTGCACCTACTTTTAGTATAACTTATAATTCCTATAAAATAAATAAGATTAACTGAAATTTACTTCAAATTGTGATAAAAAACATAATTAAGAAACGCAGATAACTAAATATCATCCCTTTATTAAATAAAAAAGATTAAATAATTCCCCCTCCAAACTAGGACCCCTTTGCACTTTTTTACAAATATTGTTATAATTAGATAAACTAAAGCATTATCCCATTAACAAAGGGACTCCATAATTGGAGTCCTTTTGTTAATTAGCTATTAAAAATGATAGCATGTGATTATTGTATAATTTCTTCCTTTTTTAGATCTGCATATTCTTCTACGAAATCCCATAAACCTTGCTTTTCGAAGTAAGAAATACTTTTTTCACTTCTTCTAAGAGTTTAATTGCTTCATCTTCATTAAGAGAACGTAAAATATTGAAATGATATACATACTCTTCATTTCCTAATTCCATACAAACTGCTAATCCTTTTTCAATAAGTTCTTTTACAATATTTGTTTTTCTTAGCTTATAGTGTTCACGCGCTTGTAAGAACACTGCTTTAAAATGGGCAATATTCTTCTCTGTGACTTCTGATAAATGACGAATTGCTAATTTAGATAAATTTTGAGTTGCATATAATAGTCCTAGATTATGCCTTACTATTAAAATCAATTTTTCTTCATTATGTTTTTGCAAAAGGTCAATGGAACGATTGAAATGTTCTTCCGCTTTTTCAAATTGCTTTAAGAATATACGAGCTGTCCCTAATGCGGTTTCACAAGAAGCAACTTTCACCTCATATCCCATTAGCCCTAAATACAAGGAATATAGATACTTATTTTACTTTCAAAGGCTGAAACCTTGCTGCATAACTACTGAAAATAAAGTGAAAAGACGTTCAAATCCATATGGATAGATCGTCTTTTCACTTTATTTCATACATATACTGATTTTTCACTTATTCATTTTGTATTGTACTTAAAAAACCAATAAATTCATCTTCATTTACAGGTTTACTGTAGTAATAGCCCTGAATTAGATAACATGCATTACGTTGTAACACTGTTAATTGTTCCTTCGTTTCTACCCCTTCCGCTATCACTTTCATGTTTAAAGTATGAGCAAGTGAAATAATGGTTTGTATAATTTCATCTCCATCAGTAGAAGTTCCAATCCTATTAACAAATTCTCTTGGAATTTTCAAAGTATCAATTGGATAAAGAGGCAGATACGCTAATGAAGAATAACCTGTACCAAAATCGTCAATTGATAAATGTACACCATATGATTTTAATGCTTTTAACTTCGATAAGGTTTCCTTTTCATCTACCATTGCTATTCGCTCTGTTAATTCCAAATCAATCGAATTAGCAGGTACTCCTATCTCTTCTATGGTAGATATAATGGTTTGAACAAAATCTTTCTGTTCAAACTCTATAGCTGATAAATTTATCCCCATCTTTAGATTTGAAAAGCCCGCAGAATGCCATTCTTTCAGTTGTTGACACGCTTTCTGTAACGTCCACTTCCCAATTGAAATAATCTGCGCCGTTTCTTCTGCGATAGGTATAAACTCAAAAGGAGAAATCAGTCCAAGCTCTGGATGTTGCCAACGTATTAAAGCCTCTGCACCAATAACCTTACCTGCCTTACTATCAATTTGTGGTTGATACAATAAAAACAACTCATTATTTTCAATTGCATTTGGTAAATCCTGTTCTAATCGTAATCGACGAGTTACTTTTTGAGATAATGTCTCGTCATACATACAAACAGCATTGTTACCTTTTTCCTTTGCGCTATACATAGCGATATCAGCGTGTTGTAAAAGTGTAGTAGTATTTATTCCTCCAAATGGATACACTGCTATTCCTATACTAAGAGATAAGTAAAAACTATGCTGATTTACTACAAATGGTTCTTCAGTTATACGAAATAGAGTTTTACACAAATCCAATAGCTGTTGCTCTGTTTGGTTATGGACAATGATTGCAAACTCATCACCACCTATTCTTGCTAGAGGAATAGTCGGTGACAGACATGTCCTAAAACGTTTGGCAACTTCTTTTAAAACCTTGTCACCAATCGAATGACCCAATGTATCATTAATAGTCTTAAAGCGATTTAAATCAATATACAGGAGCCCAAACTTATCCTGTGTTTTTTGTGCACGCTTAATAGATCTATCTAATTCTTGTTGGAAGAATATACGATTTCCAATCTCCGTCACTGTATCATGGAATGCAAGGTAATTTATCTCTTCCTGTTGTTGTTTCATCCTTGTTATGTCTTTTACCATTACATAGCTCCCAAAGGTTTGTCCTTCTATCATAATAGGAACTATAGTGACATACCAAAAGAGTATATCCTTCTCATTGTTATTTTTCACACGTAACTGTAGTGAAGATGAACTACATCGTTTCCCTTTCTTTATAGCTGCTTCCAATTCAGATTTATCTTCATCTAAAAAAATAGAGAAGCACTCTTTCCCTATCAATACAGCACTTTCTTTTCCTAATAACATACTTCCAGCCTGGTTTATATTTAATACGATACCGTTTGAATCAATCGTTAAAATAGGATCCGGATGATACTCATATAATGACTTAAATCTCTCTTGATTTTTTACTAAATCATTAGATTTGTTTATTAAATCCCTTGTTCTTTGAGATATTGTTTGTTCTAATTGGTTATTAAACACTTTTAATGTTTCAGTTAAATCTTTGTTTTGCATTCGTACGATTGTATGACGAATCAGTACAAATACAAAAGCAATACAATTTCCCGTAATTAATGTAGCTGAAGAAGTTTGCTCTTTCAAAGTAAAGCCAATTAAGACTGCAACTGCAAGATAAGGGAATATACCAAGAAGTTTCTCTCCAAATGTCGGATTAATAATAAAATAATTTCTTTTAGAAGAAGTATTCTTTGGGATTGTAGCAGCAATAGCGATAAATAATAGGAAAACTCTATACAAACACCTTAAAAATATAACTGAACGCTCTGACAAATCACCTTGTAAGTAAAAATACAAATAGTCCGTAATAGCCAATCCAGTTAATACTAGGATAAAAATAAACAATTTACTTTTTGCATTGAAAATAGCAGGTCGAAAGATCAGTGTAACTCCAAGTAATAGAAGCAATAAATCTATAATCGGAAAAATAAATGAGAGAAACACATCTCCAATTGATAAGAATAAAATATTTGCAGATGGTTTATTAAATAGGTACCACTCTAATGTAAAAATAGCAGTAACAACAATGCATAAATCACAAAGTAAATACGCTTTCTCCCATTTGTTACATTCCATCATAATTTTATAAAAGAACGCAAAAAGAAAGAAGAATAAGAAAAACAGTAGAAATACATCAGAAATATTAAAATTTTGTATTGGTAATTCTACATTAAGTACTTGAAAAGCGGATATGAAATTTCCTATCAAAAAACACCCTATTGCAATAGTAATGCAAACCCAGAATACTCCTAACTTAATTTTTTGGGATAATATAGAATACAGTAATGAGATAAATACAGTAGTTTCAACGACTAAAGATGATAGTCGGATATTAAAATCTGATACGAAATAATGATTCGGAAAAACAAATAAAAATATAAAGCAAAAGCTTATATAAGTTATTAAAGCCAATATCAATACATAAAATTGCACATATACATGTTTACGCAATGGATTCACCTTCTTGATTTTTCTATACTTTTATTAAAAAATGGCTTGATGGTGGCACAAGTCCTACTAATTAAAATGTGTGCTACCTATTATCCATATTATGACCTTTTTAAAAGATTTCTTTCTACACACAACAATCTTATTAACTTTTTGTAGATGTTTACAATTATCAATACTGAGGATTCTAAAAAGGATAAGCTGAAAAATGTAATTTTTTAAGTATTTGAGCATCGTAAATTTGGCGGGTACAACTTATCTACTCTTTACATATGAGATAGAATCTACTCCTCTATTGGATTATAGTTGCTATCTGTCACACTTAAAAAGGAATGAAAATATACTATCATTAAAATAGAAATTCAAATTAGTTTACGAAACTAACTGTAACTATTATAGTTACACAAAAAGTTGATGTCAATTTCATATCCTCCCTTTTTAACGGACAAAAGACATGACCTATTGAACAAAAATGTGATGTTTATAAAAAGGGCGGTAAAGTTTTATCTCCTTACTCAAAGAATTATAAATGATTTAGAATTAGATGAAATTGAAGCTAATATTGCATCTCCCTAAAAAGAATGTTACTCTAAAAATAGAATTATGAAAGGAATGATGGATGAATAATGATTAACTAATTTATATTTTAAGTTGAATTTTATAACTTCAAACTACAAAATATAGGGTTAGTCTATCCATTTTTAAAATTCAGTTCATACTTTATTTGTCATGATTCAAATGATTAATAAGTACTTATTAAGTATAGACGAAAGACTAATCCTTCCGATTACAAATTGGGGGATTTTTTTATTCCCGTTTGTCTTAGTTGAAACTTACTAATTGTTAAATGTACTTCACAAATAAAGGAGCGAGAAAAATGAGTACTTCAGATACTATTGTTACACATGTAATGCTCTATATAAGTCGTTAATATCCATCAAACTTATATAGAGGAATTAAAAAATGGATGGATGTTCCGACTTTATATGAAACGTTTCGATATATAAAGGAGGAATTATTATGTCAATGATAAAGGTCCAAGACTTAACTTTTTCATACCCAGGTAGCTTTGATAATATTTTTGAAAGTGTAAACTTCCAAATAGATACGGATTGGAAGCTAGGATTTATTGGTAGAAACGGACGAGGTAAAACGACATTCTTTAATTTATTGTTAGGGAATTATGAGTATAGCGGGAAAATCCTTGCTTCAGTAGAATTCAATTACTTCCCCTACTCTGTTTCAGATAAGAACAAATTCACTCATGAAATCCTTGAAGAAATTTGTCCCCAAGCCGCAGATTGGGAACTTCTACGTGAGATATCCTATTTAAATGTTGATGCTGAGGTCATGTACAGACCATTTAAAACATTATCAAATGGGGAACAAACAAAAGTGTTGCTTGCTGCACTGTTTTTAAATGCGGGTCAATTTCTATTAATTGATGAGCCAACAAATCACTTAGATACAGATGCACGAAAGATAGTCTCCGATTATCTAAGGAAGAAAAAAGGATTTATTTTAATTTCACATGACAGAATCTTTTTAGATGGGTGCGTTGACCATATCCTATCTATTAATAGAGCAAATATTGAAGTTCAAAGTGGTAACTATTCTTCTTGGAAGTTAAATTTTGATAGACAGCAAGAACACGAGAAGGCTACAAATGAGCGTCTACAAAAAGACATAGGGCGATTAAAACAGTCTTCCAAACGTTCAGCAAGTTGGTCTAATGACGTAGAAGCTTCAAAAAATGGAACGAGGAATTCAGGTTCTAAGTTGGATAAGGGGTTTGTAGGACATAAAGCAGCCAAGATGATGAAAAGAGCAAAAAACCTTGAATCAAGGCAACAAAAAGCTATTGAGGAAAAATCAAAATTACTAAAAAATGTGGAAAAAACTGAGTCATTAAAATTGGAACAATTGCAATTTAAATCAAATGAATTGGTTACTTTAGTTGACGTGTCCGTTAAGTACAATGATCAAATTGTGAATGAGCCGATTAGCTTCATAGTTGAACAAGGTGACCGAATTGTACTTGATGGAACGAATGGGAGCGGAAAAAGTAGTATCCTAAAACTAATTCTAGGACATCCGATACAGCATACAGGCTTAGTTACTTTAGGTACAGGACTCATAATTTCCTATGTCCAACAAGATACTTCTCATTTGAAGGGATCACTATCAGGCTTTATTGAAGAGCACAAGATTGATGAAACCTTATTTAAGTCCATCCTAAGTAAGATGGACTTTGACCGAATTCAATTTGAAAAAGATATATCTCATTATTCTGGTGGACAAAAGAAAAAACTGCTTATCGCTAAAAGTTTATGTGAAAAAGCTCATATATATATATGGGATGAACCACTAAATTTTATAGATATCTATTCCCGCATGCAGATTGAAGAACTTATTCAACAATTTAATCCCACAATGGTTATTGTTGAGCATGATAAAATATTTCAACAAACAGTTGCAACGAAAACTATATCTATGTAGCTCAAAACGAATACTTGAAAATATAATCATTAACTTGAGTCTTTGAATTATAAAAACTTTAATGAATTGATAAAAAAAGCCTAATTTCTCTACAATACATTGAGAAATTAGGCTTTAAATAGTAATAATAGAATTCATAAACACTGAATAATTTACACATTAGGTTTATCTGTTAATGCAGTAACAATCCTGTCCACTAAGTTTTCTGGCATCCATTCATGATTTGTATCATTCGTTTCATTTGGTCCTAAAAAATCAATAAACTTTTTAAACTTTGGAAATAAAACAATAGAAGTGATCCAATGTATTGTATGATTTATGGAGAAGAAATGAAAAACTCCTTGCTTTTCACCCTCCTGTAATATTTCTTTTAACTGTTCAAAATTACCTATAAAATATGGTTGCTATTTTAAATGCCATTCACGCTTAAATATAGGAGTCTTCTTGGCTAAAATGATAAAAATAAGCACATCTTGTTATAAAAACAGATGTGCTTATTTTTTAATTTCTATGCATTTTTACGTTTTAAGAAAATCACTCCACCAACAATTAACAGTAATGCTCCTGCAGCCATAGAGATCCAACTTGTAAGATTAGTACCTGTTTGCGGTAACCATCCAATTTTAGATTGAATTTCTTTCTTAAGTTGTGGTTGTTCTTTTACTTGCTCGTTAGGTTGCTCTGGTGTTGTCGTATTTTTACCTGAATTTGGCTGTTCTGGTTTTGGTTGTTCCGATTTTCCCTCTTTAAATTTCACTGTTTGTCCCTTATCTTCAATTTCAGCGTGAATAGCTACTAATATATTATCTTGATACAGTTCTTCAAATACTACTACTTCTTTACCTTGTAATGCAGAAGCATTGAAAGTGAAGTCTAATGTGATAGAACCATTCTTCTCTTTAGCAGTAAACTTAGATTCTACTGTTACTTCTTTACCATCAACTAATAATGGCTTGTTTGTTGCTTTATCCACTAGTTTACCTTTTACTACGTACTCTTTACCCACGATTAAGTCTTTGTATTCCACTTTATCTTGGATTGTTACAGATTTAGAAGCATCTAACTCTTTAGAACCATCAGCTTTGTTTGTTGCTGTCGTTTTAATAAAAGGTTCTACAAATCGAACTGTTTGACCTACATCGTTAATGTCAGCATGAGTTGCAATTACTTGCCCTTCATGTAATAAGTCTTCGAACACAACTACTTCTCTTCCTTGCTGTTCAGCACCAACAAAAGTAAAGTCTAATGTTACAAAACCGTTCTTTTCTTTTGCAGTAAATTTAGTCTCAGCTGTTACTTCTTTACCATCAATTAGTAATGGTTTGTTAATAGCTTTGTTCATTAATTTTCCTTTTACAGTGTACTCTTTACCAACAACTAAGTTAGTGTACTCCACTTTATCCTGGATTGTGATAGAATCCTTTGAATGAATCTCTTTTCCACCATCAGCTTTGTTTGTTGCTGTCGTTTTTACTGATGGCTTAACGAACTTAACTGTTTGACCTTTATCATTGATATCAGCATGTGTCGTAACAACTTTTCCGTCTTTCAGTAACTCTTCGAATACTACTACTTCTTTTTCTTCTAAACCAGTTGCATCAAAAGTGAAATCTAGTGTAATAGAACCATTTGCTTCTTTTGGTGTAAACTTCGTTTCAACAGTTACTTCTTTACCATTTACAACTAATGGTTTATTAGTCTCTTTATTCATTAATTTACCTTTTAAATTGTACTCTTTACCTACTTGTAGGTCTTTGTATTCCACTTTATCTTGGATTGTTACAGACTTAGACGTGTGCATTTCTTTTGTACCATCTGTTTTATCAGTAGCTGTTGTTTTTATTGAAGGAATCTTTTCATCTTTGACAATGTGTTTAATGATTTGACCATTCTCTTTAATTTCAAAAGAGAACGTTTCTTCATTTAATACATAACCTTTTGGTGCAACAGTTTCTTTATATGTGTATTTTCCAAATGGTAACTTTTCAAATTTAGCGATTCCTTTATCGTCTGTTTTTCCTTTTACTACTTCTTTTCCTGCTTCGTTATAAATCGTAAATTCTGCATTTGGAAGCTTGTTATTTCCATCAGCTACATCTACCTTTGTAATTTCTAGATCACCTTTGATAAGATGATTAACTGCCAATAACTCAATAACCTTTCCATGTTCCTTTATTTCGAACATAATCGGTTCTTTAACAAGAACGTAACCATTTGGAGAAGCCTTTTCTACAAATGAATATTTACCATACGCTAAATCTTTGACGTTAATCTCACCATTTTTATCTGTCTTATATTCCCCAACTACTTTTCCACTTGCATCTTTTAGCTCGAATGCTGCACCTTCTAATTTTTTACTAATATCTTCATTATCTACTTTTAGTAATTTTACACTACCTTTCACTTCGGTATTTTCCACTGTAAAATTAAGTGTTTTATTGTGCTCTTTAATTTCAAAAGGATACTTTGTTTTATTTCCAATATATCCATTAGGTGTTTTTGTCTCTAAGAAATAATATTTACCATACGTAAGATCTTCAACGTTTGCAATTCCATTTTCTTTTGTTACTACTTTTTTCACTTCTTTTCCATCTTCAGTGAAGACTGTGAATTCAACATTTGGTAAAATCTTTCCTGAATCACTAAGCTTTTTAATTTCGATGTTACCTTTTACTTTGTTATTTACTATTTGGACAGCTCCTGTTTCCCCTGTCTTAACTTCAATAGTTTGTGGTTTATCATCTGAAACATAGCCTGTTGGTGCTTTAATTTCTTTTAATGTGTAAGTACCAATTGGTAAGTTGTTTAATTCTGCCATACCATCAGCACCAGTCGTGATTTTTCCGACTGATTCATTATTTGCATTAAAGACCTCAAATACTGCACCAGCTAAAACTTCTCCATTTTCTCCAACCTTTTTAATTTTTAAAGAACCAGCTGCTTCCCAATTTACTGCAAGATCACTACTAAGCTTTTCTTCATTTCTCTCTAATAGTACTGTAGCATTCTGAACAGTATCCGTACCACGATAAGCAATTGCTTGAACTTTAGTTAAATTAGCAGCAACACTTAAATTAAATTCACCCGTTTTTGTATTCTTAGGAATTTGGATACGAAATTTTTCTCCAACTGAAAGCTGATCTTTCACTTCTCCATTTTCACTAACAATTCTAACTCCATTAGGTGCATTTTTCGCTACTACCTTATAAGAACCACTCTTAGCATTTGTTTGTACTGAATATAGATTTGTTTCGAAGAATTCACCCTTTAATTCTGCTTTTTGCTTTTCAGCAGGAATCACATTCATAAAAACATCTTGAGTCTCTTCACTATTGTTAGCATTACTAATAATAGCCTTAGCTGCTTTTTCAACATTTTTATTCTCATGTTTTAATTCATTTACATCGAGTTGACCTAATGCATTCCAAACCGCAAGTTGCGTTGCATAATGCGCTTCATTTTTATTAGCTACTCCCAGCTGTTCAGCACTTTTTTGCGGGAAACCATTTAATAAGACTCTATATACTACATTATCTGTTTTCCCCATTTCAGGAAGATCTTCACCATTTGGTGATTTTAATCCAAGGGTTAAGCAATAAGCAATTTGACCACTTGAATTTTTAATCATTTCAGTGCGAATGTACTTACCTAGACTATTACTATAACTCCAGTCCATTGAATATTTCTCATGCGTCATAACCTCTGCACTAGCCCTAGGTAAAAATACATTAAGGAATAATGCCAGTACTGATAATAATGTAAAAACTCTTATAATGACTCTCTTACCCAATTTTGTAACCTCCCTAGAATAAATTAATCCGAGTATATATCGCAATATCTAAAACATTCACGATCGACCCAATTATCATTATAAAACAATAAATTACAAATATTAAATAATTTTAATAAAATAGTCAAAAAATTTACACATTTTATTATTTATCAAGTTTTTTAACGAATTTACTATATACAAATTCTAAAACACGCCTACAATTTAAAAGACAAATATGTATGTTAAATATATAAATAGCAATTCCTTTACTCCAGTTATTAAGCTTTCCCCTATTAAAAATAGCCTTTTCATTTTCTTGTTAACCTGAGTAATTTATACACCTCTTTTAATCTATTACACTCCTCCATTTAAATATAAAGGTGACTTCTCGTTCAAATAATAAAGCGAAACTTTAATCCGCCCGATTCCCACCTAACTTCTTTGCTTTCATTGAATTTTTGGGCGGGAGTCTTACTGCCCAAAAATAACGGGATATATTATGCAATATTGCATTTGATAATCTTTTTCATTGTAACTATAATGATTACAGGGTTACTATTAATCTAATATTCTACATGGAGGTTTTATTATGTTTAAAAAAATTATTGTATCTTCTATGGCGCTTACTATGTTCGGTGGAGCTGCAACTATGCTAGAGGCACCTACTGCTCAAGCAGCTTCTTATAACTCAACGTCATCCTCTTACTTTGATGTCACTCCTGAAGAGGCCGTGGCTTTCTATCAATCTCAAGACTATAAAAAATTAAAAGTATTTTTGGATGACTTTGAAGCTAGAAACCCTTATACTCCAGGTGGAGGCTACGCTCAAGGGAGTGTACGTATGCAAAAATTCAACGATGCTCTTAGAGATGCCAAATTAACAAATGTCTACCAAGAATTTATTAGAATCTCATACTACAATCATTATCCAGAACCAAAATAATAACAACGGATTAAATGTTTATTATTTCTATAACTTAGCCTAATTTTAAATGTATAACCTAAAAATAATTACTAAAAACCACTCATATAAGGGTGGTTTTTCTATTTCCCCATATAATTTAGCGGAATGTTACATCATCTTTATTTTAATATCTTTTATAGTAGACATTCTCTCGTTGACACAATCTAGTAGGTTAGCAATGGGGATATCAAAATATATTTATAATTATTTTCTGTTTAATAGCAAAAAACGAACACCCTCTCACAACTAGATAAGGTGCTCGTTTTCATTTTTATCGGTAATTCTCAATTCATTTTAGCTTCTTTCCAATAAGCAAAGATTAAATTAACTTAAAAACAAAGCGTTTTAAATTTAATTCATAGATCTTACTGAAACTTGGAATTGCCCCTTAGAACCATCATCATTTGAAACGTAAATTTTATATGTTCCATTCGGTAATGGAGATAAAGCATTCCGTACATTTGTAACATTAATTTGTTGTTCTCCAGGTTTTATATAACCACCAACAATTAGCTCTGTATTTGGACCTTTTACACTATATCCCATTGTATTTTGACCATTATTTTTCATAGAGAAGCTTAAGTCAGTACTCCCATCATATACGAAAGAAGTTACAGCCTCGCCACTATAATTCATTGTTTGGGTTAATAATAAGTCTGCAGAAACATGTTCAACTACATGAATTGGATCATTCGTTTTGTGTACTTCTTCAGCATAAGTATTATTCCCTAACACACCAAGTGTTAATGCTGAAACTACTCCACAACTAAGCACTAGTTTATTTAACTTCATTTTAAGTTCCCCCTTGATGTTTGTATTCTATTACCATCATACATCCTTTTTTAAGTGCGTTTTTATGTAATAATTCATATCTATAAACCTATATATTTTAACTTTTCGCCTTAATAGTTATTGAGAAAGCCACATAGATAAAGCTACAATATTACACTTCATAAAAAACATGTAAATTTTAAAGTCTTTTTCTAACAAAGTTTTATACGAGTAAGTACCAAAATACTCAAATAAATAGCATTTCTATTTCAGATAAAATGTACTAATAAAATTTTTCTAAAATTTCACTTTGTAATTTGATATATTCCATGTTAATATAACGAAGGCTACAAAACAGGAGTCACCACGCATATCATTTTCACAGAATATTCATGCTTAAAAAGACTTATTTTATCAGTAACTCAATCCAAATTTCACCTATACAAAAGTTAGTTTATGATTTCATATGTACATAAATTTAAATAGATTTTTTATCTATTATTTTTTTCTATTTTCCTTATCAATTTTAATACGAGTAATATAACAGCACTTTTCAAGTACCCTTCCTTTTTTAGATAAAAAGTCTACTAATACTAAACATCTATGTCCAACTCATACATAATTCTACTTACAAACTATCGGAGATGCAAAACTATGGGAATTTCTACTCTTTTATTAAATACCTTTATTATAATAATTTGTATCCTTAGCTATCACGTATTTTGGCTAGAGTTTAAAGAGAAAATAACATGTAATAATATGTTATTTTCTATCCTTTCCTCCATTGCTATTATTTTTTGTATGACTTTTCCTTTTCATTTACATGTGGGATTTATTTATGATTTACGTTTTATTCCTATAATATTAGTTTTTCTATATGGAAATACAAAAAACATTGTTTTTATAGGAATTTTATATCTTTCTTACCGGTTTTACTTAGGCGGAAATGGCGTTCTTCCATCATTTATTATCTTTACTATCATTTCTGTTATAACAATGCTCTTTCGTTACTTATTACCTATGTATTTTAAAGAAAAAAAGATATTATTAAGCTTACTTCTTATTTTAGCATGTACAGCTTCCCTTTCTATTTGCGGTATTGTAACTCAAATAAATACAGGAGGTAAAATAGACTCTACTCTCATAGAATTTTTATTAAATTATATAGTCATTAATATTTTCACAGTATTATTATCAGTTTATTTTATAGAGGAAATGATTGAGAAATATAAAATGAAAGAAAAACTGCAACGGGCTGAAAAATTTTATATAGCTAGCGAACTAGCAGCGTCAATTGCACACGAAATCCACAATCCACTAACCACGGTACATGGATTCACTCAATTATTAAATGAAAAACATGCCTCTAAGCTATCTCAGGATCAATACTTAGAAATCATGTTAATTGAAATGCAGCAAATACAATCTACTATTAATAACTATTTATCTTTAACCAAACCACAGAATACCCTAAAAGAAAAAATAGATATTAATCACATTTTAAATCAGGTGAAAGATACTATTTCACCACTCGCTCTATCATACAAAGTTGAAATCAAACAAAATAGTACAGATTCCTTTTATATAAATGGGGACCCCGAAAAATTCAAACTCTGTCTAAACAACATCATCCAAAACGGAATTGAGGCTATGAAAAATGGTGGATTATTACAAATAAATATACAAAAAGTAAAAGGAAATATCATAATTGATATTATTGATTCAGGAATTGGGATGTCATCTCAACAAATAAAACGAATTGCTTTGCCATTCTATTCAACAACAGAAAAAGGAACTGGGCTTGGTACTATGATTGCTTATAGTATTATTAGAGAATTAAACGGAGATATAGAAATAGAGAGTGAATTAGGTAAAGGGACACGCTTTTCTATTAGTATCCCTTGCTAATGTGATAACAATTTTCTGTTTAGTTAATTACATAAATGAATTTTAAGAATCCCGCTAGCTAGCTTACTTATTAATTATCTTAAATTCATATGCGTTAATTAAATATAATAAGGATCAGAGCCTATCTATTGTTACAGATACACTCTGATCCTTTAGTTTAATTCAATTAAAAACACTTAATATTTATAACTTTTCTTACATCGTGATGAAATACTAGTTCATCGATTTTATCTTATTTACTGATTAGATTGGTTTAATATAAATATAACATCTCGCGACACTTAATTTGTTATTATCATTAGAGACATTGCCTGCAGTTGTTTTTTCATTAAAGTACAGACCTTTTTCCATTCATTGAACAAGATAACTCCCCTTTTACTACTTCACTTCCACCGTATAATTCCCTGTCCCCCCGCCATACTGATACACATGTAAATAATACTTCCCTGGATACGTATAGTAGCTACCTACTAGTTTATTCCCTTGTTGCTGAGCATACGTAACATAATTATTTAAATCTGCTTCAGAATAAAGTACCCAGTTCATTCCAATATTATTTTCATTCGTTACGTTAATTTGAAGGTTTTTAGCAGTCTCCACATTAATTTCAAAGAAATCAATTGTATCGCCATTTCCTAAACTAGCACGTAAAACTTGATTTAACTGCAATTTGTTTGCTGTTTGGAATGAGTTATTCGGTTCTTTTTCTACACTGTTATCTTCTTTCTTTTGAACAGTTACAGTCGCTGTAGCAGTATTAGTTGCTCCTTTATCGTCTGTTACCGTTAATTTCGTCGTATACGTTCCTTCTTTTGTATATACGTGAGTTGGATTTTGCTCATTACTTACTGCTCCATCACCAAACTCCCATTTATACGAAGTAATTTTCCCGTCTTCATCTTTTGATCCGTCGCTTGTAAATGAAATTGCTTCATTTACATTTCCGCTATACGGACCGTTTATAACTGCAACTGGTGCTTTATTCTCTGCACCTTCTTCTGTATTAATACCGTGGAACACAACATCATATTCAAATTGTCCTGATGTATTCACGCGATAATTTACAAAGTATGCTGTTACTGTTTTATAGCCTGTCCATTCCTTTGCACTTAAACGTTTTAACGTATCATTAACGTTTTGTGTAATTGTTTTCCAATCTTCATATTCTCCTTTTGCTGCAGTTCCTGTATATGTTCCTTGTAGTGTGAATGTATTAAAGAACTGTGATTTATTTTTCTTCACTGATACATTTTTCAATTTTGCTTCCGCTGTTATTTCTGCTGCAATATCTGAAACTGGCTTCGATGCATGATTCGCTAAATAATCGTCTGATACTAATGGCACATTATATTTCTCACGATTATCAACTAGCATTTGCATATAGTCCTGATATTCTTTATTTAAATTCGCATCTTTACTTAATGTAGAGCGATATGCATCATATACTGTTACATCATTTTTCCTAATAAGATCATGTATTTTATCGAACATATCATATCTCTTATTGTACATATACGATTGTAAAGCAAAGGAATAATTATAGAAATCCCACGTTCCATACTTTGCATTTAACGTTCGCTCTGCCGTATAACGCTCTGCTGGATTTGAAGATAATCCTCCTATAATACTCTTTCTCGGTACAACATTATCCGTTCTCGTTGCCCCTGCAAAAAATTCAGCATTTCCTTCTTCAAACCAAGATAATCTTTCATTTTCATATATTTTCCCTTGTCCCCATAACCCTGGTACTTCATATCTACCTTGTAAATAATGCGTGAACTCGTGTCTGAATAATTCTTCTAAACTATAAATACTTTCTTCTGGCGTACGCTCATAAGTAAAGAACGTACCTGTTCCTTCTATATAAAGACCACCGTTATTCGTTTCATAACCGTACAATTGACGATTAAATTGATATTCTGCTGGGCTATTATAAATAACCATCGTTAATACATCATCAGGATTTCCTTTTTCTAAAGGTTGATCACTTTCAACCGTACGATGGAATTGTGCCTTTACTTCTTTTGCCGCCCAATATAAACGTTTTACTTTTTCTTCTGTCACTTTATCTCCAGCTTTTAAAACAATTGCCCCATCATCAAACGTATACGTTTTTGGCAAATATTTTTTCTTTCCATCTTCTCTTATTTGATCTAAATTCACCACTTTACCATTTGCATCTTTTCCGCCATAATTCGTTGCAATTTGCTCAGCAGCTACGAAATATTGCTCCCCTAAATACGGATACATTTTCATCGCATCTGTTACAACTTGTAACCCTTTAGTTCCTGTACTATGGAACATACCGAGTCTACCTGTATAATAAATGCCATTATTAATAAGCCAACCGTTTTTTGCTGTAATCGTTCCCATTAATGCAAAACGACTTAATTCATTAATATAACTATCTATTTTCTGATACCATACTGTATCTTTCGGTGCTTTCCTCGTATCGTACAAATACGATTGAATGTCGTAATCAACACCTTGCATAATATCGTAAATAGCATTTCCAGCTGAAAGATTATCTACTAATGTAGAAAAATTATCATTATATTGTTTAAAAATCTTTGCAGCCGATGTTATCGTTTCCACATCACTCGAAGCGTTTCCTATTAACTTTCCGTATGATGATACCACTCTATTTTGCTCTAATGTACCCAGCTTAAAATTTGAATTGTTAGCCATCGCTTTTAATGCAGGTAAGCATTTATCATGATAACTCCGTTCATTTAATTTACTAAGTTCCGAATTATAAAATCCTAAATAAAATCCTGAACGTAATACCTCTACTAATGTCTCAATCCCTTTTGAATCATCCTTCGTATAGGCTTGTCCTTGCTGCTTCAATTTATCAATAATCGTCTGCATCCTACTATCATTTTGATAGAATGCTAGACTGTCTGTATTAAACTGAAATAGCCCCGTAATTTGCTCCCAATCAATTGTTACAAGTAAATCTACTAACTGCTGATTGCTTAATTGATTTAATTCGGCAATTGTATAAGTTTTCGCTACAGCTAATTGCTTACTTTCTTTTTTCACCTCAGGTGGTCTTTGTGATAAATCGGCAAATTGTAACCTTTTCTCAAAAGACTTGCTTTCGAGCACTTTCGATGAATGAGCTAATTCTTGTACTGGTAGTTGTACACCGACTGGCTCCATTTTGAGCACATTTCGATAAGAAACTTGCTCTCCCTTAGTATCTTCTGCCAAACTTACCCCTTGAAAACTCCCTAACATTAAACTAGCAAAACTTACCCCTACTAACATTTTCTTTGAATAGCCTTTCATGCTCTCCCCTACCTTACATTTTTAGTGTCCCGCTCCATTATTTTACTATTTTTACTTTTTGTCCTGTATTGAGAAAAAATAAGGTAACGTTCACACATGTATCCATTCCATATAAAATTAACGCTTGACTTTCCGTGCATTTTATATCAAAAAAGATAGATAATAGCAAAATTCCTGCTACATCTATCCTCATTTTCAACACTATGATTTTAACTTTATAAATGTAACTTCCGGTAATGTTTGCATGTGCTGAATAAACTCATTCTTTTCTTCTGACGATATATTTTTCAGTTGCATCCCTACCTTATAAACAGTTTCTGTACTTTGCTGTGAAGCTTCCACCTCATATGAGAGTATTGGGATGCCTTTCACTTGTAGTGTTTCTAATATTTGTTGTACCGCTTCATGTTTATTTACAAACATTTGCACTGTTATATTTTGTGGAAATAAAAATTGCACCTTAAAAATACGACTTACAATTTCTAAACCAATTAAAACGAGAATCGTCGCTCCAATACCTACTACATACATTCCCGCTCCAATTGCTAATCCTATGCCGGCAGTAGCCCATAAACCAGCCGCGGTCGTTAATCCTTTCACCGCCTGCTTTTGAATAATAATTGTGCCTGCACCTAAAAAACCAACTCCACTAACGACTTGTGCTGCAATACGACTTGGGTCTAGAGACATATGCTCTTCAAACACAATATCTGAAAAGGCATATTTCGAAACAACCATTATTAACGCACTTCCTACCGCTACGAGGAAATGAGTCTTTAATCCAGCTTCTTTCGATCGAATTTCTCTTTCAATACCAATCATTGCTCCTAACAAGCCAGCAACACCGATTCGTATAATAAAATCAAAATCTACACTCACGGGCACTTCCCCCTTTCATTCATTATAGATAGATAAAACAAAAATTATCACAAACATCCTTTTATTTACATATAGGGGTACCGCTAAAATATACTTAATACTCCGACCGTTTTATGTTAATATTTAAAATATTAACATAAAATAAATAACTTCTAATTTTAAACCTTCACTAATTTTCTAAAAAATCAAAGATGAATTACGCGAAATTAGGTTGAGAAACTATGGAAAACGCTTTCACTTTGTATCGTAATTTTTTATAAAAACTATATAAATAAAGGAGCTTACTAACAATGAACGTCTCATTACTCACACCTACTACTGATTTACAAGAAGAATACTTAGATTTCTATAACGAATGGAAAGATAGCGGTGAAACAATGATCCCGTGGGTTATCTCAAAAAATCCTGCCAACTTCCCAGCTATGGTTCAAGAACTTCTCGATGCGCATAACGGAATAAATATCCCTGAAACTTGGGTACCAGACTCTACATATTGGCTTGTTACAGATGAAAATAAAATTGTGGGAGCTGTTAATATACGTCATAGTTTAACGAAACATTTATTTAACGCTGGCGGTCACATTGGTTATGGCATTCGCCCTTCTGAAAGAAGAAAAGGTTATGCTACGAAGTTACTAGCATTATCATTAGAAAAAACGAAGGAGTTAGACATCACGAAAGTACTTGTCGTTTGCGACGCTGTGAATACCGCTTCTGAAAAAACGATTTTGCATAACGGCGGGATTCGTGATGATGATTTCACTGAGGAAGATGGGAATATAGTAAGAAGATATTGGATTGAGCTATGAATAATCACAAATAAGCGAGAAAGTGATTATACACTTTCTCGCTTATTTTACACTGCTTCTATTTCAAACTGCACTGTAATACCACTTGGATCTACCACCACAAACCCATTTGTAGTTTCATTTATTTCATGTTGTTTTTCTATTAATCTTTCTTTCACTTCGTCTAACGCTTCTTTATGCGGTAGTACAATAGCATATACCTTTAGTCCAGTTGCATATACTGGTGGGTGTGGATTGTTTACTCCGTTCCACGTATTTGCACCAATATGGTGATGATATCCCCCTGCTGAAATAAATAAGCAATCCTCTTCACGCTGTTGTACTTCAAAACCTACTGTTTCCACATAAAATTCATGTGATTTCTCTACATCAGCTATTCGTAAATGTACGTGCCCAACGACAGTATTAGCAGGCAAACCATCAAACTCATAATCAACGAGTGTCGCCAATTCTTTTAAATCAAGTGGTGTACTTCCTCCTGACCCTTCTCCCCATTGATCACGCGGACGGTCTGCATAAATTTCAATACCATTCCCCTCTAAATCTTGCAAATAAAAAGCTTCGCTATATGTATGATCACTTGCACTATTAAACCTTGAAATTGGTAAAATTTCATTTGAATATGTATAACGCCCTTCTTGCTCATCCGGGCTGTCAATTACATTCTTATTACGAAGAACCCCAAATAGCGCAGAAGCAAAAGCTTCACGAGTCGGAACTAAAAAGGCTACATGATATATACCAGTCGTACGCGGTTCTTGCAGTACCCCGTCCTCTAACTTTTCAAGAACAAGTAACGCGTTCTTTCCACCTTTTCCAGATAAATATGCTTTATTCCCCTCTTGCTTAATTACCTCTAATCCTACAACATTCTCATAAAAAGCAATTTGACGCTCTAAGTCTTTCACTTTAAATTCAACATGACCAATACGTGTTTTCGGATGAATTTGTACCATGAATAACTCCATCTCCTTATCCCTATATTTTTCCATTACATATAACCGTTACTATGAAGGATACAACTAAAATCATCCTATGTAAATAAGAAAAGTCAGAATTTACATACATTTTTATTTTCATAATAAAAATGCCACCTTTTCTAAATTTCAGAAAAGGTGGCTTTATAACTCTTATCTCATTTTATGTACTTCAGCAACTAGCTTTCCACCCTGAATGCCCATATAAAGCTTCACAGGTGCATCATTCGTATTTTCAAATACTAAATCTAAATATGGATATGCAATTGTAGCATCTCTTCCTTGTGGAACATAACCTACCGTTTTAGAATGTGTAGTTCTCTCCACCATTTTCAGGCCAGCTTGATCTGCTGCATTGTATAAAGTTGAAGATGTTTGACAAACACCACCGCCATATCCATCTACTAATTTACCATCAACTATTTCTTTCCCTAATTGATATCCTTTATCTGGTGTTGTATCACCGATTAATGAATTAAAAGAGAAACGGTCTCCTTTTGCTAACACAACTCCATTTATGCTCGCTGCTGACAAACGAATATTCTCAATACGGCCACCTGTTGAACCACCTAAGTTCGTTTCATATCTACCAATTACCGTACCATTTCCTTGCGCATCACTTAATGTTGCGACTGGTTTTTTCTCCACGATCGGCAACTGATACGTAGCATCCCACATACCAACATTTAACAATTTATCTACTAATTCTTTTTCCATTAATTCATAAGAAGGTTTTCCTTCTTGCCAACTTCCATCAGGTGCTATACGTGAAGGAACCATTTTTTTGTCGACGCTTTTTCCAATCTCACCAACAACCTTTGTGACAGACTTTTTAAATTTCGCTTCATCTTCAAAATAGCCTAAACTAGATAAATCTAATTTTTTCACTTCAGTACCAGTTCGACCATCAACTAAACTAATAGTATCCTGTACTTCTGCTTTAGCCTCTACAGTGTGCCCACCAATATCACTTACCAATGCAACATCACTTACTTTTGCACCACAGCCACCCATTATAGCTACACATAACACCCCAACTAATATACCCTTTACTTTACGGAACAATATACTCTCTCCCTTTCCCCAACATCACTATTATGTATTTATTTCATTTTTATGTATGTTTTGTTACAATCATTTTACAATATGTTTATAAAATGTTACAAGTTATTTTTCACTCTATATAAATTACTCTTTTCTTTTATAAATGTCTATACATATTTACATAAAAGTTTGAGTTTGATAGAATTGTAACTTTTATGTAAACTCTCCCTTTTATCCAGTATATACCATTACACAAAAGAAATACAAATCAAAAACCCCCAAGCTATTTTTTATAAAGTGAAACTGTAATCAGTGGGGGTCTTATTGCCCAGCAAATAGTGGGATAAAGAGAAATCCCGTCAACATAAATAGGTATTTGCCGTGCCACCGCTCCGCTTTTGCACATACATTATGGTGAATTCAACCTATTTTAAAGAAATGGAGGATGTTATTATGTATCCCTACAATCCATATGATCCATATAATCAATATGCGTACCAACAACCACAGTATGACTTACAAACACAATATCAATCTTATATAGATCAAGCAGAGCACACGAATCCATATGACCAAAATAGACAATTCCAACTTCCAATCTCTTTTCCTGGCACTGGAAATCGTCAATTAGAAAGACGCGTAAATGAGCTTGAACAAAGAGTTCGTCAACTAGAAAATACAGTTGAGCGCCATACACGTAGACTAAACCGCTTAAACCAACGTTTACGCACAGTAGAAAACAGACTAAACATTCCATTCGCAGCATTAGAAGACGGATTTTAATTGAGAAAATAAAGATTATATAAAGGAAGGGGCTTCCCCTTCCTTATATAAATTGACGAAAGTTTTTTCCATCTCTATACTGATAAGAGTTAATGAAATGAAACAAGGTGATAAATATGGATTTTGAAATAAATTATCTTTCCTTTTATGTTGTACAAGTAGAAGGAAAAGGTGAAGCAGTTGATAAACGCTACAAACATTTTCAAACTTTAGACGCTGAAGAATATGAAGATAGTTCCTTAAAAGAATTTTTGAATGGTGAGTTATTAAAAATATCGAAGCGAAAAGTAGAACGTCATGCAAAAACAGAACAAGCCCCAACAAAAATTGGTCGCTTTATTGTAGAAGAAGGGCACGAACTTGATTCAAACCCTCATTACAACCTTTTTAATCGTATTCGCTTTGCAGAAACAAAAGAAAACTTTAAAGATATGAGCGAACCTCTCGTTTATACATATCTTGACACAAGCGCTGTACGTGGTGGTGTATTTTTAATTGCTCAGGCAAAACTACGCAAATACTTTGATGATCCATTCGTATTCGTAATGAAATGCGACTTTGAACCAAAGGTTGCTTCTATTTCTGATGAATCAACACTGATTCGTAACGTTGAAATGGCCATCACAACAAAGAATATGAAATCTATCCAATATCCGTACATGCCTGAAGAAGGAATGGTTGAAGTAGGCGAACTAAAAATACATCAAGCATCACATGCCCGCTACTTTGAAGACTTCTTAAAATTCGTCGAATATGAACGCTCTATGCCTGAAATTATGAAAACACAAGTAATGGACATGGTATACGACCAAATTGAAGATGTATTTGAAGAAGGTACGGAAGAACGCGAACAATTCGACCAAGCGATGGAAGTATGGGCTGCCAGTCCGAAACGCGAAATTATGGAACAATTTTCAACTGAAGAAGTAATGGAAGCAACCGCTCAAATCGTCGAGCATGCTCCTGAAGTGGAATTAAAACTAAAAGCCGATCATATCTCTGTGAAGGCGTTGCTTGCGGATTTTGGGGATCAAATACATATTGCGAAGGTAAATGATCGATATGTACTTATGATTGAAGCAGACACACTTACATTTGAAAAAGGCTTCTCTCCTATTGAGTTTCTGAAGCCAGATGAGCTGCAAGATGTGATTGAGCGGATTGAGAATAAGCAGCAGTATTCGTTTGATCCGAGCGGTATTGAATAAAGTGAAACTTTAATCAGTGGGGTTTTGTTCATCCCCCACTAATTATTAGCCCTCACCAATCGGGCTTTTACGGGATAAATACTTCCATATAACTGTTGTTACTGGGCGCTTTTAATAAGCGCTCTTTTATTTATATTAAAAACCGATTCTACTAAGAATCGATTTTTCTGCTTTATAATAAAACATGTTTATTTTCAAATTTTTTTGATGCAAGATGACATTTGTTGCAGAATCAAATATATCCCTTCCTTGTTATACAGGCTTATTTCCATTAGAAATATCTACTTCAATATTTCTAGTTGACCAAGTCCTTCTATAAGTTGTTAAAATGCAAATTTCACTTTACTACCTCAAATTTATTGTACTCGTAAAAAGATAATTGAAAACGATATTCCGGATGTTCTCTCACCCAATCGTAGGCTTCTTCTAAAATTTCCATTTTGTTTTGCAAGTCATTAAGTTCACTACATTCGTCCCTTTTCTGTTTGCACAGAGGGCAGAATCCATTCACTATTTCCGCACTCGTCGCCCTAATAGTTTTACTTTCTAAATCAACTACTAGACGAAGGATAACAGAATGCTCTTCTTTTGTAGTCACCTTCATTTCAGCAATCCTATCCTCATTCCAAAAGACACCGTTTAATTCCATCTTTACTGTGACATCTTTAATATCCAAGTCTACCACTATCATACCTCCCTTGTACAAAACTCAATCTTACTCTTCTATTTTAAACTTTAATACACCACAACTTAAAGAGATATTAAGTTTTTTCCAATTCTTCTTTACTATGAAAGAAAGTGTAGTTAATGCTAATTGTGTGGTAAATATTATCCCAAAAACTAAAACAGTTAAAATGTTAAAGATTGTTTCCATTAAACTACACTCTTTTCTTTATATATATTTTTATTTTATTAATACAGTTTAAAACTCTTATTACGTCTTAACACTCCCAAAGCAATTATAATGCACAATCACAACAACAAGTTGATGCCTATTTAATATCAATACGCTGTTATTACATGTATGTAGTTAGAGATGGAGGAGCAATTCATTTAACCTCTGTATTCTCCTCCATCTCAGCCAAATACCTAATCTGCCGTTCCGCTTTTCTCACTGCTGTACGAAAATGTTTTTTCAGGAGTTCTACTGTATTTTCACTTATATAATATCTTTCCGTTATACTTTCCCACGTGTCACCACTTTCAAATGTACTCCATTCAAAAGGGCGTTTTGTATTTTTCTTTAGTTCTTTAAACACCCATTTCCGCATCTTTTTTTTCGCTTTTTCTGTTAGTTTTCCGTTTTTTACAAGTTCAAGTTCACCATGTCTTTTGTATCGCTTATTAATATCTCTCTCGCTATACACTTTAAGAAGTATATTTGCTGTATTTTCAGCATCTGCTAAAGCACGGTGCTGTTTTCCTTCCCACGTTAAAGCGAGCTGTTCTACCGCAAATTGTAAACTTGGCGTATGTTCAAACAATTCCTCATATGCTTGGAAAACAAATTTTTGCAAATCAATTCTATTTTCTTTTTCTATACTTGGGCATTCAACACCATATAATGTACAATCATGAGATAGAAAGCGATAATCTTCTTTTCCCCATGAAACAAATATAGAACCTTCGCCGATGAACTGAATAAATTTCTCTATAATTTGAGGGAATTTTTCTACACCCATTAAATCTTTTTTCGTAATACCGGTTAATTTTGTTGTATGACGAGTTAATCGTGCACTTGGTTTTACTAACTCCGAAAATTCTTCAATTATCTTCATTGTACCTATTTCTATTTTTACAGCTCCGATATCAACTATTTCTGATGGATCTTCTGATTTATACGGTCTGAAATTCCTTTCAATATCAAACACAATGAAATGTGTAGCGTTTTTCAATTTATTTACCTCTTTCTAAATTCCTTTTCACACAAACACTTTATTTTCAGTATTTATTTATTCATGTACTTTATACAAAAATACTCCGAATAAATAAATGAAAATTCAGTCTTGTTATGATATGTAAGTAGGAGGACATCTATAAAAGTGCAAAAAAAAAGAAGGGCGAGCCCTTCTTTTTTCAAAAATTACTTCTTGTTTACGTTAGTAGCTTGAGGTCCACGGTTACCTTGTTCTACTTCGAAAGTAACTTCTTGACCTTCTTCTAAAGTTTTGAAGCCTTCGCCTTGGATAGCTGAGAAATGAACGAATACGTCTTCTCCGCCTTCAACTTCGATGAAACCGAAACCTTTTTCTGAGTTAAACCATTTTACTTTACCGTTTTGCATGAAAAAAATCCTCCTACAATGTACCTATATGTACATATTCATTTTCAACCACCTTACAATAATAAGCCAGATATTAAAAAACTGCAACCCCTGAGGAGATTTAACATTGCTATCCTCCTCGGAAGTTACAGCTCATTTAAATCTCTATATTATTAAAAGTAAAATGGTTTAAACATACTATATCATATCAATATAATAAAAGTAAAGTTTTTTCTTAAATTATTTTTTGTTCCCACTGCATTGCTTTTAATTCACCTGATCCGGCTACTACATAACCCTCTTTTTGATTAACAATACGCCATCCGTGCCCTTTAACTGAATCACATACTGTAACAATACCTTCTTCAAGAAGCACACGGCACACACTACTAATACCCGCCTTATTTTGCGTTGAAGTTGTATATAAAACATGTTGATCTACACTTAAGTCTAAATAACTACTTGCTTTCTGCTCACTTTGACATGTGTGCCAATATATTTTTTCACTTGCAATACTTTCATCTATTTTACAATAAGAAATATTCCCTCTAACTCCCTTGCACGATCCACTTGCCGCTACTAAATAAGAATTGTGTAAAGTCAACGCGGAGATCATTTGATTCATCGCAATTTTAATCCTCTTTAATTTACGTGTCTTCAAATCAAAGAGCCAAACACCACTATATTTAGCATGTATTTTCGTACCAATAAATAAGTAATGTTTATATAAAAATAACGATCGAATAGACGGTGCCGCACTGCCATACTCAAGAAACGGATGAATAGTTTCCCATGTCGAACCGAAATTATTAGAAAGATACAGCGTTTTTTCTCCATGAGCAACAACAGTTCCTTGTACATTGCTACATACATTCCAACTCGTTGCTTTTGTTGGAAAACGCTGAATTGTCCAGTTCTCTCCACCATTCATACTACGAATAAAAATCCCTTCGTCACCTACACCATAAACTACATTATCTTCGCTATGTAAATCCCTAATTCGTTTTTGAAAACCATTTAAAATTCGTTTCCATTCTCCGTCTTGTTCAACAAATAAGCCATTATATGTAGTAGCTAACAACAGTTTTCCATCTCTTAACTTTGTAATAGCAGTTGCACTTAACATTGTCTCCACGTTGACACTCCCATTCTTAGAACTTCTCAGCAAATGCAATTGCAAAATTACTGCATTTTTCAACATCCTCTTCATCTTCTGGAGCTAATTCAATTTTTAGCCCTTCTTGTACAAGCTCTGCACCGCGCTCTACAAGACGTTCTTCAAATATCGTTACCGCTTCACAAAACAGTTCATACGCTGTATCACCCGATCCGAACACCGCTACCTTTTTCCCAGCTAAATCTATATTTTCTAAGTCATCATGAAAATCTTCCGCTTCAAATGGTAATTCACCATCGCCCCACGTATAAGATCCTAAAATGATTCCATCATAAGCTAATAATTCTTCAGCATCCATGCCTTCCATTTCTTGCAATACTACTTCATGATCAAAAGCATCTAAACTAACTTTAATTAAATCAGCAATACTCTCTGTATTTCCTGACATACTTGCATAAGCTATTAAAATTTTTGCCACTTTGGCATCCCCCCTCTAAAAATAAATGATTCTCATTCTCATTATATTAATAATGAGAATCAATTTCAATTGATTTTTTCTACTTTTATTTACATTTCACATTACTTATTTCAAATAAAGTGAAACTTTAATCATTGGGGTATTCATCCCCCACATAACTTCTTTGTTCCGCTGAATTTTGAGGCGGGGGGCTTACTGTCCGGCAAATAGCGGGATAAAGTGAAAGTTTAATGAGACCTCACCAATCAAGCTTTTTCAGACAGCCCACAAAGAGCGGAATAAATAAAAAAGCACAGATGACTATACAATCATCTGTGCTTTTTTATTACTTTTTAAAAATACCAAACGGCTTTCCAACTGGTAAAACAACTTTTCCAAAGTGTGTGTTTAACACTGCTGCTGCTGAACCATAGAAAGATAATAATGAAATAAGAAGTTCAGAATATGCTGCTAAATTATGCATTGCATGCGGCATAACACCTAAAGTACTTAATGAAAGACCGATAAATAAGAAATCAATAAGGACGAAAATCATAAATAATACTTTATGTGTTTCCATTGCACCAATTGTCATAAAGATTGTGAAAATCAAATATCCGATAAAGGCTACACCAAGCTGTTTTGAATCTGCAGCTTGTGCTAATTTTTCGCCAAATACTCCAAGTTGAATTAACCAAGTCATTCCAACACCTAGCCAAAATAGACCGTACGCACCGAATGCTGTTGTACCGAATGTATTGTTATGCTTTGCATCATGAATGCAAGCAAAGATTTGCGCAAATCCTCCTAAAAAGATTGCCCACGGTAATACAAGTGAAACACCATCTGTTAAGCCTAACTTTTGAGATGATGCTACAAGTGTTACCATCGCTAATCCAAATAGACCAATTCCAGATGGATCTGCTGTTGTCATTTTCACATGATGTGTAGTAGTTTGATTGCTCATATAAACCTCCTGATTATAAACATACTCGAATACAATACTTAAATCAGAAGCCTATGTCAATGGTTTTTTTTGTATGTTGTCAGACGTTATATTTTATAATGGTTAAATATATTTCCGACCACTTCATAAGGTTTTATATTCACTTTTTCCAACTCATTTATCGGTAGCCATAACGGAATATAACTTCCTCTATCTTCCCACTGAAATTCCTCAGCTGTTCCACTTCCGAACACTCCGACTGTAATATAGGCAGCATAATAATATTCATTTCCTTTATATTTTACCTTTGCAATAAGGTGCTCCACTTTTACATGTACCCCTAATTCTTCGTATACCTCTCTTTTCGTTGCCTCTTCAGGCGTTTCACCTTCCTCAACCCCTCCGCCAGGAAACACATAATATGTTTCCTCTTCTCGAATACGTTTTATAAGAGCGATTTTTCCTTCCTGTACAATGATAGCCGCTCCGCGATTTCTTATCATTTTATTACCTCAATACGAATCGCAACTGTTCCCCACTCTTTTTCTTGTTCTTTCGTATATATTTTGTATGTACTTTCTAACATTTCCTCTAAACTATCATTTTCACAATCCAATAATTTTTTATCGATTTGTTCATACATGGCTTTAAAGCTCTCGTATCGCTTTATTTCCGTTACTTTTACCGTCATCATTTCTTTTGTCGTAAGATTCGTAAATACGATTTCATCGCCTTTGTTTATTAGTTGACG
Source organism: Bacillus sp. RB3 (assembly GCF_030164735.1). NCBI lineage: Bacteria > Bacillati > Bacillota > Bacilli > Caryophanales > Bacillaceae > Bacillus > Bacillus sp. RB3. Next base: position 31,277 of record NZ_JASNGE010000013.1, read on the forward strand.
TTTTTCATCGTATAGGCGTACTTCATATACTTTTTTTCCTGATTGAATTGACTGAAACGGTTTATTATATAGACCCATTTCGTATCGCATACATCCCACTTCCTTTTGTTCATTTCACCTATTAATACAGTTCACATTACTACATCTTGCATATAATATTCCATACGTATCACTTAATTGAGAAAGGAGGCTGAAGAAGCATGTTATATTTAAATCAAAAACCTGAATATAATAAATATGATATTGGTGATTATACTTATAGTAAAGTAGGGCCAACCATTTTTTCTTGGAACGATGAAACAAAATTAAAAATAGGTAAGTTTTGTTCATTAGCAGAAGAAGTCGTTTTCATACTTGGCGGTGAACATCGCGCAGACTGGATAACAACTTATCCATTTAATGCACTTTTTGATGAAGGAGCACATATTACTGGTCACCCTTCTTCAAAAGGTGATATCGTAGTCGGCAATGATGTATGGATTGGTTATCAATCCTGCATTTTATCTGGTGTTACAATTGGTAACGGGGCCATTATCGGCGCCAGGAGCATTGTTACAAAAGATGTACCCCCGTATGCAATTGTAGCTGGTAATCCTGCAAAATTTGTTCGATATCGTTTCCCGCAAGAAACGATTGACAAACTAGAGAATCTCGCATGGTGGGACTGGGACATTTCTGTTATAAAAGGAGCCATTCCATTACTACTCTCCGACAAAATCGACGAATTTTTCACCTCACCCGAAAAAGAATCTACATGATAAATACAGAAAGAGCATCCTTTTTTCCGGATGCTCTTTCTGTATTTATTTTTTATTTATTTGCAAATGATTACACGGAGAACATTGAAAAGGAATTTTCCCTAAGCAATTAAGATTCGTTTCACAAATTTGTTCTATCGTTGGAACAAATGGAATGACAACTATGTTACTTTCTACCATTTGTGTAACAGGTGGCAATACTGTCCCTACTTGATGTTCGAAACGAATACTCGCTTGATTTATATAATTTCCTGAACCATTTGGCGCGCTCTGCACTACTACTTGGAACGAAACTGTCCGTGCTTCACCTGGATTTAAATTTCCTATAATAAAACCTGATACTGGGTTTACATTTGGCACTGGCGTATTATCAATCGTTACAGTTCCAAGGACAAATTGAACACTACTATCTAACATATCTTGAAAACGAATATTTTGTATTGCTGTATCCCCCGTATTTGTAATAACTGTCGTAAACGTAATAACATCGCCAATTGTTGCTGCCTGTAAATTTGCCGTTTTTACGACTGTCGTTGAGACATTTTGAGAAATAAACGGGATAACAACTGTATTGCTATCACCTTCAACTACTACTGGCGGCTCATTCGGATTTACAGTTGCGAGCCCATTTGCTATAGCAGTATTTGTAACTAAATTATTTATTTGTCCTCCTGTTATTACAACTTGGAAATTAATAATTGCTGCGTCATTTGGCTGAAAATCACCTAACGGAATACCGGTATTCGGATTAGCAAATGGAAGAGGTACATCATTTACCGTTACCGTGCCATTTATAAATAAAGTATTCGGATCAATGATATCTGTTAAAACAATATTCGTCACAGGAACTGTACTGTCATTTATAACGGCAATTCCATAAGTGACAACATCTCCTACCATCGCTACTTCAAAGTTTGCTCCTTTTGCAACAAATAAGATTGCAGTATTTACCGTCACTATAACTGTATTGCTCGTATCCATCACTGTAACTGGAGGCTCCCCTGGTACTAAAATATATTCTGCTAACGCCCCAGCAACGTTCACTACTGTACCACCATCTGGAAAGCTCGTAATCGTAGCTTCATATGTTACAATCGCCGTCTCACCAACTGGAATGTCTACAATCGTAAATCCAACCTGCGGATTTACTCCCGGACGAGCTACTCCATTTACAGTTACACTATTTGGTACAAAAACAGCTTCCGGAGATAGGACATCGATAAATTGAATATTCATCGCATCAGCAGTACCAGTATTTAATATTCGAACCGTATACTTTACTGTTTCTCCTACTCCAACAATTGAATGATCTACTTCTTTTTGCATATCTAAACTGCCTCTATTTACTGGTGTGACTGTCGTATTACTTGAATTCGTAATTGTAAACGGAGGTTCTCCTGGAATTAATTCAAAATCACCCGTTACTCTTGCTGTATTCATAATGCTACTAGAAGGCGGAACTGCGATTACATTTACTTCAAATGTAATTAATACGCTCTCCCCTACTGCAAGATTAGGCAATGCAAAGCCTACAAATGGATCTAAACCTACTTGCGGAATCCCATTTATTTGTACACTTCCAGGAACGAATTCTAAACTAGGTGATGGAACATCGCTAAACTGAACGTTCGTCGCTGTTACCGTTCCCGTATTTGTAACTTGCACACTATACGTTAACGTATCTCCTAATCGTGTCGCTTCTTTATTTACAGATTTTATAACGCTGAATCGTCCTCTGTTCACTCTAGTTATCGTCGTATTACTCGGCTCTGTTACTACAACCGGTGGCTCTCCTGGCACTAAAGTAAAGCTTCCTGTTATATTTGCAACGTTCGTAATTGTTCCTGATGACGGGATGTTTGTAACTGTCGCTTGAAACGTCACTATAACTGTTTCACCAACTGGGATATCTCCAACTCCAAATCCAGTAATCGGATTTAAGTTTGGTTGCGGGGCTCCATTTATCGTTACACTATTTGGTACAAATGACGCACCTGTTGAAATCGTATCAATAAACTGAACATTGTTAGCTGTTACTGTTCCTGTATTCGTTATTTGCACTGTATACGTCAATACATCTCCAACTAGAGTAGCGGCTCTATTTACTTGTTTAATAACATTAAAGCGTCCTCTATTTACAGTTGTGAGTGTTGTATTACTTGGCTGATTTACTATAACTGGTGGTTCTCCTGGTACTAAAATAAAGCTTCCGGTAACATTTGCCGTATTGGCAATTGTTCCGTTTGACGGAACGCTAACAACTGTTACTTGGAATGTGACTTCTACACTTTCACCTGGAGTTATATCCGGAAGTGAGAAGCCAGTGTTAGGATCTAATCCAGGCTGTAACACACCGTTTATCGTTACACTATTCGGTACGAATGTTATAGAGGATGGTAATACATCACTATATTGAACATTCGTCGCTATCACTGTTCCCGTATTTTGAACTACTGTTGTATATGTGATTGTATCGCCTACTGCAACAACCGGCTGACTTACTGATTTTAAAACATTCAAACCAGATTCATTTATTTCTGTTAATGTCGTGTTACTTGTCGTCGTTTCAGTAATAGGCGGCTCTGTTTCACTTACAGCAAACGTAGCCGTAACGTCCACAAAGTTAACAACTGTTCCACCTTGAGGTATGCTCGTTACCATCTCTTGGTATGTGACAAGTACAAAATCACCTACAGGTATATCTGGAACTGCAAAGCCTATGAACGGATCTAATCCTGGTTCTGGCACTCCGTTTATACTCACACTTCCTGGAACAAATGCTACACCACTCGTACTAGAATCAAGAAATTGGACATTCGTTGCCGGTACCGTTCCAAAGTTAAAAATTAGTACATCATAGGTTAATATTTCCCCAACCGTCGCTGCCTCTTTATCTACTATTTTTACTGGAAAAATTGAAGCTATATTAATTGTCGTAACGACTAAATTCGTTAATATCGTTTGCGTAATCGGTGGCTCCTGCGGATTCGGTTGTGAAGTAAATGTAACGTCAGCATCATTTAATATGACTTCATTATCAGGAATTTCCGTAATGGTCACTTGGAACGTTACAGAAATACTCGCACCAGCATTTAATAACGGACTAACTGTAAAGCCTATTTCTGGATTTAATCCAGGTTGCTGTATTCCACCTATCGTTACACTGTTGTCAACAAACGTCGTCCCTTCTGGAATGACATCTTGGAAGAGTACATCTGTAACAGGGATAATTCCTACATTCGTTATTAGCACTGTATACGTTAATACATCCCCAACAGCCCCAGTTGCAATATTTACTGTTTTTATTGCTGTCACTTCACCAGGAGGAGGTAACGGTATTGTAACTACCGTTGTATTACTTGAGTTCGTTGTTGTTACAGGTGGTTGTAAAGGATTCAATAAGAAAGTAGCTGTAGCAGACGCTGTGTTTAGAACTGCCCCAAGCGTTGATGGTGCAACAACTATCACTTGGAATGTTACTGTCAATGATGTGCCAGCTGCAATATTAGGAAGCGGGAAACCAATATTTGGATCAAATCCAGGTTGAGGCGTTCCATTTATCGTTACACTATTTGCTACAAATGTTGTTTCTGGAGCAATCGTGTCAATGAAAGAAATATTTGTAGCTGCAACTGTACCTGTATTTCGTATAACAACAGAATATGTGTAAGTCTCTCCAAGTGCTGCTTGTTGTACAGATGAAGATTTTTGTATAGTTAGTCTCGCTGTATTTACTTGTGTTACTACAAAATTACTATTTGTAGTAGTCGTTATAGGAGGTCCTGCCGGATTTATAAGGAAATTTGCAGTAACATTCGATTGATTTCTTATATTTCCACCACTCGGAACGCTTGTCACTGTCACTTGGAACGTAATTGTAGCAGTTTGCCCAACTGGAATATTTGTAACAGGAAAACCCACTATAGGATTCGCACCTTGCTGAACGACTCCATTAATCGTTACACTATTCGCTACAAATGTAGCTCCAGATGGGATTGGATCTTGAAAAATAATATTCGTTGCGGGGACAGTTCCTGTATTTTGAATAAGAATCGTATACGTTAACGTATCTCCTACACCTGCTTGTGGTGTATTTACACTTTTTATTACATTAATTGATCCTACATTCACTCGCGTCACAACAATATTACTAATCGTTACAATTGTAATTGGTGGCTGGAGAGGACTTACTTGGAAATCAGCAGTTACATTCGCATTATTCGGAAGAACTCTATTTGGTGGTACACTCGTGATTGCCACTTGGAAAGTAACTGTTACTATACCTCCTACTGGAATATTAGCAAGTGGAAATCCAGTTGTCGGGTTTAAACCTGGTTGAGGTGTCCCGTTTATTGTTACACTATTCGCTACAAAAGTGGTTCCAACTGGAATCGGATCAAGGAATGATACATTTGTCGCTACTACCGTTCCACTATTTTGTATAGCAACTGTATATGTTAGTGTATCTCCTACACCTGCTTCAGTAGCGCTTACACTCTTCATTACATTTAGTCCTGAGGAATTAACAACTGTCATAACAGTATTACTTGGAACCGTCACAGTAATTGGTGGCTCTGTTGGATTTACAAGAAAATCTCCAGTTACATTCGCGTTATTTACAACATTATTCCCTGGCGGAATTTCATCAATTAATACTTCAAATGAAATAATTACACTCGCGCCAGTAGGTAAATCATTTAATGGGAATCCTAGTCCTGGATCTGCCCCCTCTTGTAAAACACCATTAACCAATACACTATTTTCAATAAATAATGTCCCTGGCGGAATTGAATCTTGGAAAAATACACTTGTAGCTGGTACACTACCTGCATTTATAACTTCGATTGTATATACTAAAACATCTCCTACCGTTGCCACATTCGTATTCACTGCTTTCACAACTTCAAAGTTCCCTGATTGTACTGTCGTATTCACAACGTTACTCGGTACATTGATTGTTACTGGTGGTTCATTCGGATTCACTTGAAAGCTTGCTGTTACATTTGCTTGATTTAAAATATCTTCATTTTCTGGATTCTGTACAATTACTACGTCAAATGTGACTACAACCGTTTGAGCCGCAGGAATATTCGGAAGAGAGAATCCTGTATTCGGATTTAGTCCACTTTGCTGTACTCCATTAATTGTTACAGAATTTGCAACGAAGGAAACAGCGGAAGAAATAGTGTCTTGAAATAACACATTTGTTAGCGGAACGTTTCCTGTATTTTGAACGGCAATCGTATATGTTAAAGTATCTCCTACTGCTGCTTGTGTTGTATTCACTTCTTTTATTACATTTAAACCGCCTGTATTAACTTGTGTCACAACTGTATTCGTTTGTCTATTAATCGTTATTGGCGGCTGATTCGGAATAACGACGAAATTAGCAGACACATTTCCGCGATTCGGAATCGTACCTCCTGATGGCGTAGAAGTTACTCGTACTTGAAATGTAACTGTCCTAGTCCCACCTGGAGATATGTTAGCAACTGTAAAGCCAGTTGCCGGATTTGCCCCAGGTTGCGAAATTCCATCTACAGTTACACTATTTGTGATAAAAGTCGTTCCAGTTGGGATTGGATCTTGAAAAATAACATTCGTCGCAAGTACATTTCCTGTATTTTGAATTGTTACCGTGTACGTAAGAACGTCGTTAACCGTTGCAAAAGCTTTATCCACTGTTTTTCTCGTTGTTATATCAGCTATATTAATTGTCGTAACTACAGTATTGCTTGTCGCTTGCCCTGAAACTGGTGGTTGACCAGGTACTGGAGTAAAGTTAAATGTTACACTCGCACGGTTTGGAATTGGATTGACAAGAGGGTTTGATGTCACTCGAACTTGAAAGCGCACTACAGTCGTTTGCGATGCATTAATACTTCCAAGATTAATACTACTTGCTGGATTCGCTCCTGGACGTGCTACCCCGTTTACCGTAACGCTATTTGCGACAAATGTTGTTCCAGCAGGGATACTATCAACAAAAATAACATTGTTTGCAGTGATGTTTCCATTATTCGTTACATTAACCGTGTACGTTAATACATCATTAATTGTTGCCGTCTGTAGATCTACAGACTTTTGCATACTTATAGTTGCTTGATTCACTGTCGTTTGTACTGTATTTGAAGAAGACGTACTTGCAATAGGAAGGCTACCAACGAAAGGACGAAATTGGTAAGACACCATTGCACGATTTGAAATAGGATTTGGATTTGGAAACGATGTAATTCTTACTTGGAATGTAACGATTCTTTGAGCATTATTTGGTATCGTTCCTAAATTAATTCCACTAGCTGGATTCGCACTTGGTTGTGTTACTCCACCAACCGTTACACTACCAGCTATAAATGCTGTGCCGTTCGGAATACTATCTTGTAATATAACGTTGTCCGCACTTCCTGTTCCTGTATTCGGAACTGTAATCGTATAAGTGATAATATCTCCTATACCTGCAACTGCTTTATCAACAGATTTGACAGGATTTATAATCGGTCCCGTCGCATCAATTTGAACACCAAAACCAGCCGCTGCATAACCATCACCATTTGTAACGAACCGAACGGTTGCTGACGTTTGATTATTTACTAATGATGATGAAGCATCTACGTTTGTAATATCCCATCCTTGTCTTCGAACAGCCAAAGCTATCCCTAATGGCTGATTCAAATCTCCAAACGTTCCGGTTGTATCTAATTCCCCAAAGTCATTACAAATTTGAGATTGAAAGAAATTATTTGCCGGATTTCTCGGTCCGAATAATGCAACTGTAGCATTTGGGTTTGGTCCAAAGCGAAGTTGATCTCCAGAAATGTTGGAATCTCCCTCTTGAACAGTTACGAGTACTCTTCCTGTAACAGCTCCTGTAGCTGGAGTAGCAAATCCTGAAATAGTAGCATCAACAGGCTGGGATGAAGCATCAATAATTTCTTGGCCTGCATAAACTGACAAATTCCGAAGAGGTAAACTTGCATTTTGATATACAACCTCAAGCGTCCAGCCAGCTGAACGACTGATTGTTGGATCAGCTGAAGTTCTTGCAGCGGGCACAGCACCTGTTGTATATGTGCCTGCCCCACCTGCACTAACAAGATTCGTTACATTAGCAGAGCGAGCATAATAAAACTGATTTCCTACTGAACCTTGCTGCGCGGTAGCGGGATCTGGCGTAACAGCAAACGTCCCTGATGGTGTTGTAAATGTAATATCATCATTTAAAAATGGTAAAACATCTTCCGTATCAGTCCGAAAAGTACCAGCCCAAACTAACTCTGCATATAGCACACTACTCCCCGCCGGAAGATTTAAAATTGCACTTGAAGAATTCAATTGCCATTCATCCGTCGTTCCTGCTGGGAACCCTGGTACTTGCAGCGCTGTATTTACCGTAGTAAATACAGCAAGTGTACCAAAAATATTACCTGGCGCAGGTGATGTAGGGCTAAGCCCTAACGTGTTCCCAGTGAACGTGACGGCACCAGGTACTGTTGTTGTAAAACGGTTTATAAAAGGCACACAATCATCTCATTTCATTTATAGTAAAAAGTGCTCTATACTATAAAATGTAGACAAACTATGCAATGTACGTTGTCCAACAAAATTCCGCACATACGAGAGGAGTTTATAAAACTATGCGCTACGTTATCATAACAGGAACTTCACAAGGTTTAGGTGAGGCTATTGCCACTCAATTGTTAGAAGAAAGTACAACTGTCATCTCTATTTCTAGAAGAGAAAATAAAGAACTTACTAAACTTGCAGAGCAATATAACAGCAATTGCATTTTTCATTCCTTAGATCTTCAAGATGTACATAACTTAGAAACTAACTTTAAAGAAATCATTTCATCCATTAAAGAAGACAATGTATCCTCTATTCATTTAATTAATAATGCAGGTACAGTTGCACCTATGAAGCCGATTGAAAAAGCAGAAAGTGAACAATTCATTACGAACGTTCACATTAATTTACTTGCACCTATGATTCTTACATCTACGTTTATGAAACATACGAAAGAATGGAAAGTAGATAAACGCGTTATAAATATTTCATCTGGTGCAGGAAAAAATCCTTATTTCGGATGGGGCGCTTATTGTACGACGAAAGCTGGTGTAAATATGTTTACACAATGCGTAGCAACTGAAGAATGGGAAAAAGAATATCCAGTAAAAATCGTCGCTTTTGCCCCCGGTGTTGTTGATACAAATATGCAAGCACAAATTCGTGAAACAGCTAAAGAAGACTTCACAAATTTAGACCGCTTCATTGCATTAAAAGAAGAAGGAAAGCTATTATCACCTGAATATGTTGCGAAAGCTATTCGTAACTTACTAGAAACTGAGGAATTCCCTCAAGGCGAGGTTATTAGAATTGATGAATAACAAAAAGGCGTGCTAAAATAGCACGCCTTTTTGTTTTACTTCTCTAAAAATATGAGCACAGATTCCGCAATTTGTTCATAACCAATTTCTTGATAAATTTTATTAGATGTCGGATTCGCTAGATCAGTATATAACGTAGTCGTCTGATAGCCTTCATCTAACATACGTTGACTAAGTGCTGCTACACAATGAGATGCATACCCTTTTTTCCTTGCTTCTTTCGGCGTATATACGAAATTGACTGTTATATTATTTTTAGTTGGTCTCGTTTTTGCAGCTACAGAAACGAGTTTCCCATCCACTTCCAAACCAAACAGTCGATTTGTAGTTATTAATGTATACGCAGTTTGTTTTGCTTCTTCTTTCGTAGTAGGAAGCTTTACGTCTTCACAAAATTGATATATCCACTGTTCTATTAATGGTAATTCATCATTATTTACCGCTCGGAAAAGTCCATTCGCATTACACTTCTTCTTTACTCTGTTCAGCTCATACACACCTTGCTCCATTGCAACATTCGTTTTTTTATTTTCTAATACGGCAATCTCTTCCGCTAATTTCTGTACAATTTTCTTATTACCGATCAATCCAGGAATATCCGGATATACTTTCGTTAATTCTTTTGCAAGTTCCTCAATAGTTACTCCCGCAATTTCAGAAGTTGCAACAATGATTTGTTTCTTCTCTTCTGTTTGCAGAAATACAACCGCAATTTCTTCTCCTTGTTTCGCTATCCCCATAAATATCGGTTCTTGGACCATTTGTAATACACCTAATATGAGATTGTTTTCCTGCTCATTCTTTTCTAGAAATGGTGTAACATCTTCTTTAAAATGAAAAATCTCTTCATATACATGTAATTGAATCATCGACAATCTCTTCTCTCTATTCATAGTTTAATTAAGTATTGGCGATTAATTCATCAAATCCCTCTTTTACGATTCAATAATATTCAAAGCTAATGTATTCAAAGCATTTTCAGCTTGTAAAATTCTCTGTTTTTCCTTTTCAAATACATCTTCTTCTTTTTGAAATGACTCTTTTCGATTTTTGATCATGCGCTCCATCTCTTTTTTACTCGGTCCACCGTATACATTTCTTTTTTGAATAAAAGCTTCTGGCGATATAATTTCTTTCCACTCTTTTTCTAATAAATTTATTTTAAAATGTTCTTGCAAGTACATATTTACCTCTTTGAAGTGTAATTCATGTAGTTCTTTTTTCTGCTCCAATGACATATTTGCAATAGCACTTGCTGCATGATGAGCATGCCGAAATGGAATTTCATAGTTTTTTGTTAAAACATCGGCGAAATCCGTTATCGTTATTGCATGTTTATAGGAACGACTTTTTAACGTTTCTTCTTCTACTTTCATCGTTCGAATCACTGCATTCATCATACAAAAAACACGAATTGCCTTTTCAATCCCTTTATATAAATATGGCTGCAAGTCATCTTCCGTATCGACAATATCACCAAATGGTGTATTATGAATCATTTGAAATACTGTAAATGCTTCTCCTAAAGCACTACTCGTAATTGCACGAGCATGTTCAATTGAAACCGGGTTTCGTTTTTGCGGCATAATACTACTGATTTGTACATATGACTTTGCAACAGTAATACCGTCATATTCTTTCGTTGCTAACAACAAAAAGTCATGAATCCATCTACTCGTATTCGTCATCATTACCATAAGTAGCGAGCTAACTTCTAATAAATAATCCGCTCCAGCAACAGCATCATATGAGTTCTCAATTACATTTGTAAATCCAAGTAGATGAGCAACTCGTTCTCGTTTAATCGGGAAACTTGTTGTAGAGAGTGCAGCCGCCCCCATTGGAGACTGATTTAAAAGCTGGTACGTTTTTTTCATTCGTTCTAAATCTCTTTGCATCGTATCATAAATTGCTAACGTATAATGACCAAATGTTGTTGGCTGTGCTGGTTGTGTATGTGTATAAGCTGGCATGATCGTTTCCTTATGATCAGCAGCAAGTTGCAGTACACTTTCTTGCAATAACAAATGATGTTCTATTAATCGTAATACATATCGCCTTAAACTCATGCGATACATCGTTACGCCCATATCATTTCTACTTCTACCAATATGCATATTACTTACAAAATCGCATTTCGCTTCTTGAGAAATTAAATGTTCGACTAAAAAAAAGAGATCTTCATGCTGCTCTGTATAGAGCAATTGCTCTTCTGGAATTCCCTCTACCTTTTTTAATGCGTGTAATATAACTTTAGCTTCTTCCTTTTTCATTAAATTTTCTTCCGTCAGCATCGTAATATGTGCTTTATGCACTTGAAACATATCTTTCAATAAGTAATTTCGTTGAAAATCAAATACATGTTGTAATACACAATCCACATATGTTTTCCCAGGGAAATCAGCGCCTTCACTCTTTATAAACTCTTCTTTACTTTGTTTCATCACCTTTTCCCCTCTCACCTAAGTATTACTACCCATCATACCCAGAGATAGAAAAAAAGTGCTTGTACATAAAAATAAACTCGGTGCTCTCTGCACCGAGTTTATTTAATAAAAGTCGCATCATACTTATCACTTTGCAACACTTGGAAATGCAAGTTTGCTAAATGTTTCCGTATTTCTGCACTATCGTCTTCATTTAAATTATTCGCCAAAAACACAATTTCTGTACAGTTTCCACGTTTATCCATAGCATAAACTGCTTTTGTAACCGTCCATGGTGTGTAACCATTCTTTTGCCCCGCATGTCTGAATGTTTTACGGTATTTCTTGGCACTCATGTCTGTTTCAACGATATTTGCCCACACTTTTTCTTCAGCCTCTGTCAAGCCACCTTTATGGTTTGCCTTTTGAAGTAATACCATATAATCATTTGCAGAAGCTGCTGGTAATCTATCTGACCAAATTTTGTCGTAACGTTCCTCTAAATAAAGCGGAATTTCCTTCTGTAATAATGGTCCCTTCTTCTTTAAGCGTTCATGAATAATCATCGCATATTCACGATATTGCTCTTGAGACATTTCTTTTAACTTTTTCTCTATTTTATATTTTGGAACATGTAATTCTTTATGCAAATATCCCGGGATATACAAAGATGAAACGATTGGAAATAGTGGTTGATGTGCAGGAAGTGATAAACTTTGTAAATTTCGATTGATGTTATCTAATCCTAACAATTCCATTAAGTATTCAGCATTTGCATTCGAACTAAACTTAACCATTCCTTTTGCCACTTCTTCTAAAGAAACCGCTCCTTCAGTTATCTTGCCCGTCTTCTCCAAATACTTTTGCCATCTATCTTGTGCACCACCATCTGTATTCGGCACATAATAACGATTCACATCATTAATCGACACGAAACTAGAAGAATCAATTTTCCCTTCAGTAACTTGTTTCGTATATTCAAGCGCCACAATTAATTTCATCGTACTAGCAACTGGCAATACAACATTTGGGTTTACAGAATAAACAACTTTATCATTTCTCTTTACTAGAAGCGCACTATTTTTTTCATCTTTATGTTCTTCAATAAAAGATGCAATATACTGTGCATCATCATTATTTGAACTCCACACTTTTTTCACTAAAAAGTTACCCGATATTAGCAAAACAAAAATACCCACAATTACTGCGCATACTATAGTTTTTTTCAAGTAAAATTCCTCTCCTATTGTGTAACTCTTCTCTATTTATCATTTAAAAACAAAATAATGGAGATGGTCATTTAAATAACCATCTCCATTATTTTAACTTGTATGCTCCTATTATGTCTACGTCATAAATTTCACAAAATCCTCAAGAAACTTTTTATAATGTAACGACCAACCAATTCGCACCCAATTTTTTAATGCTTTTGCATCAGGTTGAGGCCGAAAATCAGCAATACTCTCTCCTTTTGCAATTCCAACTGTATCTACATCGACACGACGATATACATAATCTAAAAGGGATGGATTTGCCGCAACCATCATTGTAACGACGTCATGTACTGGACTTCCTTTTATTTTCGGATTTAACTTTCTATAAGCTTTATAATAGTACGTAAATATCGGCTCGATTAACTTATTAAAACTCGTTTTAGAGTGTTTCGTAATATATTTTACCATTTCCGGTGTAATAATTGCTTCAGATGTAACGTTAAGTGGCACTAATGTTACATTTTTGGCATTTTGCATAACTAATTGTGACGCAATGGGATCACCATGAAAATTCGCCTCTGCGACTGGTGTTACATTGCCAGGCATTAAGAAAGCACCGCCCATTATATAATATTCTTTCACATACTTCATCATCGGCTTTTCTAAAATAAATGCTGTCGCTAATGTTGTTGATCTACCAGCATCGACTATTATTAATTCTCCTTTATATTTTTCAAGAAGATCAAAAAATGTACAAAAAGGCTTTATATTTGGTGAAAAAGTTTTTGGAGGTTTAATTGGCCCTAAACCGTCTGTCCCATGAATTTCTGGATAATACGTCGTAATATCTCCGGATAAAGGAATTTTCGCACCATTAATAACAGGTATATCTTCCCGTCCTGCCATTTGCAATAAATATGCGGCATTACTTGTCGCCTTTTCTTGTGTTACATTTCCATATCCCGTTACTACACCAACAATATCAATATCAGGATGCAACAATCCATACATAATTGCTAAAGAGTCATCAATGCCTGGGTCTCCTAAAAATAATACTTTTTTCATCGACCTCAACTCCATCCCCTCAGTTGTTATTAATTTATGAATAACCGTAGATATACAGAATAAAAAATGAACAAATTCACACAAAAAAACGCAGTCTTATAAGGACTACGTTTCTTCAGCTAACCTATACTGTTTTTTTTACAGCACTCATACTTCCAATGATGTAAGCGATAAACGCAAAACAAATCGGGAAGACAACTGTATGTATACCGAACGGATTTGGATAGAAAAGATGAATACACATATATGAGCCTACCCCAACTAAAATAGACGCAAGCGCTCCTGTAGCATTTCCTTTCCTCCAATATAACCCTAATACGATTGGCCAAATGAATGCTGCTTCTAATCCACCGAAAGAAAATAAATTTAGCCATATTAAAAAATCTGGTGGTTTAATTGCCGCTGCATAAACGAGTAGTCCTACAATACCCGTAATCCACAAACTTCCTTTTTTTATCGTACTGTCTGCTGCATCTTTATTTATGTAATTTACGTATATATCTTTAATAATTGACGAGCTTACAAGTAATAATAAAGAGTTTACTGTAGACATAATCGCTGCCATCGGTGCAGCTAAGAAAACTCCAGCTAACCAAGGTGGCAACACTTCCATCGCAAGTAGCGGCATTACTTTATCTGGTACCGTTATACCTGGAAGTACTACTCTTGCAAATACACCTGTTAAATGCATACCGATCATAATTGTGCCAACGACAACGGTTCCAATTATTAAAGCTTGGTGCATCGCTTTTGAATTTTTATAAGACATGGCACGCACGCTAATTTGCGGTAAACCGACAACGCCAATTCCAATTAAAATCCAAAATGATGTAACATATGATTTCGTTAAACTGCCATCTGCTCCGAATGGTGTAATTAACTTTGGATTAATTTGAACAAGTTCCTGCATAATCTTTTCAATTCCACCACCAGCAATGACAGTAGCAATTAAAATGATTGTTGTTCCAACTAACATAATGATTCCTAATAATGTATCTGATAGAGCAACTGCACGAAATCCACCAATTAATACGTACACAAGTACAGAAAAAGTAAATAAAAATAGTGCTGTTGTATACGATAGCCCCGTTAGTGACTCGATTAATCGTCCACCACCGACCCACTGGGCTACTGTCGCTGAAAATAAAAAGATAATAATACATAACGCAGAAAGTATAACAACTGCTTTATTATTGTATCTCCCTTTTAAATAATCGATAAGAGTAATTGCTTCCATCTTCCTAGCGATAATTGCAAACTTTTTACCGATAACCGTTAAAACGATATACCCTGTTACAACTTGAATCGCAGATAACAGTACCCATCCAAGACCCATATTGTAAGCAATACCAGGGCCACCAATAAAGCTACTTGCACTACCGTACGTAGCAATCATTGTCATCGCTAATAATAAACCGCCTAGCTCACGCCCACCAAGAAAATATTCTTGCAAAAATTTATTATGAGCAGTTGCTTGCACGCGTCTTGAAGCATATACACCAATTAAAAATACAACGATAAACGAAATTATCATTGGAATGATTACATACCAATTCATCTATTATTCCTCACTTTTTTCTTCCTCATCGAGTGAAATATCTTGAAATACAAAACGAACAACTAAACTAAGTAAAATAACCATAACGATAAATCCAACGATACAGCTATAAAAAAACCATGCGGGAAAACCTAATACATATGTATATTCATTCGGATTTTTACTACCAAGCCCATAAGCAAATCCGTACCAAATTATAAAATTAATAATAGCAAGTCCAAGACCAATTAACGCTTCTCTATGGGCTATTCGAAAGCGTGGATCATCATGATAATCTTTCATTTTTACCCCTCCTCTCACGATGTATTATTGTACCATTGTTCTTCTAGTTTTTCCTACTAGAAAGCAAAAACAAGCAGGATTTTTTTATAATCATATAGAAGATTCTCTTACATTACATATTTTTTACAATTGTAACACAAATGAAATTTGAATTTTCAGTATTTCTTAATTATGATTTTAATTAGAGGCTTTCCATCTAGTTTCCACATCCTTGATTTCGGAATAAGCGCCGTCTCGTACTGCGTTTACATTATATTTTCAAGGGGGTTATACAATGAGTCAACTAGCTGTAAATCTTCATGAAAAGGTAGAGAAGTTTCTTCAAGGTACAAAAAAGTTATATGTGAATGGATCTTTCATTGAAAGCGCTTCCGGTAAAACATTTAAAACACCTAACCCAGCAACTGGTGAAACACTTGCCGTCGTTTCTGAAGCTGGTCGCGAAGATATTCATAAAGCTGTAGTCGCAGCTCGTATGGCTTTTGACGAAGGTCCTTGGTCTCGTATGAGCACTGCTGAGCGAAGCCGTCTCATGTACAAGTTAGCTGATTTAATGGAAGAACATAAAGAAGAGCTCGCACAGCTCGAAACATTAGATAACGGAAAGCCAATCCGTGAAACAATGGCAGCAGACATCCCACTTGCAATTGAGCATATGCGCTATTACGCTGGCTGGGCTACGAAAATCGTTGGTCAAACAATTCCTGTTTCCGGTGATTACTTTAACTATACACGCCATGAAGCTGTTGGTGTCGTTGGTCAAATTATTCCTTGGAACTTCCCGCTTCTTATGGCAATGTGGAAAATGGGAGCAGCGCTTGCTACAGGATGTACAATCGTTTTAAAACCTGCAGAACAAACTCCACTATCTGCTCTATACTTAGCTGAATTAATTGAAGAAGCTGGATTCCCGAAAGGTGTTATTAATATCGTACCTGGATTCGGTGAATCAGCTGGACAAGCTCTCGTTAATCATCCACTCGTTGATAAAATTGCATTTACCGGTTCTACTCCTGTCGGTAAACAAATTATGCGACAAGCATCCGAATCATTAAAACGCGTTACACTTGAGTTAGGCGGTAAATCACCAAATATCATCTTGCCGGATGCTGATTTATCTCGCGCGATTCCTGGTGCACTTTCTGGTGTTATGTTTAACCAAGGACAAGTATGCTCTGCTGGATCACGCTTATTTGTTCCGAAGAAAATGTATGATAATGTCATGGCTGATCTCGTCCTCTATTCTAAAAAACTAAATCAAGGTGTCGGTCTTAACCCTGAAACAACAATTGGTCCTCTCGTTTCTGAAGAACAACAAAAACGTGTAATGGGCTACATTGAAAAAGGGATTGAAGAAGGCGCTGAAGTACTTTGCGGAGGAAGTAATCCATTCGATCAAGGCTACTTCGTTTCTCCTACAGTATTCGCTGACGTAAATGATGAAATGACGATCGCAAAAGAAGAAATTTTCGGTCCAGTTATTTCTGCAATACCATTTAACGATATTGATGAAGTAATTGAACGTGCAAATAAATCACAATTCGGCTTAGCGGCTGGTGTGTGGACAGAAAATGTTAAAACAGCACACTATGTTGCAAGTAAAGTACGTGCAGGTACAGTGTGGGTAAACTGTTATAACGTGTTTGATGCAGCATCTCCATTTGGAGGATTTAAACAATCTGGTCTTGGCCGTGAAATGGGATCTTATGCATTAAATAACTATACAGAAGTAAAGAGCGTTTGGCTTAACTTAAATTAATGAAAAGAACCTGACCTATCCGGTCAGGTTCTTTTCATTATGTATTCCTTTAAACTTGCAGTCCTCCGCTCACATTTAGTACTTCACCTGTAATATAAGATGCGTATTCTGATGCTAAAAAGGCTGCTGCGTTCGCAATATCTTCTGGCGTTCCAATTCTACCAACTGGAATAGCGCCAACCATCTTTTCTTTCACTTTATCTGGTATCGTTTTGGTCATATCTGTATCCATAACCCCCGGACAAATCGCATTACAAGTAATACCGAAACTTCCAACTTCTTTCGCTGCTGTTTTTGTTAATCCTACAACTCCAGCTTTCGTTGCAGCATAATTTGCCTGTCCAATATTCCCCTCTCTACTTATAGAAGAAATATTAATAATTCTTCCATATCCTTGTTGTCTCATATAAAGAAGTGCTGGTTGCATACAATAAAAAACACCAGTTAAATTCACTTGTAATACTTGTTCCCAAGCAGATTTCTCCATTTTATGTAACATTGCGTCTCTTGTAATTCCAGCATTATTCACCAAAATATGTAATGTACCAAATTTTTGAACTGCATATTCAATTAACGACTTTGCTTCATTTTGATTACTCACATCACATCGATATGAGCACACTTCATATCCTTCATCTGATAACTCACGTGTCGTTTTTTGTAGCTTCTCTTCATTTACATCGCTAATTAATACTTTCGCCCCTAGCTTTGCATAAACCCTTGCAATCTCTTTTCCAATTCCCTGTGCAGCTCCTGTTACAACAGCTGTTTTCCCATTTAAAAACTCCATTCCTATCCCCCATTTCTATTACTTATACTGTATATTTCGGCTTTTTACTTTCCAACTCCTCTTTGTATAAAAAAGTCTATTTGTGTCAAACTAACTTTGCAACGTCGCATAAAGTGAAACTTTAATTAGTGGGAAGTTTGTTCATCCCCCACTGATTATCAGCCCTCACCAATCGGGCAGTTACGGGCAGTTAATCTCCCACCTAGCTTCTTTGTTCCATCTGAGTTTTAAGGTTGGAGTTTTACTACCCGTTATGCGGGATAAAGTGCAAGGAGATTGTGTCGAATGAATAAAAAGAATTTCAAACAAAGCAAAGCAACGGATGGCATTGATGTTGAGTTCTCTCGCGAACTCGCTGACCACAATGACTTAGAAGCAAACGCACGTGCAAATGCCGCTGATGCACGTCAAAAGCGCCAACCAACCGAAAAATAAGGTACATCACAACCTTATTCTTTTCAAAAGGGACCTACTACCCAACAAAATAAACCGAGAGACATCTCTCGGTTTATTTTCTATATTTTTTTGCATAATGAGCCAAAGTAAGCAACGGATATATATGAGCATAACTATGATAACGAATATAAAACCCACCTGGTAAACCTGTTCCAGTAGGATATTTTTCATTTATATAAGGGTTGGAGAGCAAATATGAAATACCTTTTCGAATAACTGGCGTTTCTTTATCATAGTAAGAAATGAGGGCATCTAACGCCCATGCTGTTTGGGATGGTGTACTAAATGGCAAAGTAACAAATCTTTTTTCTACACTACTTTGGCAAGATTCTCCCCAGCCACCATCTTCATGCTGTATATGTTCAAGCCATAAAGCTGCTCGTTTCAATGATGGATCGCTAGATGGTATTCCTAGTGACCGTAAACCAGTCAACACTGCCCACGTACCATATATATAACAAATTCCCCATTTCCCATACCACGATCCATTTTCCTCTTGTACATTCATTAACCAATTTATCGCACTTTGTTTTTGTTTCTCGGGCAATTCATTTTGCGTATACGTTCCGAAAAATTCTAACACTCTTCCTGTAATATCTGGTGTAGAAGGGTCTGTAATCATATCACTTGCATTTTCGATTGGTAAATTTGCTAATATACGGCTCGTTACCCCTTTTTCAAAAGCCCCCCAACCACCATCATTATTTTGCAATCCTTTAACCCAATTAACCGCTCGCTTCCAAGCATTATCTACATGTTCGTTCCCTCTACTTCGCGCCAATGCTCTTAACACAGCAGTTGTATCATCAATATCTGGAATCGTCGTATTCACATCCGAAAAGCCCCAACCACCCGGGAAGAGATCCGGTGCATGTACACTCCAATCTACTTTCTTCCTTTGCTGTTTTCTTAGTAAATATGCTGATGCATTTTGAATCACTTTACTTGCTTTCGGAACTTGAGCTTCTTGCAAAGCATAACTGAGTAAAGCTGTATCCCATATAGTTGATGGAGAGTTTTGCAAATGGCTCCCTCTCTCCACCTTCCATATATAAGATGTAATTCCCATTATAGCCTTCTCAATAATTGGTGATTGAATAGAATGTCCTAATGCAAGTAAAGCATAAATCATATAAAACGAGGCAGTTGCGTAGCTATATAATGTTCCATTTTCATCAATACGCTCTTTCATAAAACGTTCTACTTCCTCATATCCTTTATGATGCAAAGAAAGTGGATACGTTATAATTTTCTTCACGTCACTTACTAACGTTTGAAAAACTGGAGACCGATCCTCTCGAAACCATTCTCCGCCCCCGCCTGCAATGTGATTTAAATTTGGCAATAACTTTTTCCCTACTCGAAATCTTTTATTTAAACACAACATCATCGGAATTAAATGAATACGTGCTGAGCTACTCAATTCAAATATACTGAGAGGGGAATCATTCTGCAGAAACATAATTGGTGTTGGCAAATGAAAAAGAGAAGGATATTCATATTCTCCATGAATCGCTAATAAAAACTTCGTCATAAAATGAGCACGTGCTACCCCACCGCGCTCATTTATAAACATTTCCGCTCGCTTCATATTCGCATCTTCTTTTGTGTATTTTTCCGATGCAAGTAAGGCGGCATAAGATTGAATGGTAGCTGATAAATTACCTCCCACCTCATCTTCATACAATTTCCATGTTCCTTCATTTGTTTGAAGTGATGCTAATCTTTTCACAAACGGTTCTATCTCTTTATCTCTACCTAATAATTTTAATAAAAAAATCATATGGCAATCTGTTAATGGAGCTCCTTCAAAACAAAACCGCCACGTACCATCTTGCCGTTGCATTGTTTGAAGTGCAGTTGTTCTTCTCGCTATTTCTTCATGCACTTTTTCATATAATAACAAGTTACTCACCCACCCTTTCGAAATCCGTATAACGATATTCAAAAAGGTAGCTGAATATGTATAAAAACAAAGAAAAGCAGAACATATAAAATGTTCTGCTCATAAACAATACCCTACTCCGACAATAATTCCTAATAAAGCACCGACTACTACTTCATACGGTGTATGCCCAACAAGTTCATTTAACTTCTTATATTCTGTTTCTCTACCGTGAAAAAAGTCATTCAATATTTTTGCTTGTTTACTTACTGCAAGCCTTACTCCTGAAGCATCATACATAACAATAATGGCAAAAATAGTAGCAACCGCAAACATCGAGCTTTCCACACCTTCCACTACTCCAACTCCTGTAGCAAGCGCTGTAACTGTTGAAGCATGAGAACTTGGCATCCCACCTGAAGCAAAAAACTTTGCAAAATCAAATTCACCTGTTTTAACTAATTTAAAGACTACTTTCGTTAATTGTGCTAAAAACCATGAAATTACAGCTGCCATAAGCGGATCATTATGTAAAATTGTTTCCATGTTCTCAGCTCCTTACTAGCTATAATGGAAATCCTATATAGTATCAGTATAAAGAAAAATGCGTAGAAAATACTACGCATTATGATACTTTTGCTGATTTATTTTTTATAAATTTCGGTTGTTTCTGCACTAAAAACTTAGTCTTCGCTACCGAGAATACAAATAATGCAACCCATATACAGAAAAATGCAATCATATGAGTAGATGTGAAATGTTCACCAAATACGAATACACCTAAAATTAAGCTAATTGTTGGTGCAATATATTGTAAAAAACCTACCATATAAAGCGGAATAAGTTGGGCTCCTTTTGCAAAATAAAAAAGTGGTAGAGCTGTAACAATACCCGCTCCTATTAATAGTAATGTCGATAACATTGAGATAGAGCCAAATGAGCCGAAACCATGTACTCCTGTCATTACTAGATAAATAATCGCAAACGGCGTTACTAACATCGTTTCCATCGTAAGTCCAATTGTAGCATCATAGTTTAACAATTTTTTCGTTAATCCGTATAATCCAAATGAAAAGGCAAGTGAAAGAGAAACCCACGGAATAGATCCGAAACGTACTGTTAAAATGATAACCCCCACTCCAGCTAAACCAACTGCAACATATTGCCAGAAGTTTAACTTTTCCTTTAAAACGACTGTACCAAGTAAAATACTAATAAGCGGATTAATATAATAGCCAAGACTCGCTTCAATAACATGATTATGATTAACGGCCCATATGTAAACAAACCAGTTTCCGCTAATCAAGACTGAAGCTATTGTTAATGACATTAATAATTTAGGTCGTTTAAAAAGATTCACAAATTCCCCAATAAACTGGCGAAACCTCTTCGTAACACCTAATACGAGTAACATAAAAACAAACGCCCAAACGATGCGGTGTGCTAATATTTCATCTGCTGGAACTTCCTCAACCCATTTCCAATAAATCGGTAGGATTCCCCACATCGTGTAAGCACCAGCCGCATATAGTATCCCTTTTTTTTGCTCTGCTGATTGACTCCCCATCTTCCTTTTTCTCCTCTTCTCATTTTTTCTCCATTATACGGTCTCACATGCTCACTTTACCAATAATCAATCTGGATTTCTTTCGACATTTCTCATACAACGAATAATAAACATACCGTTATTACAACAAGTAACGGTATGCCGAAAACAAATTTCTTTTTATGAGTTTTATGATGAAACATATACATGCCAATCCAAGCTCCAACTGCTCCCCCAGCTGCCGCTGATAAAAACAACGTACTTTCTGGCGTTCTCCACTGTTTCTTCTTCGCTTTTCGTTTATCAAGCCCCATAAGGCTAAAAGCTATAATGTTAATAATAAGAAAATAAATCCATTTCATCGCTTTCTCTCCTTATGAAAAATTCGCTTAATGGTAACACGAAAAAACGACGGAAACAACTGAAGAACTCTTTTTATCCAACTAGTTTCATTCCTTTTTCTTAATTAGTTACCTTCATATTTACATAACCAACTAAAATCGCAGTTAAAGCATTTAATATAGAAAAATGTTATGAGCAGAATCCTATATTTCATTACATTCATCCACTACCATATCATCAAAAAAATTGCTCTCAATCACTTTCTCATCAAAACGAAGAACTACAATTAGCCCTACATATAAACAAACAAAATTTAGAAACCATTCCCCATTCTCATCTTTCTTAGCTAAGCATTTAAATATCTCTTGAAATTGCATACGCTCATCTGTCGCAACAACCGGTCGCACGCCAAAATATTTCAATACAAGATGTAGGTTGAGCTGCACGGATAATGATAAAATATACTTTAATAACTCGGTATAATGAGCAACATTTTTTTGACTATATAACTTCACAAGCTCTTGATGTAAAGTAGAAATTGATAATTCTTCTTTAGTCACTTTTGTTGCTTCTATCATTTCAATCATCTTTTTCATATCCATTCCATTTACCCCTCCTGTTACAAAACAAAAGCCAAAGTATACTTATTTTATAATCAACAATAATTGATTATTTCTCGTCTCTCTTTCTTCTTCACTTACTAAGTCATACTTTTTTAAAAGATGAAATACATCATTTAATATTTCTTGTGAGTGATTACCTTGTAAAAAATTTTTTAACCCTTTAAAAATCTCTTCTGATAAAAAACTCTTTTGACTTTCAAGCTTATTCATCACATCTTCAATAGAATGATCAATGTTACATGCCATACTAAACTTCCCCCTCTATCCTCTATAAATAATATCCTCAGCTAACGATGTAAACACTTCTCCAACAAGAGAATCTTCATCATATACAGATGAACCATTATTTTCTTCACGTTTCGCAAAAGGTATTTGAGCAATTACTTCTGTTTGCAATTGTTCTGCAAGCATTTCGCCGCCGCCTTCTCCGAAGAGATAATTTTTCGATCCATCTTGTTCTTCATAATAAGCCATATTTTCCACAATACCTAAAATCTCATGCTTCGTATGTTTTGCCATTACACCGACTCTTGAAGCAACGAATGAAGCTACATTGTGCGGAGTTGTAACAATTATTTCTTTCGCTTGCGGAATCATCGCTGCAACATCGATCGCAACATCTCCTGTACCTGGTGGTAAATCAAGTAATAAATAATCTAATTCTCCCCAGTGCGTATTCGCAAGAAAATTTTGAATCCATTTATTTAGCATCGGTCCGCGCCACATAACTGGGTTATTTCCTTCTGTAAAAAATCCCATCGACATGATTTTAACACCGTGACTAATGACTGGAATTGCCGTTTGATCAATCATCGTTGGTTTCTTATTCGTTTCCATCATAGCTGGAATACTAAAACCATATATATCTGCATCTAATATCCCCACTTTTTTGCCCATACGCGCTAGTGCAGTTGCAAGATTAATTGTCACCGTTGATTTTCCAACTCCGCCTTTTCCGCTCGTTACAGTAATAAAACGTACTCCTGAATCCGGACGAAGCATGCTCGGCATACCAGTTTCTGTTCTAGTATTTTTCTTTAATTTCTCTGTTAAAGCTGTACGTTCTTCTTGTGTCATAGAACCAAATGTTACCTCCACTTTAGAGGCACCAATTGCGTGAAGTGATTCTTCAATATCTTGTTGAATTTTTGCTTTTAACGGACAACCTTGGATTGTTAGTACTACTTCAAGTTTAACCTCTGTTCCGTTCATTTGTATATTTCTAACCATATTTAATTCTACAACACTTTTGTGTAACTCTGGATCCTCTACATGTTTTAATGCATTCATTATTTGTTCTTGAGTAAGCATAGAACTCATCCCTTCTCTTATTCTAATTTATATACAACATTTTCTTGGCGCTTCATCTGGTGAAAAAGCTTATCATCCACCGCTAACAGGCGGAATTAATGCGACTATATCTCCAACTTTTATCATCTCTTCATTCATTACAAACTCTTCGTTAACAGCGACCATCACTTTATCCAACGATTGTAAACAATAGCTGGCTTTGAGCCATTCTTTTAATTGTTGCACTGTCATTTCTTGCTTTTCTGAAATCACTAATCGATCCGATCCAACTTCCTCACGCAAATTTGCAAACAATAAAATTATAATCATTTTCTCATTCTTCCTTCTTTGGTTTTCCTTCTGGATATGGTGTATTTTCAAGTTGATCTCCAATCCACATCGTTCCATCTTCCCAAAATTCTTTTTTCCAAATTGGAACAATTCGTTTTATACGTTCAATCGCGTACTCATTCGCTTCATAAGCTACTTTACGATGCGGTGATGAAACTGCAATGACTACCGCAATATCCATTATTTCTAGCCGCCCTACACGGTGCGTAATTGCTACTTTTGTATCCGGCCATCTTTCACTAATTTCTTCTCCAATTCTCATAAGTTGTTTTACTGCCATCGGTTTATATGCTTCATACTCTAAATGTAGCGTTCGTTTTCCTTTTGTTAATTCTCTCACCGTACCAATAAATGTTGTAATCGCACCTGCTTCTCTTCTTCCGACTTTATTCGTTACTTCTTCAACTAAAATCGGATTATCTACAATCTCAAATAGCACTTGTTCCATTAAAACCACCTCTCACTTTATGAAATGTCCAAGGCCATTCACTACCTTCGTTATCTTCTAATAAAAGAACATCGACAAACATATCTTTTTTATATCCTCTTGTCCCGCCCGGCAATACGATAAACGCGTTGGATTTTGCCAATGAAGAAACTGAGCTAGATTTATCAAACCCTGATGGATAAGCGATTAATTTCCCCTCATCATATTGCAATTTTGCTCGTACAAATCTTGTAAATGGATTCGGTTTTAGAAAATCTTCTCCTAATAACGCTTTTTCTCTTTTTAAATGTACTTTTTCACTAAACATATACGTCCGAATACACGGTCTTACGAATAATTCAAACCCTACGTAACAAGCTGATGGATTTCCTGATAAACCAAATAATAACTTGCCATTTAATTGTGCTACAGTCGTAACACTTCCTGGTCGCATTGCAACTTTATTAAAAAGAGCAGATGCACCTAACTTTTCGTAAATAGCTGGTAAATAATCATAATCTCCTACTGATACACCGCCCGTTGTAATTAACATATCTACTTGGCCAAGCGCTTCTTTCACAGCTGTAAAACACGTATTAAAATCATCACTAAACTTCCCAAAATATTTTACTCTTCCGCCCGCTCTTCGAATTTGAGACAATATCATGTACGTATTACTGTTTCGGATTTTCCCTGGCTGTAATGAATCATTGACATCCAGTAATTCACTCCCAGTCGCTAACAGTCCAATTACAGGCTTTCTCGCAACTGGTACTTCACTATAACCGAATGTAGCAAGAAGAGCTGAAATACCTGGATTAATGTACGATCCTTTCTTTGCAAGAACCGTTCCTTTACGAGCATCTTCACCTTGAAAAGAAATATTGTCGCCCTTTTTGAATGATCGCTTCACTTCCATATAATTGTTGCCATTCTTCTCATATTGACGAGTCAGCTCTAACATAACAACCGCATCACACCCATTCGGAATTTGTGCTCCCGTCATAATTCGAACTGCTTGAAACGGAGCTACTTTCTCATGGAATAGCGATCCTGCACCAATTTCACCCACTACTTCAAATACAATTGGCGTTTCATAACTTGCTAAATTAGTATCTTCTGCTCGAATAGCAAATCCGTCATATGGCGAACGATTAAATGACGGTACATCATGGTCAGCTACTAAATCCTCTGCTAATATACGTCCATAAGCTAATTCAATTGGTAATAGCTCCTTTAAGCCTTTATCAGCAAATCCCATCACTTTACGAACAGCTTCTTCAACCGTAATTGGCACTCTTCTTTCCATTGTTGACACCCTCTCTATTAACCGAATACGCGATAATATAGTTGTTTCGCTTTCGAAATATCATTTGTACCATGAATAAAAACACGACCATCTCGAAAAACAACCACGCGGTAATCATCGAATTGGCAAGATAGTAAATACGGATTCCGATCTACTTTCCCCAGTTTTTGTAATACTTTTTCTATATCATCAAAATTGTATTTCCTATTGTCTACTGTTCTAATTTGAACTGTATTTCTTCCGCATAAAACAGCTGCTTTCGTTTGATTTTCGTATGATAAATAAGGATAAGTTCGATTCAAACCGCATGAGAGACAAGCGTCTGTTTTTATTTTCCCTAATTTTATAAAATGATTTTGATTACTCCATATATCAAACATGAAAAATGTTTTTCTAATTGCTGAGAAATCTTCCACTAAAATTTTGAGTGCTTCTGCCACTTGATATGCTGCGACGATTTGAACAGTCGGGCTAATAATTCCAGCGGTATCACATGTCACACCTGTAACAGGAATATTTTTCAGCATACAATGTAAACACGGTGTCTCTTGCGGAATAATTGTATAACTCATACCATACGATCCAACGCAAGAACCATATACCCAAGGAATATTATGTTTTTGTGATAAATCATTTATTACAAATCGAATATCAAAATTATCTGCTGCATCAATGATTACATCTACATTTTTTAATAGACCTTCCATATTTTCTGAAGTTGCATCCATTACGAAAGCATGTATTTGTACTTCCGAATTAATTTGTTCTAACCGATTTTTTGCAGCAATTGCTTTCGGCATTTTCTCTCTCGCATTTTGTTCAGAGTACAATTGTTGCCTTTGTAAATTACTCCATTCAACGTAGTCACGATCAATAATCGTCAACTTGCCAACACCTGCACGTACGAAACTTTCGGCACTTGCACTTCCTAATGCGCCTGCCCCTACAATTAACACATGTTTATTTCGAATTTTTTCTTGTCCTTTACTCCCAATTGGTTTGAACAACTGTTGTCGTGAATACCGATCAGCCATTACATACCCTTCCTCTCAAGAACTCTATTTCATATTAGAATGTTGTTTCTGATAACAAGCAAAGTAAGCAAAACCAACAAACCCAGCTCCTCCAATTACATTTCCGATAAAAACAGGAACAAAATTTTTAGCCAAATCCATCCACGTTAGATGACCAGCAAAAATAACAGCGGAAATGACAAACATATTTGCTACTACTTGCTGAAATCCAATCACTACAAATGCCATAATTGGAATCCAAATTCCGATGATTTTTCCGACAAAATCACTCGTCCCGTAAGCGAGCCAAAGAGCAAGACAAACGAGCCAATTACAACCAATTGCTAAAATTAAAGTTCTCCCAAATGATTCATGTAACTTCCCTTCCGCTATCGCTACCGTTTTATTTAAATACTCTCCCTCTGTTAATCCGCCAAGATGCCCAAAGCAATACGCAACGAAAATTGCCCCAATAAAATTCATGAGAGTAATCCAAACCCAGTTATTCAGTACACTTATCAATGTAATTTTCTTTGCATAAAGCGCCATAGACAGTGACATCATATTTCCCGTAATTAATTCTCCTCCTGCTAATACTACGAGCATGAGTCCAACAGGAAATACTGCTCCTCCTAAAACATTCACTAGACTTCCCCAGCGCTCAGGTAAATTCCCTAAAACTCGAATGTTAAGTAAAAAACCTATCGCAATAAACGCTCCTCCTAAAAAACCGAGAATAAGCATCGCTGGCAATGTCTGTCTTACTTTTTGAACACCGGCCTCAATGACAAGCTCAGCAATTTGTTCCGGCTTATGAAATGCCATTACCCATTCCTCCATTTTCTCCAAATAAAAAAGCAGCTTCAAAAAACCTCCTCAAAATAAAGGTTTTTGAATGCTGCTTAATTTCTCTGCACATCTTTTACAGAGATATCAATCATCACTTTTACTATAAAATAGAAAATCCACAACTCTTGTAAATTTTCCATTTTTCACTATGAAGCTAGCTTTATATATTAACCACCGATATGTGACATTTCAATTTTAGGTATTGTTTTCTTATTTGTATGATTTAAGCGTTCATCTGAATAACGATCTTCCCTATTATTCCATATATCGCGTACTACATCTGTAATGTCCTCATCTGTATGTTCAGAACGAAGCAATTCTCTTAAATCATTTCCTTTAGAAGCAAATAAGCAAGTATATAATTTTCCTTCTGCAGAAATACGAGCTCTCGTACATGATGAGCAAAAAGAATCTGTTACTGATGAAATAATACCTATTTCCTCATCGCTTCCTATATAACGATACCTAGTAGCCACTTCACCAGAATAATTTGCTTCTATCCGTTCTAACGGCATAACTTGATGAATCGTATCTACTATTTCTTGTTTAGAGACGACCTCTTTTAAATCCCAACCATTATAATTTCCAACATCCATATACTCAATAAAACGAAGAATATGCTTATTTTCCTTAAAATATTGCGCCATCTGCAAAATGTCCTGTTCGTTTTTTCCCTTTTGAACGACCATGTTTATTTTAATTTTCATTCCAACTTCAGCTGCAGCCTGTATTCCTTCCAGAACCCTTTGCACTTTGCTCCTATTACCATTTAAATAGAAAAACCGCTCTTCTTCTAAGGAATCTAAGCTAACTGTTACACGTGATAGTCCCGCCTTATATAAATCAGGAGCAAACTTTTTAAGTAACGATCCATTGGTTGTTAAACCGATATCTTCTACACCATCAATTTTATTAAGGCGCTCAATAAGCTTTGGAAGCCCTCTTCGAAGTAACGGTTCTCCGCCCGTAATCCGTAATTTTCTCACACCTAAAGAAACGAAAATACGTGTTATCCTTTCAATTTCATCAAAAGATAAAATTTTATCATTAGACAAAAACGAGTAATCAGGACCAAATATTTCTTCTGGCATACAATATCGACAGCGAAAATTACAGCGATCAGTAACTGAAATACGTAAATCCTTTAACGGACGTTGCAACTTGTCTAATGTAACTGATTTCATCTTCATTGCCTCACTTTTATTTTATATTTAAAACACGTTCTGGATGGGTATATACATTTAAGGAGTGATTACGAATAAATCCTATTGTCGTAATACCTAAATCTTCCGCTAGTTGCAAAGCTAACTCAGTTGGAGCTGATTTTGATAGTATAATTTCACAACCGATTTTTGCAACTTTCAATAATATTTCCGAAGAAATACGACCACTAAAAACAATGATTTTATCTTTTATAGAAATATCGTTTCTTAAACAATAACCGTAAATTTTGTCTAATGCATTATGCCTACCAATATCCATTCGACTTAAAATAATACCATTCACATCACATAAAGCTGCATTATGAACCCCACCAGTATGATGAAACGTATCCGCAGATTGCTGCATTTCTTTCATTAACCGAAAACAATCCTCTGCAGCAACCTGTACATGGACACCCTTCATTTTTTTTGCACTTAGTGCATCATTTGCAAAAACAAACCCTTGCCTACTCATACCACAACAAGACGTAATATAGCGTTTATTTTGCATTTGTTCATAATACGGATTTACTTTTGTCGTTGTTACATGCACAAATCCTTCTTTCTCCTGCACCCATACACTATCAATATCTTCATACTTCCGAATGATTCCTTCAGACGCTAAGAAGCCTATTACCATATCTTCTATATATTCTGGAGTACTAACCATTGTAACAAACTCCTGTCCGTTCATTTTAATGGTGACAGGAAACTCTGTTACAATGCTGTCCTCTATATGTTTAAATGCTCCTTGTTCATAACGAAAGATTTCTCTTTCTACCTGTATCGGTTTCACGATCAGTATCCTTCTCTCACGTTATATTTTTATCAAAAACAAATACAGAAACTGCAATATCTTCTTCTACTTTCATATCTGAAAACAAATTCACTAATTTCGCTCCAACAAGTTCCTCCAAATGTTCACGTGAATTCACAGCATACACCTCTTGAATCATTTTCGTTCTAGCCATATGAACCATTTCCGCACCGTCCATCGTACTTGAAATAAATTTTTCAGTAGGTGTTAAGTTTCCATAAAGAGTCGCTATAGCCATATTTTCTGCAAAAACAGTATGAATTCGTTCTGGTCCTTTTCCGAAAAGTTCTTTTCGAAGTTTTCGTATCATATCATTAAATTCATGTACTTTTTTTGACATACAATCATACCTCCCAAAAGCCTCATTTTACTTTATTATATATTTTACCAAAATGAGCCTTCCGCCCAAACTATTTCGTACAAATATTTAGGCGGAAAGGTTCACTTCATGAAGTTTATTCGTCTTTTAACCCTTTCCCCATACCTTTTAAGAAATGAAGCCCAAACCCGATAGCACGGTTAATATCTGGGTCTTTCAATACTTTCATAAGATCGAATACCCCTACTTTTTTATTACTTTCTAGATGTTCATTACCTTCTTCTAGCCCGACTAATAAACTACCTATAAGCTTTTTCGTAAGTTCTGGGTCAAGTTCAGTTAACGCCCCTGCAGCACCCATCATATTATTAATTAAATTTGTAACAGGCTCACGAGTTACTTGACCTAGAACGATCTTTGCAATTGGTTCTTTCGCTTTCAGCATAGAATTTGCAGCTTCTAGCATTCCAATGTCATTTAATTCCCCTACTATATTAAACATCTGATTTAGAGCTTCTTCATTATTAGTTAAAAGCTCCTTTAAATCATCTAATTTTTGCTGTTTTATTTCTTCCTCAGTTAATTCTTGTTTTTGAATCATTTTTATAGGTGCAGCCATAGTTTTCTCCTCCTACTTATCCGTTAAATGCACATACCCTGGACGTGCCCACTTACGATGTACCTCAATTCCAGCTTGAGGGTGACGTTTTTTATTGCGTGGGTTCGCTTTTGGCATCGGATTTTCGCCATCAACTTCTAACACTTCCATACGCACTTTCGTTTGTTTATACGCAGGTGTATTCGTACGTACATCCACAGCAGGACCTGTTAAGAAATTAATTGCCGTTTCGTTATCTGTAGAGTTCATCGGTAAATATAACTCATTCGCTTTTACACGATCTGTAACGAGTGCACGTAATTTTAATGCTCCAAAAGGAGAGACAAGACGAACTAACGAACCTGTTTTTACGCCACGTTCTTTTGCAAGGTCTGGAGAGATTTCAACGAAAACACCAGGTACTTTCGTTTGAATACCTGTTGATTTATTTGTCATATTCCCTTCATGGAAATGCTCAAGCATACGACCGTTGTTAATGTGAAGGTCGAACTCAGCTGGAAATTCAGCTGGACGTACCCAGTCAGCAATCGCAAAACGAGCTTTTTTATCTGGGAAGTTAAATCCATCTTGGAACAGAAGTGGTGTATTTGTTCCATCAAAACTTCCCCAATGGAAACTGTTCCATCCTTCAAGCACTTCATAGTTCGCTTGCGAGAATAATGGTGATAAACTTGCCATTTCAGCAAAGATTTCACTTGGGTGGCTATAATTCCAGTTTGCCCCTAGTTTATTCGCAACCTCCTGGACGATCCACCAGTCTGGTTTCGCATCTCCTAGCGTAGGAAGCACTTGATATAATCTTTGGACACGGCGCTCTGTATTTGTGAAAGTACCTTCTTTCTCAAGAGATGGCGCTGCTGGTAATACAACATCTGCATATTGAGCAGTTTTAGAAAGGAAAACATCTTGCACAACGAAGAAATCAAGGCTCGACAACACTTCATGTACATGATTTGCATTAGAATCTACAAGAGCCATATCTTCTCCGACAAGATACATTGCTTTCATTTTTCCTTCGTCAATTGCGTGAAGCATTTCAATATTATTAAGACCTGGTTCACTATCAATTTTCACTCCGTAAGCAGTTTCAAATTTCGCACGTTCCATTTCGTTAGTAACGTGCTGATATCCTGGAAGCCATCCTGGTAAAGTACCCATATCACAAGCACCTTGTACGTTATTGTGACCTCGAAGTGGGTATGCACCTGCTCCTGGACGACGATAGTTCCCTGTTGCAAGAAGTAAGTTTGAAATTGCAGCGGAAGTATCAGAACCACCTGTATTTTGCGTTACCCCCATACCCCAAAGGATACATGTACCATCTGCATCACGAATCATTTCAGCCATTTGAATAAGTGTTTCTTTTGAAATACCTGTTACTTCTTCTGCATATTCAAGTGTATATTCTTCTAGGCTCTCTTTGAAATCTTCAAAGAAGTTTACATTCTCATTAATAAATTCCTGATCATGCCAACCTTGATCGATCATATATTTCGTAACAGCCATTAACCATACTTGATCTGTTCCTTGTTTTGGACTAATAAAGACATCTGATCGCTCTGCCATTTCGGTTTTACGAAGATCAGCTACAATTAACTTTTGTCCGTGTAATTTATGTGCACGTTTAATGCGTGTAGCTAGAACAGGATGACCTTCTGTCGGATTACATCCCACAATAATAACAAGACCAGATTGCGCAATATCTTTAATCGTTCCGGCATCACCGCCCATACCAATTGTACGGAACAAACCATCCGTTGCTGGTGATTGGCAATAACGTGAGCAGTTATCAATATTATTCGTTCCAAATACTTGTCGAGCTAATTTTTGAATTACATAATTGTCTTCATTTGTAATTTTAGAGGAAGAAATAAATCCAATAGAACCTTTACCGTACTCTTCTTTAATAGCGCCTAATTTATTTGCAACTACATTCAGTGCTTCCTCCCATGTAGATTCAACAAACGTTCCATTTTTACGAATTAAAGGTTTTGTTATTCGTTCTTTAGAATTTACGAAATCCCAACCAAATTTCCCTTTTACACAAGTGGAAATTGCGTTAACTGGTGCATCTGAAGATGGCTGTACTTTAAGGATTTTACGCCCCTTCGTCCACACTTCAAACGAACAACCTACACCACAAAATGTACATACTGTTTTCGTTTTCTTCGTACGAGTATCACGCATGGCCGCTTCCACTTCTGATACCGCAAAAATACCGCTATACCCAGGCTCAACTTCTTTAATTAAATCTACCATCGGTTCAAGAATATCTGGTTTTAATCCCGTCATAAATCCAGCTTCACCGAGCATCGTTTTCTCCATTAAAGCGTTACAAGGACAAATCGTTACACATTGACCACAGCTAACGCATGAAGAATCATTAATATTTACTCCTTCATCCCAAATAACTCGTGGGCGTTCCGCTTCCCAGTCTATCGATAACGTTTCATTTACTTGTAAGTTTTGACACACCTCAACGCATTGACCGCATGCAATACATTGATTAGGATCATAGCGATAAAACGGATGCGTCATATCAACTTCACTTACATCTACTTTCGGTTCATACGGATATTTTTGATGTTCAATTTCCATTAATTCTGCTGTATTATGGAGTTTACAGTTCCCATTGTTGTTGTCACATACTGTACAGTATAATAAATGATTTTCTAGTAACCGATCCATCGCCTCCGTTTGTGCTTCTTTTGCGCGAACAGAAGCACGTTCAATGTTCATACCTTCCATCACTACTGTCGAACAAGATCGCATTAACTTTCCGTCAACTTCTACAATACAAGTGTCACATGTTTGAATAGGATCTACTTCTGGCACGTAACAAATTTGCGGATGTTCAATCCCGTTCTCATTAATAACACCCAATATCGTTGAACCGGGCTCCGCTGTATACTTTTTTCCGTCAATTGTAATATGAACCATGTTGTTATTCATGGTCTTTCCCCCTTTTTGAGAATAAAAAAACTCCACCACGAAAATATACGCACCACATTTCGGCACGTTATTATCATGGTGGAGTAGTTTATTAGCACATCTTGCTAAAATACCAATCCATTTATTCATAAATAAAACGATAGAGTCATAACAGGTCATATCACGATTCCATCTTTAACACTATAATTATAGCGTTAAAGTTAAAAATATACAATATAAAATTTAAACTACGCATATGTCAGCTTGTAACTATCCATAATAATCCATATAAAACATAACAAGGAGTAAGCGAACAAATGGGGTCTTTTAATAAATGGATTCGTGGTGAAAAATCTTTTTCTACCCAAGAGCAAGCTAATCACACATTAAATAAATCTATCTCTTCTTCCCTTTCCCTTAATTTAAAGCACTTGTCCAAACTGTTTAGCGGTATTCCAGAATTAATAACACGCACTTTTCCATTAAAAAACGGACAGGAAGCTGCACTTATATATATGGAAGGACTTGTAGACAAAACTGTTATTAACGTAAACATTCTTCGTCCTCTCTTATTTAAAGAGTGGAATGAAGACGATTTTTGGGAAGCCTCTGTTTCTATCGGAAATATTAAAAAAGTTCAACAGTGGACAGACATTGAACAATCTCTTTTACACGGCAAAAGTATTTTATTTATAAACGGGCAACTATCCGCTTTAGAGCTTGATACGCAAGCGGCACCAAAAAGGAGCATTGAAGAACCTACAACAGAGAGCTCCATAAAAAGCTCACACGAAGGATTTAATGAGGTAGCGAGCGACAGCCTTGCACTTATTCGTCGATATATTCCAAATCGCGAATTGAAAGTGAAGGAATTCACTGTTGGTGAACGAGCTACTTCAAAGGTTTTTTTGCTTTATCTAGCAGATGTTGCGAACGAAAATGTCGTAAAAGAAATGGCATCCCGTATCGAGTCAGTAAAAGTTGATGCGATTCTTACTACTGGTGAATTAGAGGGATTTGTTGAAGATAATTCCTTTACTCTCTTTCCGCAATTATCAATAACTGAACGTCCTGACACAACAGCACATCATATTCTAGATGGGCGAATTGCCGTTATTGTAGATCGCTCACCAGGCGTATTAATAGGACCTATGACCTTTTCATCCTTTTTTCAGACGATAGATGATTACAGCTTCAGACCTATGATTCCATCTTTTATACGACTCCTTCGTTTCACTGGACTATTTATTGCAATATTTGCTCCTGCTCTTTATATTGCTATGATTTCCTTTCATTATGAAGTAATTCCACTTAAATTATTGTTAACAATTGGAGAATCTCGAGCCAAAATTCCTTTTCCGCCTATATTAGAAGCACTTTTGATGGAATTAGTACTTGAAATGCTACGCGAAGCTGCAGTTCGACTTCCCGGTCCCGTCGGACAAACAATTGGCGTCGTAGGAGGGATTGTCATTGGACAAGCTGCAGTTCAAGCAGGAATCGTAAGTAATGTTATGGTTATCGTCGTATCTATTACCGCAGTCGCTTCTTTTATCATTCCCAATCTGGAAATGTCAGCAGGAGTTCGGATTCTTCGCTTTCCAATGATGATAATCGCTTCTTTATTCGGAGTCATTGGAATTATGGTTGGAATGTCAGTTATCATCATCCATATTCTTTCTATGGAATCACTTGGTGTTCCTTACGGTAGTCCTTTTTCTCCATCATTTGCTACGGATTTAAAAGACGTTCTTGTGCGTTTGCCATGGAAACTAATGAAGAAACGACCACTATCCCTTAACTTAAAACAAGAAAATCGACAACCGGATATAGAAGAAAAGGAGGAAGATAAGTGACAAAGCGTGTAAAGAGGGAGATTAGTTTATTTCAATACATTTTAACGATTAGTGGTGTTCAAGTAGGATTCGGTGTACTTACACTGCCACGTGAAGTGGCCCAAGGGGCGAATACAGATGGCTGGATGTCTATTATTATAGGATGCGCTATCACTACTTTAGTCAGTCTATGTATTGTAAAAATCATGGAGAAGCATCCTGGTTACCATTTACTTGATGTGCTAACTCGTTATCTTGGAAAATGGTTAGGAAGAGTAGGAATGATTTTTTGGATTTTATATGCTGTTCTTGCAGCGGTTTCTTTAATTTTTTCCCTCTTATACGTTATTCACATTTGGATTTTGCCTAGATCTCCAATGTTTTTAATCATGATGCTATTATCTATTCCAATGGTAATGCTCGCATGTAAAGGTGTTCTTATTATTAGCCGCTATGCTGTTTTTACTGTCTTATTTACACTCTGGATGCCATTACTATTATTTATCCCACTTAAAGATGGGCATTGGATCTATCTTCTTCCTCTCCTTAAAGAGGGATGGATACCAGTTTTCAACACAGTAAAATCAACTATTATTGCCTTTCTCGGATTTGAGTTTGCATTCGTCCTTTATCCTTACCTCAGTAATAAATCATCTGCAAAAAAAGGGATTGTTATTGCAAATATGATTACTTTATTCGTTTACCTGCAAGTGACGTTCGTTTCTTTCCTTTATTTTAGCCCAGATGGTATAACTAAGTTTTTATGGCCTACCCTTTCTCTCGTTACACCATTTCACTTTTCTTTTCTGGAACGATTTGAAATTATCTTTTTGTCATTTTATCTCTTTATCATTTTTGATTCCTGTATTCCTTATATTTTCACTGCTTCAGATGGAATTAATCAATTACTTAACAAAAAAAGCAGTTCATTACCTATTTATGGTTTATTATTCGGGTGTATCTTCATCTTATTCTTTTATATCCCTTCCTCTTACCAAATAAGTGCGTTGCGAGAATTTTGGGGAACTGCAAGTTATTTTATCGTTTTTCTATTCCCGGTCGTATTTCTCTTATACATGACACTTTATCAGCATTGGAAAAGGAGAAGAGTTTAAATGAGGCGCTTTATTCATTTCACTATACTTTACTTTCTCATAACCTTTTTAACAGGCTGTGGAGATCGACTCGACTTAGAAAAACAATCGATTTCATTAATTTACGGCTTTGATGCAAAAGCAAAAGGAAAATTAATTGTGTACCACGTAAATCCTATTTTTAATGAAGACGTAGAAAAAAAGTACGAAACACATGAAGCTAAAGTACGTACACCTCGAGAAGCAAAAGCAACGTTTAATAGTTCAAGTGGCGGTTTAGTATCTACAGAAAAGTTACAGCTCATTTTATTTAGCACAAATTTTTTAAAACAAGAAGGGGCTATGCCTTACCTTGATGTTTGGTATCGTGATCCTAAAAACACTGGAAACATGCGCATGGTTGCAGTAGACGGTCCAATTTCTTCAGTTATATATAATAACTTTAAAGATAAGCCTGCCCTTCCCGAGTATTTAACAGATTTAATTAATACGAACAAACTGTACAATCGGACCGTTTTTACGACATTCCATGAATTTCACAGGCAAACGTTTAATAAAGGTATAACACCTGCTATTTCAGAAATAAAAAAAGGTAAAAAGGATGTTATCGTTACTGGTTCCGCGCTATTAACTTCTCGCGGAATTTATAAAATGTCATTAAATCGTTATGAAAGCGCCCTTCTTCTTTTGTTACAAAAGAAAGCGAATACACCGGTTTCGCTTACATTGAAAATCCCTTCTACTTCAGTTGAAAGTAATAGTGATTTAAAAGATACCGATGGCGGCGATTTCGTAACAATAAATGTTCTTAGCATGGATCGTGATATCCATACAGATTATAGCGATAACCACTTCAAATTTCATGTTAAAATGGATTTGAAAATTGCTGTCTCTGAACTTACATTCAATATGGATATAGACAAAGATAGAAAGAAATTAACTTCTCTTATTACAAAACAACTAAACAAAGATTTGAACGATTTAATCCACAACATTCAAAAACAGCAACTTGATCCATTCGGATTTGGTGATTATGCGAGAGCGTTTCAATATAAAGAATGGAAACAAGTCGAAGATGATTGGCCGAGTGCCTTTTCAAAAGCTAATGTGAAAGTGGCACCAACTATTAAAATTTTAGAAAATGGGATTATTAAATAGAAAAAACACGCTACTTGTTCTTATATGAATAAGTAGCGTGTTTTCATTTCCATTACAAGTATTATTTCAATGGACTATACTTTATTTCTATTTCTAACATTACTATGTTTTTTAGCATATACAAAATATATGAAAACCCCTATTATAATCCATGCCACAAAACTAATTAAAGTAAGCTTAGAAAGGTTCAATGCCAAATATATACAACTTACTATTGAAACGATAGGTAAAAAAGGTACTAGAGGGGCACGGAATGGCCTCTTCATATTAGGATGTGTCTTTCTTAATACAATGACAGCTATAGATACAAACACAAATGCTGTTATCGTTCCCATATTCACTAAATTAGCTAATAAATTCAAATCCACTAATCCCGCTAATAAAGCTGCTAGTATACCTGTAACCCACGTATTAAAAAATGGAGTTTGTAAACGTTTATGGACACTTGAAAGTCTTTTTGGTAACAGTCCATCTCGACTCATCGAGTAAGATACACGAACAAATGCAAACATAGCTACTAACAGAACTGTTGTTAGCCCTGCTATCGCTCCCACCGATAACAACCCAGCAATTCTATCTTCTCCTACAGTGCGCAACGCATATGCAACCGGATCAGCAACATTTAATTCCGTAAACGGAACCATTCCAGTTAGCACGAATGAAACACCTACATATAGAACGGTACAAATGAACAAGGAAACAAGTAGCCCAATTGGCACGTTACGTTGTGGACGCTTCACTTCCTCTGCGGCTGTTGCAACTGCATCAAATCCTAAAAAAGCAAAAAATACAGTAGCAGCGCCCCCTACCACACCGTGAAAACCAAACGGTAGAAATGGTTGCCAATTCTCTGGTCTTACATATTGTGTCCCTACAACAATAAATCCTACAATAACAGCCAGTTTAATAATAACCATTATATTATTAATTCGTGCACTTTCTTTTGCACCACGGCTTAATAAAAATGTAACAACTAAAATAATAAGAACTGCTGGTAAATCAATGATTCCACCCTTCCCCATTCCTGGTGCCGAAGCAAAAACCGTAGGAATGTGAATATTAAAACCTAGTAGCAATGACTGAAAATATGCTGACCAGCCTGCTGCAACCGCAGAAGTCGCTAATAAATACTCCAGCATAACACACCAGCCAACTATAAATGCAAAAATCTCACCTAGTGTCATATATGTATATGAATATACACTTCCCGAAACTGGAACTGTAGATGCAAATTCAGCATAACAGAAAGCTACACATGCACATATAATTGCCGCTAATACAAAAGATAATACAATCGCCGGACCAGCATGTTTCGCTGCTACAATACCAGTTAATACGAAAATACCTGTACCAATAATTGCTCCAATACCTAAAAGAGTTAAATCAATCGCTCCTAAAGTTTGATTCAATACTTTTTTCTTTTCTTCATCCATTGCTTTCTTTATGAAAAGACTCATTCTTTGAAACCTCTTTTTCAAGTTTATCTCTTACTTGTTACATTCTTTATTACTGTTCTATTTTAAAAATAAAAATATACATAGTTCACTTCCCCTATAGACTTAGTAACCCGTCTCAATAAAAACAGAAAAATCAATCTCTTTATACCGTATTGAATTTTCAAAATATTAACCATACCAAAAAACCATTAAGAATGCTGATTGAATTTATCATACAATTAATTATATTGTCAATAATAAATCACTCAAAAATAATCGGCTGATTATGTATCAAATGTTATTTTTATACATAATTATTTTCTCAAAAACATTGTTGTTTTCCACCTTAATATTCATATGCATTTTATTACATTGATTTTCATACAATTTTCATTACATACAATGTAATGAAAATCATAATAACCTCAAATGAATTATTATTCAAAAATAATAATTCACTTGAGGTTATTTCACCATTTTAATACTAACAAAAAAGTGCAGATTTTCATCTGCACTTTTTTTTATTCTTCCACTTCAGCTTCTGCACTACTATTTTCAAGATGCTCCTTCTGAGCTTCCTCTTGCAACTCTGCTGAAATCATCCCATAATAAAGTTCCGGATATAACCCAAATATTTGATATACACTTCCTAAAAACGGCATCAGAATCCCTCTTTTCTAAAGTTGTATTGCCACTTTTAAGGATTCCCTTTTCA
Organism: Bacillus sp. RB3; assembly: GCF_030164735.1. Taxonomy (NCBI): domain Bacteria; kingdom Bacillati; phylum Bacillota; class Bacilli; order Caryophanales; family Bacillaceae; genus Bacillus; species Bacillus sp. RB3. The sequence continues at coordinate 71,730 of NZ_JASNGE010000013.1, forward strand.
TTCACTATACATTCGTTTTTGGCGTTTCTTCTTCATCTTGAATACTTAATAAATTTTGCCATTTTTTATACGGAGCGCTATTTGGATCTACATATCCTTTCGCATGCGAGCGATCCCACAATTGTTTAATAAACATTTCTTTCTCTTTCTTTGCAACCATATCAGCACCTGTGCCGTAATAGTTCTGGAAATACAACTCGATTTCATCAAGGAATAGTCTTAATAATTCATCTGATGTTTCTTCTAACGTCGGATCATACTTCGCTTCACGGTCATACATTAAAATCATGTCTAAAAGATTGTGGACATGTTCTTTTCTAAGCCATCTTACATCTTGGGCTCCTAATACGAACGGATGTGTATATAAATGTCCACCTTGTATCATCGCCTTTTCTTGCTCTTCTTCAAATCGTGACAAGATGTTTTCATAAATAAACGGATTATGAAGCAATGCTCTGTGTAATTTATAACTTTCGCTTGAAATATTTTTTCCCATCGACTGAATTAAAAAGCTACGTCCCACACCGTTATATTGATACACAAACTGTCCATCAACAGCAACTAAACTAATCCAGCGATACATATATGCGTATAGTAATGCACGATTACATTTATCATAATCTAATTTTGTTTGAGTCGCGTTTAAATCTGGCATAAAGGCTGGTAAGTGCCAATACTTATCTAAATGCGGCGTTAAACTAGATTTTTTACTATTTAATTTATTTACACGGCGATAATACGATTGGAAATAGTCACCTTTATCATTCATAAATCCGTTTGAAATATGTCCTGATGATAATTTAGGAAAATCTTGCAGCGATAAGCCGTAATGCGCTCGATAACAGATTACTTCAAATGGCGAAAAGGCTTCATGTACTGTATCTTTTTCTTTAAACATTTCTTGAATTAATTCCTCTTGCAGCTCTTTCTTTAAAGAAGGATGTATACCCCAATATTGTAATTCCCTATGATGAGCAACTTTCGGAACGAATGGACTCGCTAAATGGAACAGGTCTTCAATTTTTTCACGAACGTATTCATCGCGATCACGTTTCTTATAATCTGCTTCTTTTCGCAACGCTTCAATGATATTCAGTTCTAATTTATCACGATAGCGTACTTGCAGTTCGTCATAACAATAGCTCAGTATATGTTCTCGGTAGAAATCCTCTACCTTTTTCGACTGAATCTCTTCTGTTTTCGCATCACGACAATATTCCCCGTACAAACTCATATAAATTTCCGCTGATATATCTTTCGGTAGTACACCTAAATTTAAATGTTGCTGCATATCTTGCCATATCTTTTCTTGCAGCTGTTCCTCAGCTAATACATATACATTCGTCGGGTTTGTTTTCCCTTCAAATTCCTTACTGCGCTTTTGGATTTCAAACAGTAAATTTTCACGTGTTTCATGTAAATTATCAAAAAATCTTTCCCAATATTGAATCATTTTATTAACTGCTTGATATAGCGATTGATATACAAGTTCTAATAGCATTTCTTTTCGATATTCATTTAATTTGTGTACATATTGCGTTATAATGTCTTCAAATTCTCTTTTGAATAAACGTTGCTGATTATTAATCATTTTTCCAAACCAGCCTTGTTGTTGAGCAATTTCTACTCGGCGTACAGCCGTTACCGTTCCATCGATATTACCCACATTAAATTTTTTATCGTAGTTTTGAATTACATTTCGCTTTTGTTCATTATTTTCATGTAGTCGATTCATTTTTTCCACTAACTGCTTTCGAATTTCATATAACATAAAACGTGCTGCTACTGGGTGAACTGGATCTGTTTTCTTTAAAAACCATGTATTTAATTGATAGGACTGCCCTTCAGAACCACTTGGTGAAAAGCGGTCTGATTCAATCATGTCATATAAAAGTGTCGTTACATGTTCATGTACACGGCTCGGAATCGCATACGCATATAAACGAACCGCATGATCCACTCTTGCCACTTCACCTTTCATTTGTTCCATCATTTTCAGTTTCGCAGCTGAAATTTTACACTCATGTTGCAGACGATTTAATTCCTCATCTTTTTGCACCGTTCGTTGTACATAACTTTCTACAGCTTCTAAAAACAGTTTTGATTTCGCAACTCCGAGCTTACCACCCTCTGCTCCTTCACGTGTTTCATTGTACATTTGTCTATAGAAAATATGAGCTTGCTCTGGACGGGTAGCAAGATGTTCCAAGTCCTCTAAATAACTTTTACCTCTCTCCGGCTTTTCACGCTGCATCCCACGTTTTACATCTTGGTCATATCTTTGCTTCTTCTCTTGAAACAGTTGATCTAAATGAAGCCACGATTCATCTAAACCTTGCACAGCCCATTTTAAAGCACAATATTTTAACACATGCTCATACGGATAAATGAGTTTTGCCGTTCCTGCCCCGCAATATCGTCCTTTTCCGCTTGATTCTGCTAATTGCTGAATTTGATTGTCTTCTTGTGCAAAATGACTTGTGGACATCGGGCTAAATAACTGTAAATAAATTGTATTTGCCATCTGTTCCATATAATCTAATAAATTGTGTAAATGGTGTCCATGTAGGTTTTCATAATCGTATAAGAAACAATAATTGTACGGTAAATGATGTTGTTTAATTGTATGATTCGTTCTTCCGTCTTCATCTACTTGATCAGGGCGATACTCTAATTCAATTGTTACACCGCCGCGTTTTGATAATTCTCCAGTAGAACCGAGCGTAATAGCATGTAATTCTTTTAACGATGCATAGCCATTTGCTTGCACCGTTTCAAATTCTTTCGCGCTAACTGTTCTCGTCTTTACTAAAACATCCGGCATTAAAAACGCACCGCGTATTAAAATGTTATGATGCTGCAATTTCTTCCGAAGCATTTCACGTAAATATAATGCAATTTGCAGAAACATCCCTGAACCTGTTCCGCCTGCTAGTGATGTTACTATAATGACACGCACACCATATTCCGTTTGATCACTTGTAACCGGAAAAATTTTCTCGATTTCTTGCCAAAAAGACGTCAATTTATCTTCTTTCATCGCAGCACGTAACGCTAAACGTGAAATAACGCGTAACTGTCCTGCTCCTTCTGTTAATGGCTTATCAAGTATAGTCGGATCCATCGGAAACCACTCTGGGATCGTTGGATCTCCTGCAATATACTCCCTAGGCGTTTTACTAGAACTTGTTTGTGTCTTAAACTTTCGAATATGATCAAATTTACTTAATGTATTCACATCTGTATCAAATACGTGCATTGCTACCTTTTTTCGGCGCTCTTCAGGCAGTTTTTCATATATTTGATGCGTCACAGTACTACCGATTCCACCTAAACCAATTAATATTGTTGGAACTTGTAATGTCATGTGAACCACCTTCCTATTCTTGCTTGTTTGAAAAAAGGGAAAGAGAATGAATACTCCATCCCCTTCTTATCCCTACCTACTATTCACATTCGTACTTGTAAATCTCCTTACCATATCCTCTATCAATTAGTAAAAGTTCATTTGGATATAGTGTCTTATGTTCCATTCCTACTTCATCCTCTGTTATAAACATTCCATCAATAATCATTCCAACTACTTGTGATTCTTTCGCTACAAAGACAGATTTCGAACCTTTCTTCGCTATAAATGTAACGGATTGCACAGTTTTTCTTTCTGCTCTAAATGGGATCCCAAAATAATGGTTCCACCATTTATTTCGAAGTAATTCTGGTTCAGATTGATATAGCCAATCTTTCGCTACCTCTTGATCCCATTCATAATACAGTAGTGCTTTCCGGTGAAATCTTGGCCGAACAATCCATCCTAAAACAATGATTCCTACTACTAACAGTAATAAAGTGATAGGAATGACAAACTTAAAAATAAGCGCATATTTTTCATAAAACGGAGCATCTTGAATATGGAATGTTATGTTTTTCTTTACTTCTTGTAACTTTGAATCCTGCATTACGATGGTAGCTTCTACGGTGCCGGTATCTGTAAAATTAAATGTGTCGGAGTAATAGGGACGAGGATAAACATAGATTTGATTTCCATGTTGCTTTATTTCATAGTTGATTGATTGTTTAGATGTGACACCAGTAGATTTTAATAGTTTCTTTACAGCCTCTTCTGTCATCGGCTTACCATCTAACTGTGGTTGTATAATAAACGGTTTACTATTCTCTAAATTTGTTACTTTTTCTTCATAATCTTTCGTAATCGTTTGTAGTGATAATTTTGGTTTTTCCGTTACTTCGATTTTAAATTCTTTCGTCTGTCTGTAAAATCCCTTTATGTTCATATGAACTTTCCCACGCACTAGCCCTTTAGCAATCTTCATTTCGTAGTAAAATACATGTTTTTTATCGTCCCACTTCATCGGGTACTGTTTTCCTTCTATTTCTAATTCTGCCTGAAAGTAAGAAGACTGAACTGGCAACTCCGTAGGCTTTGCTTCAATAACAGCAGTAACACCTTCATACATTTTCTCTACATTTTTTTGACTACTATCATCTTTGGCATAAGTAGAAACCGTATAATTAAGCGCTGGTTCAACTAGTACTTGTAGTCCTTCTTTCTCAATGTCCTGGTCCACTTCTATCGTATAAGTTCCTGGTTTAATAACTTCCTCATTTTCCGTACTTATATGAACTATATTTCCGAACAATTTTGCTTCTCCTGGTGCATGTATGGAAAAAGAAGATTGTAATTGTAATGGTTTAGAAATTTGTGTGACCTGATAATCGGGCAGAGAAGACGATTGTCGTACAAGCGTCATACGCTTTAACGGAAACGGTGTTGTAATCTCTACTCTTTTCCCCACTACTTTCGTTTTTACAATCGATTCAACAGAGGAGAATGGATCACGATTTGCAACTAATGCTGCCACTTGATTTACACTTTTTACAATGCCATCTTCTCCGCTTGACGGCATCGTAACACCATTTATCTCTTTCTTCCATATTTCCTTGAACGTATTTAGTTTTTCTTTTTCTTGTTGTCCTAAATCTTCTTCCATCGTAATTAAGACTGGATGTAACGATATCTTTTTTGCATCCATTTCTTTCTTAAACTGGGCTAATTTCTGCAAAATTTGTTCTTTTCCGCCAACCTTATCTTTCTCTAAATCATTAAATGCCCCGTCAGTTAATACAATAAGCCAAAATTCACGTTTTCCATCTATATCTGCTTCCTTTTTTATAGATTGTATCGCCGTTTCTACCGCGCTAAATGGAGTATTTAAATACGTTTTCCATGCTCCAATTCCCTCAATTTCTGTTTGCCTTTTATCCTTCGTTAACGAAATGTTTAATGGCTCATTCGGCTTACTCATTGGAACGTAAGAAAATTTATCTTTTTCATCCAATAGCGCAACTAAACTTTGCAAAGCATAATTGGCATATTTCCAGCGATCGTTATTTCTCATGCTGCCCGAATCGTCATATACAAGTGAAACGACCCTTTCCTTTGCCTCCTCTCCTTTTGCAAAAGCTGATAAAGGTAAACATATAAATAGAAACAACATGAACGTGGCACAAATTCGGATTTTCATGATGAGGCTTCGCCACCTTTGTAGACAAATTCCTATGTTTAAATTTATGAGAGGAAACAAGATATATGACTTGTATTTTAGGACAACGAACCCAGCATAATTTTATTATGTAAACAGTTATAAGAACTGAATATTATTCCTTCTAGCGTTTCCTATCCGATACTATAAGTAAAAAAGCCTGTTTAAGCTCCACACTTAAAACAGACTTTTCCTACTTTTTATTTTAAAAACACATAACAAAAAGTTTGATTTTTGACTTAACACATCACTTCTATTGTAAATCCACCAGGTGCTTCAACATAAAACGTATACGCATGGACATGCTTAGGAGGCTCGACCAAAAATCCATCTTCCTTCAATCTTTGATTTATCTTATCTACTTGTTCTTCACTTTCTTGTGGAAATCCTACGTGAAATGTTTTTGGATACTGAACTTCTTTTCCTTTCATTAAAGTTAGTATAAATCCATCATTATCACGCATAACTGCAAAGCCATTTCCCCTTGTTCCACTACAAATTAGACCAAAATACTTCTCTAAAAACTCTCTAGCTGCTGTTACATCTGTAACTGTTAAATTAAGATGTTTAATTCCCAATCCTTCACCTTATTTCTCAATTTTCTAACATTTTATCATACAAATAAAAAACACGCCTTCCACAGCGTGTTTCATTGCTTTACATACACTTCAACAATCGGATTCTCTTTATTATCCGCATGCAAGCGTATATTCTCTTCACTTGTATTATAAATACTAGCTAATAACATTATCGTTAACACATTAGGTGTCTTCGCATCACTTCCGTATTTTCTCTCAAGCGCTTCCTTATATTCAAAATCTAAATCCCCCTGCACATATGTATACACTTCAAAACCATCTTCTAAATTGCAAACTACTGTATCAATAATATCTGTCCCTACTTGCTTCTTCATTTCCTCTCGTAACGCTTCAATAAAATCTTTCCATGGTACTTCGTATGTCTGAAACTGATCTGTAGATTTCATGCCTTTTCCTCCTTATATATCCTCTTCTTATATTTCCCCTTTCCTATAACAATTATGATAGATAGGGCATTCGTACAAGCCGCACTTGTCCCCCTTACATATCGTATTACTGTAATGCGGAAGGAGGAAAGAATATGCATAGACAAAAATGTTATGATACATGCCAACGTTATTTCGGAAAAGTTGTTCGGATTGAAGACCGTGATGGCCGTATACATTTAGGTAAAATAATCGATGTGACACAAAACTCTGTATGGATCGAACCGGTGCAACAGCGCTCATCTTTTGATTCAGGGTTCGGATACTACGACGCTTATGCAAACGGTGGTTGTGACCTTTGTGGAGGCCTTAGCAGGTGTGATAGTTGTGGATTCGGATGCGGTGGTGGATTCAGCAGCTGCGGATGTGGTGGTCGTGGTTGTAGTAGTTGTGGTTGCGGCGGTGGTGGCTGGGGTGTTGAACTCGGATTTGGTTTCATCTTCGGAATTACATTAGCTGCATTATTTTTCATTTAACATAGTAAAGAGTTGGCTACCTTTAGCCAACTCTTTTTCTTTATTTTTCACATATAAAAATACGATGCCCTAAAATGTGTTGGTACATAAGCCGTACATTTTCATGCTGTGCCCACGCCTCATATAACTCATTCGGAATATGTGAGGATACATTCCATTCTGGCTCTTCTACATAGCCAGAGATTGTTTCTGCAATCGTGCCACCACCCGCAATTGTAATTCTTTTAAAATTTGCTTTCTGAAATAATTGTACCCACTCATTCTCAGTTAACAGTTCTTTCATGCCATATAATTGGGCGATTTTTTCTTCCTCACCCTTATCAATGTGCCTATCAATAATCATTTCAATGACAACAAGCTTACCGTCCTGCTGTAATACACGATAACACTCCGAGATAACCCTTTCTTTGTCTGTAAAAGCGATGATTGATTCTCCAAGTACGAACTCAAATGAGTTATTCAAACACGGTAAATGCTCTACATTTCCTTCAATTAATTGTATATCTAACCCTTCAAACAACCATCTATCTTTTGCCTTTTGAATCATAATTTCATTCTTTTCAACCGTTGTTACTTTATAGCCAAATTCCCTTGTCATATACGCCGCTGTTTTCCCCGTACCACAACCTATCTCAAGGACATTCGCTCCATATTTAAAAGGCAGTTGTGCTAACAATTGTTTTGTTAACGTAAAGCCACCAGGATGAGCACTTCCTATTCCGTAATAAGCTAGGAAATCGATGTATGTGTTTCGTTTCATGGGATTCTCCCTTTTTTATTTTATATATTCGAGCACGGAAGAAAAGTGCATAGAAAAAAGGGCGTATTGTACGCCCCTCATCTTACTTATCCTCTGTAATATATGCCCATTTATAGCTGTAGTCTCCACCAACCGGATGGTGAACAATACCTTTTACTTTCTGTCTTTGAACGATAGCATCACCACGTTGATATAATGGTGCAATTACAGCATCATCAAGTAATATTTTCTCAGCTTTTAGTAAGCTATCCCAACGTTCTTTCGTTTTCGTTAATAGCTCGCCTTTACCTTTTTCTACAATTTCATCATATTTTGGATTTGAATATCCAGTTTGGTTATGAGGACCATTTGTAACGAACATATCAATGAATGTCATTGGATCTAAGTAATCAGGGCCCCAACCAGCGTAAGATAAATCATAATCTAAATCTGATTCTAATTTTAACTTTTGTTTAAACGGTTGATTTTTCAAGTTCACTGTTAACCCTGGTAAGTTTTTCTCAAGTTCTCCTTTTAAGAACTCTCCTACTTTTTTCGCATTATCGCTATCGTAGTTTAATAGCTCAATCGTTACTTGCTCTTTTCCAAGTTCTTTTTTCGCTTTTTCCCAATGCTCTTTTGCTTTTTTCACATCTGTTTTTAAAATATCTCCGTTATCTTTACGGAAGTCTTTTCCATCTGGACTCTTCGCAAATTCTTTTGGTACTAAGTAATCTGCCGGTGTAGATCCGTCATTTAAAATTACATTCGTTAAACCTTTTTTATCGTACGCTTTTGCAATCGCTAAACGTAGATCTTTGCTCTTTAACACTGTATCTTGCCCACCACGTTTTTGGTTTAAACGTAAGAAGAACGTTGATGGTGTTTTTTGTGTATAGAAGTCTGGATTTGATTTATATTTGTCAACCATTTCAGATGTAAGTCCCGCACGATCGATTTGTCCACTTTCATATAAGTTTACACGTGTACCGCTATCTTTTACTACGTTAAAGTTGATTTCATCTAACTTCACTGTTTTATTATCCCAATATTGTGCATTTTTCTTTAATTTCCATCCTTCTTCATGTTTCCAGTCTGTCAATGTAAACGGTCCGTTGTATAACGTTGTATCTGCTTCTAAACCAAATTTTTCACCTTTTTCTTTTACGAATTTTTCATTTAACGGATAGAATGTTCCGAATGAAGTTAATTCTACAAAGTAAGGAACTGGATTTTCTAATTCTACCTCTAATGTGTAATCATCTACAGCTTTTACACCTAACGTATCAAGTGGTGCTTTCCCATCATTAATTGCTTTTGCGTTCTTTAAATCAAACATAATGTATGCATATTCTGCTGCTGTATTTTTATCTACCGCACGTTTCCAAGCAAACACGAAATCTTTCGCTGTTACAGGCTCTCCATTTGACCATTTTGCATTTTTATTTAATGTAAATGTATACTTTTTACCATCTTCACTCTTTTTATATGATTCAGCAACTCCTGGTGTTGCTTTATTATCTTTATCAAGTCGATATAAACCTTCCATTACGTTGTTTAAAGCTAGAAACGATACTTGGTCTGTCGCTTTAGCAGAGTCCATAGATGGAATCTCTTGAGACTCTGTTAAATTAAGCACTTGCTTCGCCGCTAGCTTTCCGCCTTCTTTTTCACCGCTTTTTGGTGTTGTGCTTGCCTTCTCTTTATCTCCTGATCCAGAGCAAGCTGTTAATGCCATACTCATTACTAAAACTGGTGCTACGACCGCTGTCAATTTTTTCATCTTTTTTCTCTTCATTTTTTTGTACCCTCCCCAATTATATGTACGATATTAACATTTAGAAATTCTCTACTAACTTTCGTTATCAGAAAATTCTTATTAATTAATATTCTACTGTTTTTTTAAATTTTGTAAAGTATTTTTGTAAATTTTCTAAATATTTATTTTTTTATTATAGTAACTTGTTGTTTTAACTACTATATGAATTATCCCCCGTCTACTATATGTAAACATCCCTCCCCTTATTCCACTCTATTACTACGTTCTATATTTTTCTTATTAGCATGAGGTCTCTTACTATCATCTGTCTTACTACTTACTGACCTCTCTAAATTCCTCCGATAGAACCTTCCTAATTATCTACCCGATTCTCAATAGGCTAACGAGATTTATTCCCTTATACATACTAAAAAGCATTTCAAAAGCAGCTCAGCCACTTTTGAAATGCTTTCACTTTATTTTTTTCCGCCATCCTCAGTTACATACGCCCACTTAAAGCTATATTCTGGACTGATGTTATGTTTCACAATTCCTTTTACATTCGGTTTCATTACGTACGATCTCCCTGTTTGATATAAAGGAACTAACCCTGCATCTTCTTCAAGGAATAATTTTTCAGCTTTCCCTAACGTTTCCCAGCGTTTTTTCGCATCACTCATTAATTCATTACCTGCTTTCCCTACCATTTCATCGTATTTTGGGTTTGAATAACTCATTTGGTTGTACGGGCTCTTCGATTCAAACATATCAATAAATGTCATTGGATCCGCATAGTCTGGACTCCAACCTGCATAAGAAATTTCATAATCTTGCGCAGTTTCTAATTTTAATTTTTGTTTGAACGGCTGAATTTTCGTATTAATCGTTACACCTTTTAGATTTTTCTCAATTTGATCTTTTACATAGTCAGCAATCTTTTTCGCAGTTCCATCATCATAGCTTAGCAATTCAATTGTAACTTGATCTTTTCCAAGTTCTTTTTTCGCTTCTTCCCACGCTGCTGCTCCTTTTTTCGGATTATATTTCAGACCATTTTTAAATGTATCTTGATAATCTTTACCATCTGGCCCTGTCGCAAGTCCTTTTGGAACCAATTGATCTGTTGCTTTTGATCCATTATTTAAAATTACATTCGCCAATCCTTTTTTATCAACTGATAATGCAATTGCTTCACGAAGTTTTTTGCTCTTTAAAGGCGTATCTTGTCCGTTACGTTTTTGATTTAAACGTAAGAAGAATGTACTTGATTCAGCATACTCACCATATTCTTCTTTGTTCGATTTATATTTATCTACAAACTCTCCTGATAGTAATGTAAAATCAATTGATCCTGTATCATATAAGTTTACTTTCGTTGCAACCTCTTTTACTACACTATAGTTAATTTCTTCTAATTTCACAGTCTTTTTATCCCAGTACTTATCATTTTTCTTCAGCTGCCAACCTTGTTCATGTTTCCATGAAGACATAACGAATGGACCATTATACACAGTTGTATCTGCTTCTAAACCGTACTTATCACCTTTTTCTTTTACGAATTTTTCATTTAATGGATAGTATGATGGGAATGCTAATAAATTTAAGAAATACGGTACCGGTTTTTCTAATTCTACTTCTAGCGTGTAATCATCTACCGCCTTCGCTCCTAATTCAGTTACAGGTTTTTCTCCTTTATTAATCGCTTCTGCATTTTTAATATAGTAAGCAATAAATGCATATTCTGCCGCAGTATTCTTATCAAGTAAGCGCTTCCATGCAAAAACGAAATCTTTCGCTGTTACAGGATCACCATTTGACCATTTTGCATCTTTTCGCAGTTTAAACGTATACTTTTTACCATCTTCACTTTTCGTACTAGACTCTGCCGCAGCAGGAATTGGCTTATTATCTTTATCAAGGCGATATAGGCCTTCCATCGTGTTCCCTAAAATTTGCGAACCTAATGTATCAGTAGATTTAGAAGTATCCATCGTCGGAATTTCTTGGTTTTCCGTACGATTTAATACTTGTTTCGCTGCATATTTAATATCAGATTTTTTTTCTTCCCCACTATTTGATGTAGTAGTCGTTTTCTTTTCCCCACCTGCCCCAGAACATGCTGTCAATGCAACACTCATCGCTAAGACTGGTACTACAACTGCCGTTAACTTTTTCAGCTTTTTTCTCTTCATTTTTATACCCTCCCTAATTATATGTACATTACCAATCCTTGAGAGACCCCTTACTAAAGATTCGTTTTTCAGAAAATTACAACTAATGTTATTCTACTCTTTTTTTCGTATTTGTAAATAGTTTAATTTTAAATATTCTGATTTTTTTAATTTAGTATGATTTATCCCCCATCTACTATATGTACATACTATACACCTTATTCTCTTCTATTTAACCACACTAAAAATTAGTATTTTAAGCTCACAAAAAAAGCATTTAAAAGTAGCTAAGCCACTTTTAAATGCTTTTTCAACTCTATTATTTTTCAGTCACATATGCCCACTTAAAGCTAAATTCTGGACTGATATTATGTTTTACTACTCCCTTTACATTTGGTTGTAAAACATAAGAATCTCCTCGTTGATATAAAGGTACAATCGCTACATCTTCTTCAAGTAATGTTTTTTCAGCTTTTCCTAACTCTTCCCAACGTTTTTTCGCATCGCTCATTAATTCCGTTCCAGCTTTTTTCACCATGCCGTCATATTTAGGGTCAGAGAAGCTCATTTGGTTATGAGAATGTCCAGTCTCAAACATATCTAAGAACGTCATTGGATCTGCATAATCCGGATTCCATCCGCCATACGAAATATCATATTGTTGTTCAGTTTCTAATTTTAGTTTTTGCTTAAATGGTTGAAGTTTAATATTAACTGTTACACCTTTTAAGTTTTTCTCAATCTGATCTTTAATATATTCGCCAACTTTTTTCGCATTACCAGTATCGTAGTTTAAGAATTCAATCGTAACTTGGTCTTTTCCAAGTTCTTTTTTCGCTTCTTCCCAAGCTGCAGCCGCTTTTTTAGCATTTGGTTTCAAACCGTTTTTAAACGTCTCTTGGAAATCTTTACCATCCGGTCCAGTTGCTAATCCTTTTGGCACTAAGAAGTCAGCTTCTTTTGATCCATCATTTAAAATTACATTTGCTAAATTCTTTTTATCAATTGATAACGCAATTGCTTCACGTAATTTTTTGCTCTTTAATGGCGTGTCTTGTCCATCACGTTTTTGGTTCATACGAATGAAATACGTACTTACTTGTGAATATGTGCCAAATTCATCTTTCTTGCTTCTATATTTATCAACGAACTCTCCATTTAATAAAGCAAAGTCAACTTGACCGCTATCATATAGATTGACTAAAGTCGCAGCCTCTTTAACAACACTAAAGTTAACTTCTTCCAGTTTCACAGTCTTTTTATCCCAATATTGATCATTTTTCTTTAATTGCCATCCTTGTTCATGCTTCCAATCTTTAAGAACGAACGGTCCGTTATAGACAGTTGTATCAGACTCTAAACCGAACTTCTCGCCCTTTTCTTTAACGAACTTTTCGTTTAATGGATAATATGATGGGAATGCTACTAAGTTTAAGAAGTACGGTACTGCTTGCTCTAACTCAACTTCAAGCGTAAGATCATCTACTGCTTTTACTCCTAATTCAGTTACAGGTTTTTCTCCTTTATTTACTACTTCTGCATTTTTAATCGGGAATGCGATAAATGCATACTCAGCAGCTGTTTTTGGATCTAATAGACGTTGCCAAGCGTATACGAAATCTTTCGCAGTTACTGGATCTCCATTTGACCATTTTGCATCTTTGCGTAGTTTGAACGTATATTTTTTACCATCTTCACTTTTCGTGCTAGATTCTGCTGCTGCTGGAATCGGCTTATTGTCTTTATCAAGACGATATAACCCTTCCATCGTATTACCTAGCATTTGTGAAGATACTGTATCAGTTGATTTTGAAGAGTCCATCGTCGGAATCTCTTGTGTTACTGTTCGATTTAGCACTTGTTTTGCTGCTAATTTTCCCTCTGACTTGCTATCTCCACTTGAATTTGTGCTTGTCTTCTTATCTCCACCTGATGTAGAACATGCTGTTAACGCCATGCTCATTGCTAAAACCGGTGCTACAACTGCTGTTAGTTTTTTCATTTGTTTCTTTTTCATTTTGTACCCTCCCTAATTCTTAACGATAGCTATTAAAGAATTTTCTGATAATTCTGTTTTTCTCTATATATTTATCAGACGATTCTTACTAATTCTTATTCTACTAATTTTTTAATTTTTGTAAAGTATTATTATTGAAAATTTTTAAAAAATTATTTTTTTACAGTAATATTCATAAAAATGCCATATGTTGTTCAAACCTTATTTTGCATTCGTACATATTCGTTGTTTTAATCACTTCCATCTCATTTACCGCTTGAATACTTGTTAATTATTGCTAATAAATAATGCATATATCTAAAAACATCTTTTCTACAAAAATAAAAAAGCAGACATTTCGTCTGCTTTAATTCTCCTCAATTTGCTTTTCACTTAATCCTAGATGTGTTCTAAGAGTATTACTCAAACTCTGTAGATCTTTTTTATTAGGATTATAATAATATACACGTTGCCCGTTTGGGCCATTAGGTAGGTATAAATCATCACCAGCTAATTGTATTTTTTCAACTGAACCGTTTAAACCGTATTTATAAAAAGATAAAATATCATCCATTACTAAATTTGTTTTAAAATCACCATCAACCGCCTCAACTATTTTTTCTAACTTCGTAATCGATCCTACACTTTTTAATTTACTTAAAATCGCTTCAATAACAAGTTGTTGGCGTTGTCCTCTCATTGCATCACTATCAATATGGCGCGTTCTTGCTAGTGCAAGTGCTTCTTCCCCATTTAATTTTTGTAATCCTTTTTTCAAATGAATCGCATCAGGTTCATCTTTACTATTTTGCTCCGTAAATTCAACTGGGACATCCACTTCAATACCATCTAACCCATCAACAATTTTAGTAAAGGAACCAAAATTAAATTTCACAAAATAATCAACAGGCACCTGTAACAATTTTTCTACCGCTTCCACAGAAGCTTGCGGTCCTCCATCTTTACCATTTTTAACGAAACCACTTCCATATGCATGGGTTATTTTATCTTTTTTCTTTTCAACTGGAACATATGTATATGTATCACGCGGTATGCTTGTTAATTTCACTGTTTTATCGTCTTTATTAAAAGTCGCTAACAATAATGCATCTGTATGAAATGCACCATTATATTCCTTTTGTCGTTCTTGATTTTCATCAATTCCCATAATTAAAAGTGAAACATGATTTGCAATTGGCTTTACAGATTTCTCACGTAAATTGGATTTTTCACCTCGTGCTAAATTCAAATTAGATTTTTGTACAAGACTAGAAGTTTTCATATATACATAGGCTCCATAGCCAATTCCACCAAATAGTAATACCGCCAGTAGTAAACTTATTATCTTTTTCTTTTTATATTTTTGCTTATTTTTCTCTTCTCTTAAAGATGAATGATTCCCCATTTACTCTCCTCCTGTTTCTATTGATCCAATATGTTTTTCATTTTTTCATATTTAGCGCTATCCTTTTGAAACATACTTTCTTTCAATCCCTTATCTATTTGTATCCATTCAGTCGTAACTGAATATTGAATCAAGCCTTCTTGAAAACTAAGAAATTTCAACATAATCCCTGTATTTTTCTCCACAACCATTTCGAATTTCCCTCTTAAATCTTCAGAGGTGCTAACAGGCATCTCTATGTTTATAACTCCTTCAATTTTGTAACAATCTAATCCAAGATATTTCGTTTCTTTATAATTCCAATCTTTATATCGAATTAATAAATCTGCGAATTCTGATTGAATACTATATTTAGCTAGCCCTACATATTCATCATCATATCTCTTTTTCTCATCTGATTTTCTCACTAACCTTTCAGTAGGATTTAATTTTAATAGTTTATTGTTTCTTTCTTTCGGGTTCCATTTTGTCTCTTTATAGGTATACTTCTCATCATCAAACTCTTTTTTCTTGCCCTCGTTATATATAATTGTTCGTTTTTTGGCTAGTTTATCTTCTTTCGAAGAGATACCTCTTTGTTTCTCCGTATCAATCGCATACTTATATGTTGTAGCAATTCTTGATGAGCTAGAATATTCCTCAAATTGTCCTGAAATATTTTTAAAATAATCAATAGAATCTAGCATTTTTTGATGAATCTTTTCTTTATCTGGATAATGTACATTCGATTTTATTTCTTCTTCATTTTCATAATCAGAAAACGCTTTTTTCTTTACATATTCAAATACTCCACCATTTTGCGCAAAACTTTGTATAGAAAACTCAGACATAGATACCACTGAAAGTATACAAACCGCTGCACTAATTATCATCATATGAATTTTGTAACTCTTCTTTTTTACCTTAAGATTATGTAGCGTACCATTAATCTTTTCATTTAACTCTGGAGGTACTATAACATTTTCATCTTTTATTCTCTTTTTTAATTTCTCATCAAATAATTTTTCATTATCCATCCTTTACACCCCCTATTCCATCTTTAATCGTTTTTGTAGTTGTTCCCTCGCGCGTGATAATCTTGATTTCACTGTTCCTTTCGGTATTTCTAACAGCTTTGCTATACTCTCTTGATTCATGTCTTCATAGTAATAAAGCACCGTAACAGCTCTTAATTCTTCATGTAACGATTGAATCGCATTACACAAATCTATATCTTCATACTGATCACACGCACTCATATTGTAATCATTCTCTTCTGTCACAATTACATTTTTATACGCTCTAATAATATTGTTACACTCATTTATTAGTATTCGAATTAACCAAGTTTGAAAAAATTCTTCTTTTTTTAATTTTTTTATATTTTCATAGGCTTTTAAAATTGTTGTCTGTATCGCATCCTCTATATTTGTCTCATCACGTAACATCGCCTTTGCTATTCGATACATCTTCACTTTTTCTGTATGTATAAGCGCTATAAAGGCTTCATGATCACCTTTTTTCGCTAAAGAAACATCCGTTTCTTCTTTTATAATCATTTTATATAAAGGGATTACTTTCACAATCGCTCCTCCTGTTTCATCCTCACTTCATCACTTCCAATTTAACTTTACATATATTAGACGTATGAACCTAGAAAAAGGTTCACTTTTTTGAATATTTTTTTAATTAAAAAGATAAATATCCTTTATAAGGATGCAATAAACATACTAGTTTAAATTTACAAATAAAAAAAGCCCACTTTCTCAGTGGACTTTCTACTCTATAACGGTAAATCCCTCTTCCTAAATACTACAATCGCTACGATAAAAATACAAAGCGCTACAGCAGTTAAACTTATACTTACCGGCCATATATTATATGATCCTTCAGCAATTTCTTTCGGACGAAACAGCGTGAATAATGATAGGTTTTTCATCCATTCTAACTTATCACTTAACTTCCCTACCATATCCAATACGAAAAATAAGATAGTTAAACTCGCTGAATAACTTAGTGCTTTTCTTTCGTCATTACATATACAAGAAAAGAAAAATGAATAGGCACTAACGACTAAAAATATGAGCCCTCCGACTACATTTATCTTCAAAAATAATTCTTTATTTAAGTTATTATCCTCTAAAAACCATTCAGCACCTACTATACCCGCTACATACGTAACCGCTACAATAATCAGTAGTCCTAATATAAGAATAGCCGCTTGCGTAATTGCGATTCGTACTCTAGATACAGGCGTTGCTAGCAAGTATGCCATTGCTCCTTTATCTACATGACGAGCAATTAAATGTGTCGCAACTGTTACGCAAAAAATTGTTAAAATGATAATAAACAATAGACTATAGTATTCGCCCGCTAGAAAATCCATTACGTTTTGAATCGGACTTTCCATACCAACGATTTTTTTCACACTATCAGGCATGGCACCTATTAATTCATTTAGCCCTTTTGCTGATACCATTGACGGGAATATCCAAATTAATAACCACAGATATAAAGCTGCACCAGACGCATAGCTCAAAATACTTTTTTGTGTTTCTTTCAAACTAGCTAAAAATAATTGCTTATTCATGCGTTATTCCTTCTTTCTTATCGTAATAATGCATAAATAAATGTTCTAAATCCATCGCTCTCGTTTGAAGTGCCGTTACATTGTAGTTTGAAAGTGTTTGTAAAACAGTTTGATAGTTTCCTTGTACAATGATAGATGCCTCTCTGCCTTTTACCGCTTCAAATTGCAAATTACACTTTGTAAGAGACTCAATCTCTTCTTGTGATGATACTGTTACATCTATCACCTGTCTTCTCATACTTTGTAAATCGTGAATATTTTCAACCGTTACGAGTCGACCATCTTTAATAATAGCTACTCTGTCACAAGTTCTCTCAATTTCAGTGAAAATATGCGAAGACATAAGAATTGTTTTTCCTCTTTGCTTTTCCTCTAATATTAAATCTATAAACACTTGCTGCATAAGTGGATCAAGTCCAGATGTTGGCTCATCTAAAATTAACACCTCTGGATCGTGCATAAATGCAGCAACTATCCCTACTTTTTGCTTCATTCCTTTAGACATTTTGCGAATCTGTGTTTTCACATCAAATTGCAGACGCTCTATTAGTTCATCTCGTCTTTTTGTATCCTTTAATCCACGCATTCCTTGCATTAATTTTAAAAACTCTAATCCGTTCATTCCTTCAATAAAAGAAATTTCACCCGGTAGATAACCAACTTCCCTTTGAATTTTCGCTGCTTCATTCCAACAATCTAATCCAAAAATTGTCGCTTTACCAGCTGTCGGTTTTATAAATCCCATTAAATTACGAATCGTCGTTGATTTTCCGGCACCATTCGGTCCTAAATAACCAAATACTTCTCCCTCTTTTACATCAAATGTAATATGAAACAAACCTTTTCCATTCGAAAACTGTTTTGTGACATCTTGAACTGAAATCATAATTCCACCTCATTTTTTGAAATATTTAATATGTGATATTTCAAAATTATTGTACTCCTCATCTTCCATATTCGCAACAACTTTTTGAAATATTTATTAGTTCATATTTCAAAATTATTGTTTTCCATTATTTTTTCTTGTATATTTTAAGTGAGGTGATTGCATTGAACGGCTTTGAAAGAGTAAAAGAAAAGAAAAAGCGTGCCATTAAAGAAGCAGCATTCTTATTATTTTCAGAACGTGGATTTAATGAAGTGAAAATAGAACATATCGCAAAAGAAGCAAACGTTTCTCAAGTTACAATTTATAATCATTTCGGAAGTAAAGATGCGTTATTTAGGGAGCTTATACAAGAATTTATCATATCTGAATTTCAATATTATAAAGAGCTTGCAGAAGAAAAATTACCTTTTCATGATATGATGCAAAAAATGATTGTAAGAAAAATGAATACTGGCGGATTATTTCAACCTGATATGTTACTACAAATGATGCAAAGGGACGAAGAACTCCGTAAGTTTATTTATAGTTATCAAAATGAAAAAATCCTACCCTGGTATTTAGAAATATTAGAACGAGCTCAGCGCAAAAACGAAATTAATCCACACCTTACTAAAGAAATGATGTTACTTTACATTCAAATGTTTACAAAATTAGGTGATGAATTTGGAGCACAACTTCTTGAAGGAGATCGGGAAAAACATATAAAAGATATCGTTACGATGTTCTTCTATGGTCTTTCTGTTCCACAAAAGTAATTTTTCTAAAGAACAAATAAAATCACCAAAAAGCCCTTTGGATATTTAAATCGCAAGGGCTTTTTCATATCAAAAAATGACTAAAACTAACTTTATCTTAAAGAAGTTAAATGCTGCTTTATAGATAACACCTTATTATAGATTAACTCTTTTAACATCACAGGCTGAATTGAAATAATCGTTTCACCAAAATTTAGAAAATAACTTGAAATAAACTCAACTTCTTGCTTGTTAAAATAGCCTGTTATACTATAATTTTCATTTTCTTTTTGTATCCTCATGGAAGGGTAATTCTCTTTATCAAAAATATCTTTTCCTTTTTGATTAACAATGACACTAAAATCAATTGCATCAGGTTTTCTGTGAAAGTTTGTAAGATAACTTAATAGTTCTTCAAGATTTTTTGAATTCGTGTTGCTTGTTTCCTCAATAGAAAGAATTTTATCACATCTAATTATTTGAACACCATTTGTCTCAAAATTAAAGATTTTAGCATACCACTGGCCAAATTTAGATTCGATTCGAATAAATTGGGCGACCAATACTTTCTCCTCATCTTTTTTTAAATATGTTAAATAATAAACTCGCTCAGCAAAAATTCCCTGTAAAATTTCTTTTAAGAACGGACTAAAATTACTATGATTTGTTACTTCAAAGGAAAGCGTTCGTTCCATAATTGAAATGTTTTTACTCACATTATCAGGTAATACATGTTTAAATTTATTTTCAAGCGCAATACTTTCTATATTAAATGGTTTTGTCTTGTATCCATTTAGTGTAAGAATCGAAAAGTATAACGCATACATTTCATCCACACTAAAATAAATTGGCGATAACACACTATTTTCTATAATTTTATAACTTCCATTTCTACCTAGTTCAGAATATATGGGTACACCTATTTCTTCCAATGATTGAATATCTCGTAAAGCTGTACTTTTAGAAATATCATATCTAACCATTAAATCTTTTAAATTAAAATTTCTTTTATTATTTAAGAAAATAAGCATATCATTTATTCGTTCCGTTTTTTTCATATTTACCTCCCGAAAGGTGTCATGTATTGAAACCTTTTTAGTCTATATTATAATTATTAACTAATAAAGGAGTTGTGAATTTATGACATTAGAAATAGCTATTTTTATCTCAATGAATGGGCAAGCAAAGGAGGCAATTAACTTTTATACACGTAATTTAGAAGCCAAAAAATTAATGGTTGTTACGTATGAAGAACTGGCGAAAAGAGATCGTTCTTTTAAAATTACAAGTGAAAATAAAGAACATATTGCTCACTCTGTTTTACAAATTGGGAATACAAAGCTAATGATAGCAGAAGATACAATGAATACTAATGAACGTTATAACGCTGGAAATAACATGTCACTTTGCATTCAAAGCGCTAATTTAGAAGAAATACAAAGGTTTTATTATAATTTAATTTCCGATAAGCATGTGAAAATAATCTCTCCGCTAGAAAAAAATATATTTAGTGAAGCATATGGTATTATTGAAGATCCTTATGGCATACAAATCCAATTAATGTATGATAAACGACTAAACTAAACTAAATAATTAATCATATTCACATATTCCTAATAAAAAAGACACGAATTTCGTGTCTTTTTATTTTATAGAAATGACTCTACCTTTTTCACTGCTTTCAATCGCTAATTGAATCAGTTTAATAACATCTAAACCTTCTTTTGCTGTTACAGGTAGTTTCTCACCATTTAATATACTATCTCGCACACCTTTATAATAATTGTCATAACAACCGACTTCTGTTGGAATACGCTCTAAGTTTTCTTCTGTTTCTAAAGTAGCAAAATTCTCTTCATCGTCTACTCCATAACCGTTATCACCTGGCTTCATTCCATTTTTTAATTGCTCTTCCTGCGAATCCATACCGTACTTCACGATAGAACCTTTCTCTCCATGCACTATAAAATGCGGTCCAGCTTTTTTCACATAACTGCTACTACGTAAAATGACACGTTTAACTCCGTAATGAAGTACTATGTGGAAATAATCATCCACCTCTGCACCTGGTCGTTGTTTTATTACATCTGCACTTATCGCATCTGGTTTCCCGAATATTGATAACGCTTGGTCAATTAAATGCGACCCTAAATCGTATAATATACCGGAGCCTGGTAGATTTTTTTCTCTCCATCGATCACGTACATGTGGACGGAAACGATCAAAATTCGATTCATATGCGTATACATTCCCTACTCTGTTTTCTCCTAACAATTTCTTAATTGTTAAGAAATCATTATCAAAACGACGATTATGATATACGCTTAACATTACATTATGCTGCTCTGCTAATGAAATAAGCTTTTCCCCTTCTTCAATTGAGACAACAAATGGTTTTTCTACAACAACATGCTTACCGTTTAAAATTGCTTCTTTTACATATGGAAAATGAGTTGTATTAGGTGATGTAATAACAACTAAGTCAACATCAGCTCGCTTCACCAATTCATCAATTGTACTAACAACATTAGCATTTGGTAATGTTTCTTTTACTACCTCTTCTTTTGAGGATAATACAGCACGAATATCATATTCTTCTATCGTTTGTAATAGTGGGATATGAAATGTCGTACTAGAAAAACCAAATCCTACAATCCCTACACCTATTTTTTTCATGTTGCCCCTCCATTTGTCCCGCTTTAACAGGCAGTAAGATTCCTAACCAAAAATTCAGCGAAAGCTAAGGAATTAGGTGAGAAATCAACTGCTTGTTAAAGCCCGATTGGTTCAACTAATAATCAGTGTGGATAAAGAAAATCCCCATTGATTAAAGTTTCACTTTATGAGAACGATTTCATTCAGTTATTATAACAAGATTATTATTATTTACATAATAAATTGCCTAGAAAAAAGCATCTTGCTATTATTCATAGCAAGATGCCCTCTTTATTCTGGTCTTTTCTTCGTCCACGTTTCTACTACTTCACCAGTATCATTAACATCTAGCACTAGGCTACCATTACTATACCGGTCTTTATTTCGATACGCTTTCGGATCAATCTCTTCTACAATGTTTTTCTCTGTCTTCATGTAAACTAATTCATCGTCCCGAACAATTTCAATACCGACAATGCGGTACGGATTACGTTTTAATTCTTTGAAAATAACAAGACCTCGTTTCGCCCTCGTTGATTTTTCAATTTCTGATGCTTTTAGACGTTTTACAGCACCGCGCTGTGTTACGAGAATAAGTTGATCTTTGTCACCATTTAACGGTTTACCAGAAGCGACATAGTCATCTTCTTTTAAATTAATTGCTTTCACGCCAGCAGCTCTTACACCGACTGGACTTACTTCATCTTCATGGAAAATAAGTGCATATGCACCGTGTGTAGCAAGAACGATATCACTCGTTCCATCTGTCGCAAATATATCGACAACTTCATCATCTTTTTTCAAGTTTACAGCAACGAATGCCCTTGAATAACGCTGAACTTTATATTGATTTAATTCTGTTTTCTTTATCATACCATTTCTTGTTACAAATACGATAAATCGTTTTTCTTCCTCAAAGTTCTGTACAACCGTTGCCCAAATGATTGTTTCATCCCGGTCGAGTGAAACGATATTAGCAACGTGCTGACCTAAATCTTTCCAACGAATATCTGGCATTTCGTATACTGGCAGATATATATAGTTTCCTTTATTCGTAAATAAGAGGACTGTCTCTGTCGTATTCGTATCGAATCGTTCAAGTAAGATGTCACCCTCTTTCATACCGAAGTCTTTGCCGTTTGAGGCATTGTGTGAGCGCCATCCAGTACGTTTCACATACCCTTCTTTCGTTACAGTAACGATGACATCTTCTTGTGGGATCATCACTTCTACATCGATTTTAATTTCCTCGATTTGATCTTCAATAATTGCGCGTCGATCATCACTATATGTTTTCTTAACTCTCTTTAAATCTGTTTTAATTACTTGAAGTAATCTTTTTTCACTTTGTAAAATTGCCTGTAGCTCAATAATTTTCTTATTAAGCTCATCTGCTTCTTCTTGTAACGCCGTAATGTCTGTATTCGTTAAGCGATATAATTGCAAGGAAACAATTGCTTCTGCCTGTGCTTCTGTAAAGCCAAATTTTGCACTTAAATTATCTTTCGCGTTACGTTTATCTTTTGAAGCTCGAATTGTTTCAATTACTTGGTCTAAAATCGATAATGCTTTCTTTAAACCTTCTACAATATGTTGACGATTTTCTGCTTTTCTTAATTCATATTGCGAACGTCTCGTAATAACCTCTTTTTGATGTCCAATATAAGCATCTAAAATTTTCGGTAATGTCATAAGTGTTGGACGACGATTATTGATCGCTACCATATTAAAGTTATATGGAATTTGCAAATCTGTATTTTTATATAAATAATTTAAAATACCTTCGGCGTTTGCTTCTTTCTTTAATTCAACAACAATTCGTAAACCAGTACGATCTGTCTCATCACGCACTTCAGCAATACCATCTAACTTTTTATCTAGACGTAATTCATCCATTTTCTTTACAAGATTTGCCTTATTCACTTCGTAAGGAATTTCAGTGATTACAATTTGTTGTTTCCCACCGCGCACTGTTTCAACTTCTGCTTTTCCGCGAATAATAATTTTACCTTTACCTGTTTCATACGCCTTTTTAATACCATCAATCCCCTGAATAATACCGCCTGTTGGGAAATCTGGTCCTTTCATAACTGTTAATAAATCATCAACAGTACTATTTGGCTTATCAATACGCATCATTGTAGCATCAATAACTTCTCCAAGATGATGCGGAGGAATTTCTGTTGCATAACCAGCGGAAATCCCTGTAGATCCGTTCACTAATAAATTCGGGAACGCTGCTGGTAATACAACCGGTTCTTCACTCGTATCATCAAAGTTTGACACGAATTCAACTGTTTCTTTATCAAGATCACGTAATAATTCAGATGCGATTGGTGATAAACGAGCTTCCGTATAACGCATCGCTGCCGCTGGGTCCCCATCAACACTACCGTTATTACCATGCATTTCAACTAAAACATTACGTACTTTCCAAGTTTGGCTTAAGCGTACCATTGCTTCATATACAGAGGAATCTCCATGTGGATGATAATTACCGATAACATTACCTACTGTTTTAGCTGATTTACGAAACGCTTTATCATGTACATTACCTTCTACATACATAGAATATAAAATACGTCTTTGTACTGGCTTTAAGCCATCACGTGCATCTGGAAGTGCACGATCTTGAATAATATATTTACTATAACGTGCAAAGCGATCACCTAACACGTCTTCAAGCGGGAGGTCATGAAACTTCTCTGCTTGCATGTTATTCCACCTCCGTCTCCATAATCATTTCATTTTCTAAAATATTTCCTTCTTCTTGCATACCAAACTGTACATTACGTTCAATCCATTTACGGCGCGGTTCTACTTTATCGCCCATTAATGTTGTAACGCGACGCTCTGCTCTTGCTGCATCATCAATTTTCACGCGAATTAATGTACGCGTTTCAGGATTCATTGTTGTTTCCCATAATTGATCCGCATTCATTTCACCAAGTCCTTTATAACGTTGTAGCATATAGCCTTTTCCAACTTTTTTCGTTACACCGTCTAATTCCTCGTCTGACCAAGCGTATTCAATTACCTCACTCTTACCTTTTCCTTTACTTACTTTGTATAAAGGAGGAAGCGCGATAAACACTTTACCAGCTTCGATAAGTGGCTTCATATATCTGTAGAAGAACGTTAATAACAATACTTGAATATGAGCCCCATCCGTATCGGCATCGGTCATAATTACAACTTTATCGTAGTTAATATCTTCAACATCAAATTCATTTCCTACACCGCCGCCAATCGCATAAATGATTGTATTAATCTCTTCATTTTTAAAGATATCAGCAAGCTTTGCTTTTTCTGTATTAATTACTTTACCACGTAACGGTAATACGGCCTGGAAACGTCGGTCTCGTCCTTGTTTCGCAGAACCACCGGCAGAGTCACCCTCTACTAGGTACAGTTCATTTTTTTGCGGGTTACGTGATTGTGCAGGTGTTAATTTCCCGCTTAACGTACCTTCTGATTTTTTCTTTTTCTTACCACTACGCGCTTCTTCTCTTGCTTTACGGGCTGCTTCACGGGCTTGTGCTGCTTTAATTGCTTTTCTCACAAGAAGTGTAGCTACATCAGGATTTTCTTCTAAAAAGTATGCTAAATGCTCAGATACAATGGCATCAATTGAAGAACGCGCTTCACTTGTACCTAGTTTCCCTTTCGTTTGCCCTTCAAACTGAAGCACTTCTTCTGGTACACGTACCGAAACGATAGCCGCTACACCTTCACGAATATCTGTGCCTTCTAAGTTTTTATCTTTTTCTTTTAATAGTGCTACTTTACGAGCATACTCGTTAAACACACGCGTCATCGCTGTTTTAAATCCAGCTTCGTGTGTTCCACCATCTTTTGTACGTACGTTATTTACAAACGATAAAATGTTTTCTGAGTAGCCATCGTTAAATTGAAATGCTAGTTCTGCTTCAATTCCATTTTGTTCACCAGTGAAATATACAACTGGATGAATGGAATCTTTTTCTTCGTTTAAATATGAAACGAAAGCTTCAATTCCCGTTTCATAATGAAATACATCCTCTAAATCATTTCGTTCATCTTTTATCGAGATTTTCATTCCTTTTAATAAGAATGCAGATTCACGTAATCTCTCACATAATGTTTCATAATTATAATTTGTTGTGCTGAAAATCGTTGTATCTGGTTTGAAATGCATCGTAGTACCAGACTCTTTCGTCTTCCCGATTTTCTCAAGCGTCGTTACAGGAACACCGCCATTTTCAAAGCGTTGTTCGTAAATATTTCCGTCACGCTTAATCGTTACGACTAACCATTCTGATAAGGCATTTACAACCGATGCCCCAACACCGTGCAAACCACCACTCGTTTTGTAACCACCTTGACCAAACTTACCACCGGCATGAAGTACAGTTAAAATAACTTCAGGTGTAGGTTTCCCAAGTTTATGCATTCCCGTAGGCATTCCTCGCCCTTTATCTATAACGCTAATACTATTATCTTTATGTATTACGACTGAAATTTCGTCGCCAAATCCCGCTAACGCTTCGTCAACGGAGTTATCTACTATTTCATATACTAAATGATGCAATCCACGGCTGTCCGTGCTCCCGATATACATACCCGGGCGTTTTCGAACGGCTTCAAGTCCTTCTAACACTTGAATCGCATCTTCATTATATTGGAACTGATGCTTCGCCAAACTCCTTGCCCCTTTCCTAATCCAAAATCAGAACATATGTTTCTATTATAGAATAACGCCTCGACTATAGTTTTGGCAAGTTATCTTATCTCTTTTATATACCATTTTCAATAGAAAAATCCTTGTTTTCTCACAAGGATTCCTCTAGGCTACTATTTCAGAAAAATAATCGTTTGTCAACGAGAAATGGATATGTATTCCAAGATTACACATTCCAAACCTTTATTATGATCCAAATGATCAAGATCCAAAATGGGATTACAAATAACAACCCCCAAAAACAGCCTTTAAAAAATCTCATGATGAACACCTCGTTCATCGGCCCTACTTATCTATAATGAGGGCTGAATCAATCTTTCTACCTTTAAATCTATACTATTTTGTCATCGCATGTTCTACTTTAATACAACGATCCATTATTACAGTATAGTCTTTTTCTTTTAAAAATTTGTATGTATCCTCATCTTGTACTCCTAATTGTGCCCAAAAAACATCTGCATCAATCTCTACAAATTCTTTTGCAACATCCATTAAAAACTCTGAGCGACGAAATACATTTACTATGTCAACGTGTTCCTTAATATCCTTTAGTGAAGAAACTGCCTTTTCTCCAAGCACCTCATCTACTGTTGGATTAACTGGAATAATGCGGTATCCAGCATCTTGCATTGCTTTTGAAACCATATACGATGTACGTTCTGGCTTATCTGATAATCCAACAACCGCAATTGTTTTGCTTTTCTTTAACACTTCACCAATTTCCGTACGAGTTGGGTTTTCAATTGTCATAATTAATCCCTCCTATTCCTTTAGTATAGCCGATAAAGAAAGTCTCTTTCAATATGAAAGAGACTTTCTTTTATTTCGATTATTGATTCTTTGTAGCTGAATTATCTGCTAAAGTAGCCGATTTCGTCATTTTTTGACCGTTACGGTAGAATGTAACTTCTACTTTCTCGCCTACTTTTTTCTTTTCATATAAATATTTACGGAATTGAAGAGCATTCTCTACTTTTTGATTATCTAATGCTACTACAATATCATATTGCTCTAAACCAGCTTTTTCAGCCGGTGATATTGGGTAAATTTTACCTAATACAACACCATTCGTTACTTCTTTCGGTACTTTCAATTGATTGACTGCATAAGCTTGCACATCTTCTAATGAAACGACACCTACTCCAAGGGCTGGACGTTTCACTACTCCGTCTTTTTCAAGTGATTCAATAACTGGCTTTGCAATATTAATTGGAATAGCAAAGCCAATTCCTTCAACTTCTTGTTGTGCAATTTTACTTGAATTAATCCCAATTATTTCACCATTTTGGTTAAATAATGCACCACCACTGTTACCAGGGTTAATCGCTGCATCTGTTTGAATAACTTGTGCTTG
The DNA here is from genome assembly GCF_030164735.1 of Bacillus sp. RB3. Taxonomy (NCBI): domain Bacteria; kingdom Bacillati; phylum Bacillota; class Bacilli; order Caryophanales; family Bacillaceae; genus Bacillus; species Bacillus sp. RB3. Next base: position 99,782 of record NZ_JASNGE010000013.1, read on the forward strand.
CCAATCTGGTCGTTTATCGCCATCAATATCAACTGGAATTTCACGTTCTTTACTACTGATTATACCTTCCGTTACACTTCCATCAAAACCTAGTGGGTTACCGATTGCAATTGCTTTTTCACCCGCGCGGATTTTACTTGAGTCACCTAAAGTTGCAACTTTATTCACATTAGCCCCGTCAATTTCAACAACAGCTAAGTCTAACCAAGGATCTTTCCCTACTAACTTTGCATCTACCTTTTTACCATCACTTAGTTTTACAGCAAGTTTATTTGCACCATCTACTACGTGGTTGTTTGTTACGATATATGCTTTATTCCCTGCTTTTTTATAAATAACACCTGATCCTGAACCAGCTTGTTGTTCTTGACCTGTCGGTTGCATTGCAAATGGATCAACACTTTGTTGCATATTAATAACACCTACAACAACATCTTTCGCCCCTTCAATCATACCAGGTAAATCAGTTTCATTTTTCGCTTTATTTACAACAGGAACTACAGTACCTTCTACTTTTGAATCCGAACTAAATGATGATACTGGCGCTCCATTATTTTGAGCCCATGGCATATATGGTGCTGCAAAACTAATCGAAACCGCTCCGACTACAGCCCCCACTAAACCTGTGAAGAAATAGCCTTTTTTACTACCTGATTTTCTCACTTCTCTCGTTTCACTATGCTCTTCATTTAAATTTGGTCCGTCGTAATATCCCATGTTTTATTTCCCCTCTCTGGTGAATTCGTATTTTCAGTATAGTCACGTTTTGTGTCCTTCTTGTGAACTCATCGTGAAATCTAATTAAAAAAATACTCCTATCTAACATTGTAGACAAAAAAAGTATTTTTTGTACATTCTACCTTCAAAAGAGAGTATAAAATCGCCATTTCCCTAGGCTAAATTACACAAATCGTTCTAGATTATTCTTCAAATTTATAACCAACTCGAATAACAGTACCGATATGCTTCGCTTTATCTCCTAGCTTATTTCGAAGTTTTTTAATATGGGTATCAACCGTTCTGTCATCACCGTAATAGTCATATCCCCATAACTGATCTAATAAATGTTGACGTGATAACACGATTCCTTTGTTCTCCATTAAATACACAAGAAGTTCAAATTCTTTATGTGTCAATATAATTTCTTCTCCATCTACTAAAACAGTTCTAGATAGACGATTTACTTCTATTCCAGCTAAAGACATAGCATTTTCTTCCGCTACTCCTACCGCACCATCCGCACGTTTCAATAACGTCTTTGCGCGAGCTACTAATACTTTCGGGCTAAATGGTTTCGTTACATACTCGTCTGCACCTAATTCGAAACCTAGCAATGTATCATCCTCATCCGAACGTGCTGTCAACATAATAATTGGTACTGCTGATTCTTTTCTAATTCTTCTACAAACAGACCATCCATCTATTTCCGGTAACATAATATCTAACATAATTAAATCAATTTCATGCTCTGCAAATAACTCTAACGCTTTTTTTCCATCTTCTGCTTCGATTACTTCAAAGCCTTCATTACGAAAATAATCACTAACAATTTCACGTAATCTTCTTTCATCTTCAACAAGCAATACTGTTTTATTCATATAATCTATCCCGCCTTTTTACTCTTTCAATCGAATAATACGTTGATTGGAGCTTCCGCGAAATGGAAGTGTTAAATCTTTTTTCTCAATTTCAAACCTTCCATCGACTAAAACATCCCCATAATGTAACAACTCTATCATATCATTATTTTGAGAACTCTGTATCTCTTCTAACGTATAACCTGTATACATCCATAGGTTTTTTTTCAAATCTTTCACGATTTTTGCTACCTTTTTCACTTCAGCAGCTTGAAAAAATGGATCTCCACCTGAAAATGTTACATCAGTTAATGGATTATTTGCAATCTCTTTCACAATTTCTTCTACTGTCATTTCCGTTCCATTGCAAATATTCCACGATTTCGGATTATGGCAACCAACGCAACGATGCGGACAGCCCGCAAAAAACACGACTGTCCGCAATCCTTCTCCATCTACTACACTATCATGAATAATATTCATCACTTTCATTTATGTTTCACCCGATCTATCTCTTCACTACGTTTCGCACTATTCCACTTCGACATATCTCCTACAAGATAGCCTGTTATACGGCGAATTCTTTCTATATTAGCCTCATCTTTATTCCCGCAACTTGGACATTCATTCCCAATAACCCCGTGATAACTACAGCACTTACAACGGTCAACAGGATGATTAATTGAACCGTATCCAACGCCATGTTCTGCCATGGCTTGTACAATTTGTTTTAATGCCTTTTTGTTATGCATTGCTGCTCCATCTAGTTCAATATAAGTAATGTGTCCTCCATTACAGAGAGCGTGGAACGGGCCTTCTAAACGAATTTTATTTATCGCTTGAATGTTATAATAAACTGGAATATGGAATGAATTCGTATAGTAATTATGGTTCGTTATACCGTTAATTTCACCAAATTCTTCTCTATCTTTTTTCACAAACTTCCCTGATAATCCTTCTGCTGGAGTTGCAATTACTGAGAAATTCAGTTGATGTTCTTCTGTCGCTTTATCCATTCTATCTCTCATAAAGGAAATAATTTCATACCCAAGTTTCCATGATTTTCCATCTTCCCCATGATGCTTTCCTGTTAAAGCTACTAAACATTCCGCAAGACCGATAAAACCAATACTTAACGTCCCTTGTTTTAAAATCGAGGCTACGGAGTCTTCAGGCTGCAACGTTTCTCCACCACGCCATACACCTTGTGAATATAAAAACTGAAAATCTCTTGCTCGCTTCGTACATTGATACGCATATCTTTCTAATAGCTGCTTAATTCCTAAATCTAAATAATAGTTTAGCGCTTCAAAAAACGCTTCTTTTGAACCACTAATTAACGCTAATTTCACTAAATTAATAGACGTAAATGATAAATTCCCTCTACCAATCGCTGTTTCTTCTCCATGTATATTAGACATAACACGGGTACGACATCCCATGTAACATACTTCACTTTCTGGTCTTCCATCATAATGTACTGCATTAAACGGAGCATCTAAAAATGAAAAGTTAGGGAACAATCGTTCAGCCGTTGTCTCTAATGCTAATTCAAATAAATCGTAGTTCGGATCACTTTCTTCAAAATTCACACCTTTTTTCATCTTGAAAATTTGAATCGGAAAAATCGGTGTCTCTCCTTTACCAAGTCCAGCTTGTGTCGCTTTTAAAAGTTGTTTAATTAACATTCTTCCTTCTTTTGATGTATCTGTTCCGTAATTAATAGAAATAAACGGTACTTGTCCTCCGCCCCTACTATGCATACTATTCGAATTATGAACGAAAGCCTCACACGCTTGATACGTATCATTTTCCGTTTCTTTCCATGCGAATTCTTCTATTTGTTCTTTCGTAAGCGGATATGATTGTAATCGTTTTTTATGTCTCTCAATTGTTTTTCGTACATAAGGTGCTAAATCAATATCAAAGAGTGCAAACGATTGACCACCATGCTGCATATTTTGATTCGCTTGAAAAATAATAGACGAAAGAGCCAATGCACTTTTAATGTCTTGCGGTTGTCTCATATGTCCATGTCCAGTATGAAAACCGTTAGCAAGCATTTGTGCTAACGGAATTTGTGAACAAGTCGTCGTTCCTGTCGCATAAAAATCTAAATCATGTGGATATAATATATTTTCATTTATCGCTTTTTTCACTTGATCTGACAATAAATTCTCAACAGCATAATATTTTGCACTCTCAGATGCGAACGTTCCCATTACGCCCATTGGAGAGCGGCCGTCTACATTTGCATTTTCTTGCATCAAATCTTGTTCATTGCCGTGGACTATTGTCTCAAACACTTTCATTAATTCTTCTTCTCCACGTGTATTATTTTGTAACATTTATAACCCTCCACCAATATGTTGTTATCTTTTGATTAAAATGTTACTACATATAGTCTTACTGTTTCTGTGAGAAATGTAACATTACTGTGAAATTTTTTTCACGAAATAATGAATTTTTCATCTACAAAAAAGAAATGTGCTCTTTACAAATGTATGGTACAATATACGGGAAAAACTCTTTTTACCCTTTATCAACACATTTGAATAAAGGAGACTGAACTTATGGTTACTACATATCTTTTATTTATCGTTGCCTACTTACTTGGCTCGATTCCATTTGCACTAGTTGTTGGAAAAATCGGCTACGGAATCGATATTCGTGAGCACGGGAGCGGTAATCTAGGCGGAACAAACACATTCCGCACATTAGGGAAAAAAGCAGGTTTTATCGTTACAATTGCTGACATTTTAAAAGGGACATTAGCAACAAGTCTACCAATGATTTTCGGATTAGATATTCATCCACTATGGTTCGGGTTAGCGGCTGTTCTTGGACATGTCTATCCAATCTTCGCGAAATTCCGCGGTGGTAAAGCAGTTGCAACTTCTGCTGGGGTGCTATTATGCTATTCACCAGTTGTTTTTGCAATATTGGCTGTTGTATTTTTCACCCTTTTATTTACAACAAGATACGTATCACTTTCTTCTATGGTAACAGCAGTTGTTGCTGTTATTGCATCCATTGTTAGCGGGGATAAAATCTTCATTATTGCGATGTGTTTATTAGCAGGTATGGTTATTTATAAACACCGTGCAAATATCGGACGAATTATAAATAAAACTGAACCAAAAGCAAACTTTTCAAAAAAGCAAAAATAAGATCGTAACCCACATAACGCAAAAAGAAAACGTGAAGCATATTAATAGCGTCTTTTTGCGTTATTTTTTATACTAAAGAAAAAGCAACATAATTTGGAGGAACTATACATGAATCTTTCCGTAACAAAAGAAGCAGCACAATGGTATAAAAATGAATTAAACTTACAATCAAATGAAACACTACGCTTTTTCGTACAATACGGTGGTTGCAGTACTGTGCAAAAAGGACTTTCTTTAGGGATTCGTAAAGATGATCCTGCACATCCTGCTGTTCAAATTCAAGAAGAAGGTATTAACTTCTTTATTGAAGGCGATGATGAATGGTTCTTCGATGGACATAATTTATCTGTTACACTTAACGAAGGTGACGACTTCCCACAATTTAATTATGAAAAATAAAAAAACGTGGCTTCTGCCACGCTTTTTTATTTTTTCTTAATTTCCTCATATTTCGCATACCACTCAGGATATAACTTTTTAAATGATACAGGGCGGAACCCTTCTTTTTTCGCACAAATATTCGTCGTACTTGCAGTAATACAAAGTTCACCATCACCATTATATATTTCATATCCATATACAACGCGAAGTGGGCTCACAGTATCTACCCATGTTTTTACGATTGCTTTTTCTCCGTAACGCATCGCTTTACGGTATGAAATTTGTAAATCTAACACAGGAGAAATAATTCCTTCTTTCTCCATTTCAACATATGAAAAACCTAAATCTTGTATAAGTTTCGTGCGACCTAACTCAAGCCACACTAAGTAGTTTGAATGGTAAACAACACCCATTTGATCTGTTTCCGCATAACGGATTTCAACTTCATGTTCTGCTACAAACATATGTATATTCGCCTTCTTTCACTTCTGCTACCTTGCATACATTTAATCATAATACAGTGACATCAAAAATAAAATAAAAATAGTGAATCTTTTCCCGAAAGGAGCAAGCATATGATTCAAATTGTAACGGTTCGTAGCGGTGATAGCGTATATAGCTTGGCATCAAAATATGGATCAACACCTGACGAAATAGTAAAAGACAATGGACTAAATCCCGCTGAAACGCTCGTTGTTGGTCAGGCACTTATCGTTAATACGAAAGGAAATAATTATTATGTACAGCCTGGTGACAGCCTCTATCGGATTTCTCAAACATATAATGTCCCCCTCGCTAGTTTAGCTAAAGTTAATAATTTATCTTTAAAATCTATTCTCCATGTCGGACAACAATTATATGTACCAAAAGGCACAAAACGAGCTGTAGAATCCATCGCTTATTTACAACCTTCCACTATACCGATTAAAGAGAGTTTAGTTAATGCTACACGTGCCATCAATCCATTTTTAACATATTTAGCTTATTTTAGTTTTGAGGCAAAAAGAGATGGCACATTAAAAGAACCTACTGAAACAGCTAAAATTGCTAATATTGCAACGCAAGGGCAAACAATCCCTATGCTCGTTATTACAAATATTGAAAATGGTAATTTCAGTGCAGATCTAACATCGGTTATTTTACGCGACGCAACGATTCAAAACAAATTTATTACTAACATTTTGCAAACAGCTGAAAAATATGGCATGCGAGACATTCATTTCGATTTCGAGAGTGTAGCACCCGAAGACCGCGAGGCCTATAATCGCTTTTTACGAAATGTAAAAACACGCTTACCTAGCGGGTACACATTAAGCACAACTCTCGTACCGAAAACAAGTTCAAATCAAAAGGGAAAATTTTTCGAAGCCCATGATTATAAAGCGCAAGGGCAAATTGTTGATTTCGTCGTCATTATGACATATGACTGGGGTTGGCAGGGCGGGCCACCAATGGCAATCTCTCCTATTGGTCCTGTAAAAGAAGTACTTCAATACGCAAAATCTCAAATGCCTCCCCAAAAAATTATGATGGGGCAAAACTTATACGGATTCGATTGGAAACTTCCGTTCAAACAAGGGAATCCACCAGCAAAAGCAGTTAGCTCTGTCGCAGCTGTTGCACTTGCTCGTAAATATAATGTTCCTATCCGCTATGATTTCACAGCTCAAGCTCCACATTTTAATTACTTTGACGAAAATGGCGTACAACATGAAGTTTGGTTTGAAGATGCGAGGTCTATTCAAAGTAAATTCAATTTAATGAAAGAGCAGGGCATTGGCGGTATTAGTTATTGGAAGATTGGCTTGCCATTTCCACAAAATTGGCGTTTACTTGTTGAAAACTTTACGATTACGAAAAAGGGCTGACAAAAGTCAGCCCTTTTTGTACATTTTGTTAAGATTCATCTTTGATTTCACTTTTTAATGAGTCAATACTTTCTAAACGTCTTTGATTTTTTGCTTCAATAGCAGCACGATCTTTTTCATTAGAAAGTTCCGCTGTTTCTTTTGCTTCATTAAAGTTATCAACTGTATTTTGCACCATTTCTTGTAACTTTTCAGCGTTGTCACTTCGATTATCTGGATTTGGCATGTACTTCCCTCCTAATATTGTATATACACACCATCTTAAATTACCTATCTTTCCTCAAATTTATACATAAAAAAGGAGAATGTAATATTCTCCTTTTCTTTAACCATTATCAACAATCGGTTGTTTACCTGTTTGATCTTGCATTTGCTTTCCTTTATTTCCACCAGCTTTTTTTGATTGTGTTCCAATATGATTCGGTGCAAAGTCTTTTGAATTTTTTTTCGGATTACCCATTACTATCGCCTCCTTAACACTAGTATCGTACTAGTGTTAAGAATTATTCAGCTTGCTTAAAAAGTTTCATTTCATAACGTTTTTCAATGCGCTCTTCAATGCGATCAATTGCCTCACGATCGCTTAATAATTGTTGTTTATTTTCATTTACAAGTTCTTCAAACGATTTACGGCGACTTCTTCTCATGTTGTTCACCCTCTCTCCTTCGCTTTCTTATTACATAGTATGAGCAAACAAAAAACTCTTTAATCAGATTTGCAAGAAAATTTTATGTTTTAGTACTCCTAAAAAAACTCCGTGTACAATATATTGCACACGGAGTTTTTTATACCATAATATTTAAATACTCTTTCAACTTTTCATCTGCATTCATTTCATTTTCTTTAAAATCATGAAGCGCCTGTAATACAAAATCATACTGCTCTAAAATATAACTTTCTAATTTCATAACATCCTCTAAGCTATTAAGCATAATTCTCGTATTACCAACTTCACTTTTTAACGCCGGTTCACATTTTAAACTTGTACATATTTCTTTCACATCTTCTTCTAATATCTCTGTTAATACATATTTCTTTCGCCCTTTTACCTTTAATCTCATAACTGGATAAAAAGCTTTTATATCTAAATAACTTCCTACGTTCATACAACGTAGCCATTCTACATTACGTTTATTACATGCAAGTATTTCTTTCACCGCTTCATATACCGCAGTTTCATCAAGCATAGCCTTATTTACTTTTCGTTTCCCTTCTTCTTCAATAGCTGCACACTTTTGATAAACAGCAGCACACGTAATGCAATCGTCAAATGCATTATGAGAGCTTAAACGAATTCCAAGCATTCGTTTTAACGTTTCAAGTTTATGATTAGGCGCATGCTTCATGTATTTCTTTGCTAAAAATACAGTATCAATTACTTTATTTTTAGGTTCAGGCAACCCAAGCATATTTACATTACTTTTCAAAAAGCGCATATCAAAAGAAGCATTATGGGCCACAATAACATTTGTATGTAAAAATGCTAAAAATAAAGGTAACACTTCTTCAATCGTCGGTGCATCTGAAACGCGATAATTAGTAATACCTGTTAAACTCGTTATTCGGTCCGGAATTGGCCGCTCTGGATTCACGTATGAAACAAATTGATCTACTAATTCATGATTACGATATTTCACTGCTGCAACTTGAATAATTTTATCATTATAAGGGTTAAATCCTGTTGTTTCAAAATCAATTACAACATAATCTAACGGTAAGGATACATTCCCCACTCCATACACTCCTTTATCTCTAAACGGTTATATTTCTTACATCATATCATGAAGTGATTACTACTTGAAAAAGAAAAGGCAGAAATGGGAACTCTCCATCTCTACCTTTTCACCATTATTTTAATTTAGCAACTCTTTTCTCCATCTCTTTTTGTGTCATCGGCCCAATAAACTTATCTTGAATGACACCTTTTGTATCTATAAAATACGAAGTTGGAATCGTAATTACTTTATAAGCTGTTGTCACATCAATGTTCTTGTCCAATAAAATAGGAAAAGTAATTCCTTTTTCTTTAGCAAAATTGCTTACCTTCTCTTCCCCCCCACCTTTTTCTGAAGGCGTATAATTGACCGCTAAAATTTCTACGTTCTCTTTATGTTCTTTATAGAAAGCCTCCATATCAGGCATTTCTTGCTGACATGGTCCACACCACGTAGCCCAAAAGTTTAAAATTACTTTCTTTCCTTTTAAATCCGATAACTTTACATTTGTCCCATCTAACTTCGTTAATGTAAAGTCCGGTGCACTCTTCCCTATCTCAATACCATTCCTTGCGATAATCTCTTTCATCGCAGCTTCACTTTTTTCTTGCTTCACTTTTACCGCCTGCTCTTTATGACCAAACTGTTCATAAGCTGCATATCCCGCTAAACAAAGTAACACTACAATAATCGTAAGCTTCCGCCACATTTTATATCACCCTAACGTATTATCTTCTTTTAATACATTCATCAAAATACTATATACCTTATTTTAGCTTATACGGACAAGCTTGGAAATATTCACATTCTAAATAATCAGAATTTTTATAACTAAGATGAAATATTTACCTTTTAATCATATAATTAGAAATACATAGAACATTTTACAATGAAAGGAGCCCTCATGAATTTATTTAAAAAAATACTTCTATATATTCTTAGTTTTATATTTTCCCCAATCGGAATTATCACATGGATTATCTCACTATTTAGTAAAGATCCTGAAAAAAAAACAGTTGGACATATTTGTCTCTATATCGCATTAATCTCATTTATCCTTTTGGCAGGCCTCGGCATTATTACTTTTTTCACGATGACTACCATTACTACTATAGAATAGCTATAGAAAGGATGATTGTTTTGGGAGAACACCCTATCACCAAAGAGCTACGCTATATACGAATATGCTTAGTTATTTTAGTAATCGTTCTTTTATTTTTCAGCAGTGAAAAAGTCGTTGAAATTTCTACAAATCATGATTCCATAGAAAATGTTCCCACCAGTAATATGACACAAATCGCGGAAAATACATTCGCTATTCAAGAATATAATCCATTACTAAGTAGCGAACATACAATTAAGATTTTCAAATATAATCCAGATACAAATCAACTTACTCTCGTCAAAGAAGTTAATTCTAGTGATTCGAATTCTTATACTTATCAACTTAATGAGACCGAATAAAGTGAAACTTTAATCAGCCCTCACCAATCGGACTGCCCGGCAAATAGCGGAATAAAGATAAGAGCATTACATATCTCTTATCTTTTTGTTTGCAACTCTTTGTACAATGAGTTGCAATTTAATAATTCTCTAGGATTCCCACATTCCACAATAGTCCCATTCTTTATGACAACAACACAATCTGCTATCATCGCTCTCTCTACATCATGTGTTGCCACAATTCTCGTTACATCTCTTCCTATCCCTTCAATCATATTCCAAACCAGTTCTTGATTGCCCGGATCTAACCCAGCCGTCGGTTCATCTAAAATAATAAGAGTTGGATTTGATACAATCGCGCGCAATAATGCAAGACGTTTTCTTTCGCCTCCCGAAAACTCTTCACCGCTTTTATGTAGCACAGTTTGACTCCCTTCAGGTAACCCTCTAATAATCGGCGTTGCATTTATAAGTTCACTATTTTTTTCTAACTGATTTTCTAAACCCTCTTCCCCGAAATACATATTCTCTGTTACCGTCGTTCGGAAAAAACGTGGTTCTTGCCACACTGTAGTCATACGAGCTTCATTACCATAATAAGCAATGCTACCGTTAGATGGTTTATACAAGCCCGTTATTAACTTTAAAAGCGTTGTTTTTCCTGCACCGCTTTCTCCCACAATCATAACGAGTTCACCAGGACGAATTTGCAAATCAATATTATGAATTCTGCATTTCTCTTCGTCATTCTCCTGAAATGAAACATTTGTTATCCTGATCCCCATCGCTCTTTCTACATTGCTATCTGCTGCTCGTTTATTTAAAAAGCAAAAAGCTCTATTTGCCGAAGCGACTGCAACTTGTGTCATTATTAATAAATCGCCCACATAACGGACAGGGAAAAAGAGCATCTCAATTGTCGCTAACACTGCAATGAGTGAACCAACTTCTATTTCTCCCCTCATTATTTTTTGTGCACCTATAATGAGAACAACAATATATGCTCCTGTTTCAATCACCGTTCCAACTACTCCAATGCAATGTTGCATCATCGTCTTCTTTACTTCTGATTTATACGATTGTGCCGTTACTTCTTTAAATAAGCGAATTGCCCATTTTTCTTTTTGTAAACTCCGCAAATCTTGTATCCCCTTTACAAACTGTGACACCATCTCTACAACACTTGAGTGATTTTTTTGAGAAACGCTTGCAATATCTCTTACCTTTTCTCCCATCAGTATTGGAACAATTGTACTTAAAAATAAAAACGGAGTTACCCACAATATAAACTGTATATCTATATGTTGTAGTGCTATGAAAGCTCCAATAAATTGGGCAATAGCGTGTATATATTCTATTAATATAGAGCCATATAATCTGACCCAGTTCGGAATATCAGACACGACCAAAGTTTCTAACTCTCCTTGCTTAATCTTCTCACTCTCTTCAAACGGTAATGAGAAATAGTGACGCAATAATTCTATACGTTTCGTTTGTAATATACGTTGACTCGCTTTTGAACTTATATAATCAAATAAAAGATTGTTCGCCCACATTAAAAAGTGACTACCCGCAAACAAAGCTATATATACATACGCACCTTTTAGCTCCCTTTGAATAAGATTGTCTACAATTAATCCCATGAAAATTGGGCGAGATAAATTTAAAATGGCAGCAATTATCCCACTACATACAGCTGCTATTACTAATATTTTTTCTTTCTGTAACGGTAACAGAATTCTTTTATATTCTTTCATGACGTTTCCTCCATTTTTCGTAGTAAAAAGAAAGGGATGAAACCAAATGGTTTCATCCCTTTCCATAAAATAAGGAAGCTAACTATTGTTAGCTTCCTTATTGTTCATTTCAATTATTTAGTTCGACACTTTAGACTCTTCAATTTTCTCACGAAGAACCATTTGCAGAATACCACCGTGACGGTAGTAGTCAATTTCTACTTCACTATCGAAACGAGCTACTACTTCAAATTGTTTTTCATTGCCATCTGCATCAGTTGCAACTACTTTCACAAGATCGCGTGGTCTAACTGTTTTGTCGATTTGAATTTCAAATGACTCGTTACCAACAAGACCTAACGTTTCAGCACTTTCGCCATCTTTAAATTGAAGTGGTAGTACACCCATTAACACTAAGTTACTGCGGTGAATACGCTCAAAGCTTTCTGCAATTACTGCTTTAATACCTAGTAAGTTTGTTCCTTTCGCAGCCCAGTCACGAGAACTTCCCATACCGTAATCTTTACCAGCAACAACTAGAAGGCCTGTGCCATCTTCTTTATATTTCATAGCAGCATCATAGATAGACGTTACTTCACCTGTTGGCCAATATGTTGTATATCCGCCTTCTGTTCCTGGTGCGATTTGGTTTTTAATACGGATGTTCGCGAATGTACCACGCATCATAACTTCATGGTTACCACGACGAGAACCGTAAGAATTGAAGTCAACTGGTTGTACGCCGTTTTCTAATAAGTAGCGTCCAGCTGGTGTATGCTTACCGATTGAACCTGCTGGTGAAATGTGGTCTGTCGTTACAGAGTCACCAAATTTACCAACTACGCGTAGGCCTGATAATGTTTCAACTTCACCTGGCTCTTTAGATAATCCTTCAAAGAATGGTGGGTTTTGAATGTATGTTGAATCATTATCCCAAGTATATAACGCTTCATTTGAAGTTTGGATTTCATTCCAACGCTCATTGCTGTTAAATACTTGTGCATATTCTTTCTTGAACAGTTCAGATGTAACAACACTTTGAACTACATCTTCAATTTCTTTAGCTGATGGCCAAATATCGTTGAAGTAAACAGCATTGCCATTTGCATCTTTACCGATTTCATCATTTTTCAGGTCAATATCAACAGTACCTGCAAGTGCATATGCCACAACTAGTGGTGGTGATGCTAAGTAGTTTGCTTTTACAAGTGGGTGGATACGCCCTTCAAAGTTACGGTTACCAGATAAAACAGATGTTACTAGTAAGTCGTTTGCTGCGATTGCTTCTTCTAATTCTGGCGCTAATGGACCAGAGTTACCGATACAAGTCGTACAACCGTAACCAACTGTTTGGAAACCTAATTGATCTAAATATGTTGTTAAACCAGACTTATCTAAGTACTCAGTAACAACTTTAGATCCTGGTGCTAATGATGTTTTTACATACTCAGGTACTACAAGTCCTTTTTCAATTGCTTTCTTCGCAACTAGACCTGCTCCAATTAATACGTATGGGTTTGATGTATTTGTACAGCTTGTAATTGCAGCGATTGCAATTGCACCTGTTTTCATCGTTACTTCTTTATCTTCTAATGTAACCTTCACTTCTTTATCGAACTCTTGCTCATTAAATCCAAGTCCTTGTGTTCCAACTGGTGCTAAAACAGCTTTGTGGAACGCATCTTTCATATCTGAAAGTGGAATTAAATCTTGTGGGCGTTTCGGTCCAGAAAGGTTAGATTCGATTGTATTTAAATCAATTTCTACAAGATCAGTGTAGATTGGATCTTTACTGTCTGCTGTATAGAATAAACCGTTCGCTTTACAGTATTCTTCAACAACGCGAATTTGTTCTTCATCTCTACCTGTTAAACGTAAGTATTCTAATGAAATATCATCGATTGGGAAGAATCCACAAGTTGCGCCGTATTCTGGTGCCATATTTGAAATTGTTGCACGGTCAGCTAAAGGCATGCTCTTTAGTCCATTACCGAAGAACTCAACGAATTTACCAACTACACCTTTTTGACGTAATACTTGCGTTACTTTTAAGGCAACGTCAGTTGCTGTAGTACCACTTGGAAGTGTACCTGTTAATTTCACACCGATTACTTCAGGTACTGGGAAGTATGAAGGCTGTCCAAGCATTCCTGCTTCTGCTTCAATACCACCAACACCCCATCCAAGAACGCCGATACCATTAATCATTGTTGTATGTGAGTCTGTTCCAACTAATGAATCTGGGTATGCAACTAAGTCACCTTCAGCATTTTTCACAGCATGAACAACTGGTGCTAAATATTCAAGGTTTACTTGGTGTACAATACCTGTAGCTGGTGGAACTGCACGATAGTTATCAAATGATTTTTGTGCCCAGCTTAAAAATTTATAACGTTCTTCATTACGTTTAAACTCTAAGTCCATGTTGAATGCAAGCGCGTCTGCCGTACCCGCTCTATCAACCTGTACAGAGTGATCAATTACAAGGTCTACAGTAATTTCTGGATTGATTTTATCAGGATCTCCACCCATGTCTGCCATTGCTTTACGAAGCGAAGCCAAATCAACAACAGCTGGTACACCAGTGAAATCTTGTAAAATTACACGAGATGGTTTAAATGGAACATCGATATCTTGCACATCTTTCGTTCCCCATTTCGCTAAATTTGTAACATGCTCTTCTGTAATTACACGTCCGTCTACTTGACGAAGTACTGATTCAAGTAAAACTTTCACGGAATATGGTAATTGAGATACGTTGCCAACCCCTGCATTTTCAAGCGCTTTCAAATCATAATAATGATACGTTTTTCCATCTACTTCAAAAGTTGCACGTGATTGAAATGGATTATGTTTGACCATTATGTTTCCCCCCTGTTAAACGTGACTAAGTTGTCTGAATATAAAATGTAGACAAACTTTTCAATACCTTACGATAATATCTTATTACAACTTTCTAAATAAGTAAATAATAAGAAACTTATAGATTATCATAAGTTTTCTTTATGTTTCTAAATTTGAATAGTGTTCATGCTCCTTATGAATACTATTACCATAAAGTAAAGTGCTCTATTAGCGCTTTACTTATAGTTCATACACACTATGAACTGCTCATCATTCAACATACAAAAAAATGTTATAGAGGTGAAATAAAATGGGTAAAAGAAAAGCAAATCATACTATTTCAGGAATGAATGCAGCATCCGCACAAGGACAAGGTACTGGTTATGACGAAGAGTTTGCAAATGAAAACTTAACTCCTGCAGAAAGACAAAATAATAAGAAACGCAAAAAGAACCAGTAACGAAAAATCCCAAAAGGAACATTCACCTTTTGGGATTTTTTCTAATGTTTATAACGTAACAATTCTGAAACCGTTACAAATCGATAGCCTTGTTTTTTTAGCTCAGGTAAAATTTTTGCTAGTGCTGCTACCGTTTGACTACGATCATTTCCTCCATCATGTAACAATACAATATCGCCACTTTTAGCATTTTTCACTACATGATTTACGATAGATTCCACCCCTGGATTTGCCCAATCACGTGGGTCTTGATGCCACGACCATAGAACGGTTTGATAACCTGCTTCTTTTGCTGTTTTAAATACAGCATCGTTAATATATCCACCAGGAGGACGGAATAGCAACGGTTCTTTCACCCATTTTTCGAAAAATTTTTTTCCATCCAAAATATCTTTTTTTAATTTTTCATCTGATGAACTATTTGCATATAAATGATTCATCGTATGATTTCCAATCTCATGTCCCTCTTTTAACACTTGTTTCACTAAATATGGATTGCGCTGAACTCGAAATCCAATCATAAAAAATGTCGCTTCAGCCTTATATTGACGTAATAAATGTAAAACTTGTGGTGTATACGTTGGATCTGGTCCATCATCAAATGTAATGGCAATAATTTTTTCATTATTAGGTACTTCCCACGTTACATAGCCAGTTGGTTCTAGCTCTTTTCTGAGCAACATTTTCGCTTCCACTTTTTCAACTTGAAATATATGTACTGCGCATAATAAAGAAAAAACGAATAGAAAAATTTTCTGTTTTCGCATAATGTTCATTAAAGTAAGAGGTTGTCAAATACACAACAACCTAATTTACTTTTCTAATTGATCTACATTTCGCATTATATTTTGGAGATTATTTTCATATTGCTCAAGTTGTGGACGTTGTGTTTCTGAAGCTACCTCTAGTGCATTTTGAATTTGTTCATATGCTTCCTGAACCTCTTGGCGTAATTCTTTTAAATCATGACCGTAGTTTGGATCATTTTTCACAATGTTGTTAAATGCATTTTCTGCTTGTGTAACGCCTTGCTGCGCTGCTTGAAACGCTTGTTGTTTATCTTTATGATATGGCATTATATAATCCCCTTTCTGTAATAGTTAGTCCCAATTATCTTTACCTTTTTTTCTAAAAACATTCTCGTATAAATTTGCAAACTTCTCTCATTCTAAAAAGGAAGAGGAGGTGTCACATACAATGGGAAAAAACAATCGTGAAGCGAAAGAAAAAAAAGGACAACCTGAACCATTAAGCGGATCTCATAAAGTAAAAAACCGTAACCATTCACGCCAAAAACATCATGCGCATCATGATATGTAAAACAAAAAGTGCACACTAGCTATCTTTTCCACATACAATGTTTATATTTTTCCATTTATTCTTCACCCCTAATTCATTCATGCATAACATAGTATGAATTGAGATTTTACGGAGGGTGTCTTACATGGGCAAGAAAAAGAAGGATTGTCTTTTTCATGTTGATGGTTTCGAAGAATGGATGGATCAGTTTTGTTCTGACTCTTGTAGTAACTTTAGTTTCCCAAATCAAATTCATATTGACCTTTGCGAAACTGAACAAGAATACATTTTGGAAACAGATGTACCAAATGCCAATGAACAAAATGTAGTCATTAAAAAGATGGAGACAGGCCTAACCATTTGCATACTTCATAAAAACATTTCTTTGCAGCGAACTATCCCTTTACCCGCTAATGTTATTTATAAGAAGATGCTAGCCTGCTTAGAGAATGGTTTTTTGGCCATTCATATTTCCAAAAATGAAGTTGCTGATAAACATGAAAAGAAAGTTCTTTTTTCAAATTAAGAGTTAATATAATACAAACATAAGCCCCAGTTGGTACTGGGGCTTATGTTATTTCGCATGCATTTCTATATTAGAATTTCTATCATATCTTTTTTTCAATAAACCTTTTGTAACTAAAAGCACAGGAAATGCCACAGTTGAGAATATAGCTAATGCTGAAAATACTGCAAACCCATTTTGGTACCCGTAGTAATCGAGAAGTACTCCTCCAAACCACGGACCTATTACTGCTCCAATTCCCGAAAAGCCCATCGCACCGAAGTATGTTCCTTTTAGATGCGCAACAGCAATATCATCAATAAATACATCCGTCATCGAAAACATTAAGACTTCTCCAATTGTAAAAATAATTGTACAAACGGCAGCACCTAGCATGGATTCTACTATTCCAAAGCCAAATAATCCCCCACTCACAAATAAAGCCCCCACCATAATTGATGTTAACGGTGTATACTTTTTACAAATTTGAATAACAGGGTATTGAATTACGACTACAACAATCGCATTTAAAGCTAGCATATATGAAAATAATTTCACTCCATCCTGAAATATATGTGCATTTGCAAAATATTGAGATACTGTTGTCGTTAAATGAGAAAAACCACAATTACTCAAAATAATACCAACTAGTGCAACTAAAAATACGACATCCTTTCGCAAAATACGAATTGCCTTTAACATTGTGACAGGCTTTTCTGTATTTACTTTCTTTTTTTCAATCGGATACTTCTTAAATTGGAACGCTAATATAGCTGTATATAAAATGTATACTCCAGCTGCTACTAAAAAAGGAATTGTTGATTTTGCGCTTCCAATCTGTAACCCGACAAGTGGGCCAATCGCTACTCCAACATTGATTGCACCGTAACGCAAATTATATACGAGTAAACGATACTCAGGTTTCGTTAAATCTGATAATAACGCTCTTGATGTTGGCTCAAAAAATGACCTACATAATCCATTCAAAGCATTTAATAAAAAGAAACTTAAAACATGATCCGCAAGTGAAAAACCTATAAACACAAAAATCCAAACGATCATGGACCAGAGCATAATCGTTTTCCGGCCAAATCGATCTGATAAATTCCCTCCGATAAAACTAGCAAAAACACCAACAAGTGCACTCGTTCCAATAATAGCACCAGTCATTCCAGCTGATACACCTTTAACAGTCGTTAAATAAATCGCTAAAAAAGGGATACTCATTGAAGTAGCAAATCTAGCAAACAATGTCCCTAAAATAATACTCATTCCAAGTGGATGAATATGCTTTAACTTTCCCTTCATCTTTAAACCTACTCTCCCTGTTCTTACATAAAAAAAGAAAGCAAAGGATCTGCTTTCTTTTCCCTTTTTATACTTGCGCTGTTGATACCCGCGCTGTTCTCGTTATATCCATATCTATGCCATATGTAAACTGTAATTCTTTACAAACATCTTTAATTAATATTGCAACATTATACTTCTCATTAAATTGTAAAACGATGTTCTCCACTTCTTCATATGTATACTTATATTCGCCTGTAATGACACTTTTTAGATCAAAGCATTCGTTAATACAAAGTTGTACAAGTAGCTGGTCATATTTCTCTATTACATCTTCTTTCTTCCAAAGTAACTCTTTTACATATAACCGATCAAACTTCACACTTTCTCGATTACAATCCGTTAAAATCCGGGTCATTTCATTTAATTCTCGATACAATTCAGAAATATTTTTGCTTAAACTAAGCAGTTTATCTACGCCATTTTCATATAACATATTTATTCCACCCCCGCATTTTCTTCTTATTATAGCAAGAAAATTCTAAAAATAGTTTCTTTCTTCTGAAATATTAGGAAACTAATTTCAATTGCTTTACAATGAAACTAGTTAATGCGAGAGGAGAAAGAAAATTGGAGCACAAATTATATTACACTGACGCTTATAAGCAAGAATTTACTACTAAAATTATAAAGCAAGATTATGATAAAGACGGTAACTTATACGTTGTTTTAAACGAAACCGCATTTTATCCGACTGGTGGCGGACAACCACATGACACTGGAACTTTAAATGGTATTGCTGTACTTGATGTTGAAGAAGTCGACGAAGAAATCCGCCACTTCATTGCAGAACAATTACACACAGAAGACGTAGAAGGTAAAATCAATTGGGAGCGCCGGTTTGATCATATGCAGCAACATGCAGCTCAGCACATTTTATCTGCTGTTTTTTGGGACTATTTCAACATACCTA
This sequence comes from Bacillus sp. RB3, assembly GCF_030164735.1. NCBI lineage: Bacteria > Bacillati > Bacillota > Bacilli > Caryophanales > Bacillaceae > Bacillus > Bacillus sp. RB3. The sequence continues at coordinate 119,041 of NZ_JASNGE010000013.1, forward strand.
CGATTGGATTCCATCTTGGAAAAGAAACGATAACAATTGATTTAGAAACAGAAAATCTGCATGCAGAAACGGTTGAAAAGGCAGTACAAATTGCCAATAAAATCGTTTTTGAAAACCACCCAATCCGTATAGAGTGGATGAACTTAGAAGAAGCAAAAACATTACCTCTTCGTAAAGAACCAACTATGACAGAGAATATACGTGTTGTTATTATCGAAAATTACGACTACAATGGCTGTGGTGGAACCCATCCGAAATGCACTGGTGAAGTTGGTCCTATTCAAGTACTAGGATGGGAGCGCAATAAAGGTGGTATACGCTTAACCTTTATCGCTGGTTGGCGTACACTTAAATTAATGGGGCAACAGCAACAAATTATGAAAGATGTTTCCAAACAATTAAACAGTAGCGAAACTGATATCCCAGCAAAAGTAGCACAGCTTCTTACCTCTCAAAAGGAAAACGAAAAAACAATACAAACAATGAATGAAAAATTATTATTTGCAGAGGCAAATGAATTACTGCAACAGCCCACCGAAATACATGCTGGGTTACTTATTTCTAAAGCATTTACAGATCGTTCTATGCAAGAAATTGCAAAACTATCAGCTATCATTACAGAACAACAAGAGCATGCAATTACGTATTTCGTTATTGAAAATGATGACAAACTACAATGTATTCTCGCTTGCGGAAAAACAGTAACGCTCGATATGAATGCTCTTTTAAAAGATGCTCTTCCTGCAATTGAAGGAAAAGGTGGCGGAAATAAAAAGAGTGCACGCGGCGGCGGAAAAGCGGTTATGCACGGGGACGAGTTTTTAAATCAGCTTGTTTCTTCTTTACAGTCAGCAGTGTAAAACATGTTTATGAAGGATAGCTAACGGCTATCCTTCAACTATATTTACAGGCCTATATGTTGTTTCAACCCTTGATAACTCCCTGCATTTGCAAAACCGTCACTTATAAGATTGATAAAAGTTTCCGAAAAACCATAATAACTTAATTCGTTAATCGGTACCATTTGCACATCATGAATCGGATTATGATCGAACTCGTTAGAAGGTAGTGTAATTTCACCTTCAATCCTTTCAAGCAGAAACGTAATATGTAACAAAGATGGACTAGCATCTGGTTTATCACAAACATAGAGTAGCTTCTTAATTTTAACTTCTAATCCTGTTTCTTCTCTCATTTCTCGAATCATCGCTTCTTCTAACGCTTCACCATTCTCTACCCTTCCTCCAGGTAAAGACCAATCGCGATTAGCCACTTTTTGCTTTACTAGCAATACTTTTTCATCTTCAATTAAAATTCCCGTAACACGAACTTGCATTATATTTTCTATATATAACCTCCTCTTCCCATTATATTTACACATTAATCCTTCCATAAAAAGAACGTATGTTTTATAATTAAAGAAAATTATGGAAGAAAGTAGTTGTTACATTCATGCGACCATCTTTAACAAAAACTATATCTCTTACAGATTTCCAAAATTATTATTGGTTAAAAGCAGAACTGCAAACATTTTGTCGCGAGCATGGTCTGCCAGCTAGTGGCTCTAAGACCGAAATAACCGAGCGTATCTCACATTATTTAACTACGGGGAAAGTCTTAAAAAACAGCTCTGTGCAAAAAGTGAGCAAAGCTCCCCTCTCTTATAAAGACCTTTCTCTTCAAACGATTATTACTAAAAATCACCGCTGTAGCGAAGAGATTCGTGCTTTTTTCAAAGAAAAAATCGGAACAAACTTCCGCTTTACAGTAGCTCTTCAAAAATTTTTCAAAGAGAATGTTGGAAAAACATATGAAGACGCGGTAGCTTTTTGGCATGAAGAAAACGAACGAAAAAAAGACCCTACATACAAAACAACTATCGGTGCACAATTTGAATACAATCGCTTTACTCGTGACTTTTTCAAAGATCCAAATAATAAAGGAAAAGCAAAAGCTGATGCGATTGCTGCTTGGAACGAAATGAAAGCGAAGCCTGGCAGCAATGTTTATGTTCCTCAAAAAGTAGAAAACTAGTTACCTCACTAGTCTTCTACTTTCTCAAATAATAGCGCAATCCCTATCCCGCCTCCAATTCCTAATGTAGCAATTCCATATTTCATAGACTCTCTTTGAGCCTGATAAAACAAACGTGTTACAAGCATAGCCCCAGATGCACCGTACGGATGACCGAGCGCAATTGCCCCACCATTTACATTTAATTTTTCATACGGAATTTGTAACTCTTTTGCGCAAGCAACAACTTTTGAGGCGAATGCTTCATTTATTTCAAAATAATCGATGTCCTCTACTTTTACATTCATTTCGTTTAATAATCTGTTCACCGCAAATATCGGACCAGTCCCTGGGAGATTGGGATCCACTCCCACTACAGTACTACGAACGAAACGAAGGACAGGTTTATAACCTAACTTTAAGGCTTGTCCCTCTTCCATTACAAGAACAGCACATGCCCCATCATTTACACCACATGCATTACCTGCCGTCACTGTTCCATTTTGTAAAAATGCGGGCTTTGTTCTTTTAATGATTCGTTCATAATTCATTTCTGGCTTTATAGATTCATCTAATAATCCATTAAAAGAAAATATTTCATCATGTATATATCCTTTTTCTAACGCTTGCAGTGTCCGCTTATAACTAAGACAAGCGTACTCGTCTTGCATTTCTCTCGTTATGTTATAACGCTCCGCAACATATTCAGCAGCTACTCCCATGTCAGGATCACCAATTGTTTCAGGTGAAAATCTTGCTCTTTTTTGAAAAGGTGACGTACTTGTACTCTCTACTCCTCCGGCGATATAGCAATTACCTGCCCCGCCTTGAATGAGATGACATGCAGTTCGAATTGCTTCTAAACCAGCACCACATTGCCGATCAATCGTTACACCAGGAATATGATAGCCAAGTCCTGCCTCTAAAGCAGATAATCTTGCAACATTCCCTCCTGGCCCAACAACATTTCCTAATATAACATCGTCTATCTCTCTCTTAATTCCTTTACTTAAAAACGTAAGAAGCGGCGTTGCTAATTGCTGAACTTCATACTCTTTTAATATCCCATCCTTCTTACCGATAGGTGTTCTTTTCGCCTCTACAATAACTGCCTTATTCATATGTTTTCTCCCGGTTTTCAATCATACTTTTTGCTTCCATACGAGCGATTTTCCCACTATTTGTATAAGGTATTCCATCTACAAAATGCCATTCTTTCGGTATTTTAAACGAGGATAATCGTTGTAAGCAAAAACTCTTTAATTGTTGTTTCGTAGCACTTCCTTTTACGATCGCGACGGGCTTTTCACCCCAGTAACTATCTTTCACACCAATTACAACTATTTCATCAACAGCTGGGTGTTCATGTAATACACTTTCTATTTCTTCTGGATAAATATTGATTCCTCCAAATAAAATCATATTCTTCTCTCTACCAACAATATATATAAAGCCTTCTTCATCTTCATAGCCTACATCTCGCACTGTCATCCAGCCATCTGCATTCAACTCCCGTGTTAAAACCCCATCTATTATGTATCCCATAAAAAACTGATCACTTTTCACATAAACAGTTCCTATCTCGCCTTTTTGTACTTCTTCGCCTGCTTCATTACATATTCGAACTTGCACATTGTGACAAGGTTTTCCTACTGAATTTGGCCTTCTTTCGCTTTCTGCATCGACTAGTGCTGTTACAAAACTTAACTCTGATGCACCATAAAATTCATATCTTTTCGCATAAGGAAATATATTCTTTATTTTTTCTTTCGCTTCAGCTTCCCATTTCGCTCCTGATGAAATAATTTTCATTTTATTTTCTATTAATCTATTTTCTTTATATAAAGATTCAAGCATTGTCGGAACTGTATACATAACCGATATATTTTCAGTTTCTAACTTATCTAATACTTGATTCGGAATGAACTTTCTCATAATGTGCACCGTTTGTCCTACATATAATGCACTTATTGCCCCGTATAAGAAAAGAGAATGAACGAGCGTCCCAGCTATTAAAATTGAATCCTCCATTTTCATATGAAAGTCATGTACATTACAATCAAAACTATGAACCCACGATTGCTGTGCACGTAAAAATGCTTTTGCTTTTCCAGTTGATCCTGATGTAAATCCCATATAAAAGGGAGCATTTCGTAAACTTTCTACAGTGGAATGTGTAGGAAGATATTTCTCTATCATTCTTTTCCACTCATCAATTTCAATTACTCTTCCTTCTTCATCAGGTAGATCATTTACCTTATATCGTTCTGTCACAATCATATCCAGATTACTGATCTCAATTCTTTCTCTGAGCTCATCTTGTTTCCACTTTATATCTAACGGAACACAAACCCACCCGGCCATAGCGGCACCAGCGAATAGTTGTAAAAACTCTATACGATTTTCTAATAGGATTGCTATTGTTTTATTCTTTGATTCTGTTGCGTGCAACCAGTTTGCTACTTTACAAACTGATTCGAACCACTCTTTATATGTTAAAACTCTATCATTTTCCTTTATCGCTATTTTATTTGGTTGTAAAGAGGCATGCTTTTTGTATTCTTTTGTAATACCCATATGAGACGTCCTTTCTTTACAAAAATAATAAAAAGAAACACGGAATTAACGTGTTTCTTCCCTTTATCATCCCGCATTTGTATATTTTCCATTCTTTAAAGCGGGCGTAATAATATGTTTCAATGAACGATGTAATTTTGTTACGAGAATCGCCGCGATAATTGCTTTTATACAATCCCCTGGTAAAAACACAGCACTCACTTTCATTGTCTCCCATACAGAAACATCCATTAAAAACGCTTGTACAGTAATACCAAATACATAAACTACGAAAATACCACCAATTATATTAATACATAATACTTTTATAATAGAAACTTCACGTAAACGCTCAATTAAATAACCAATAACAAACGCTCCAATGATGTAACCAAGTAAATATCCTGCACTTGGCCCAACAAATACACCAAGGCCACCGCGTCCACCAGCAAGTAATGGTGCTCCAACTCCTACAATAAGTAAGAAAATAAGCTGACTTAATGCACCAAGGCGTGACCCTAACAATCCACCCGCAAGCATAACACCGAGTGATTGCAATGTAATCGGAACTGGTGTAATAGAAAGAGCAATCGGAGGTATTAACCCTAACACTCCCATAATAGAACTAAATAAAGCGACGAAAACTAATTTTTTTGTATGCATATTTTCTTCTCCTGTTTGTAAACTTAAAAGTGTTTTTAGGTAACATATCACGAAAATTATATTATCTTTCCACCCTTCTTTTGTCAACTTTTATTTCATTTAAGTTTACAAATAAGAATTCACTTATTTCTCTCTATGCAAATGCTCCAGTTCTTTCCGAAGCGCCTGTTTCAAAAACTTCCCAACAGATGTTTTCGGTATTTCTTCCATAAATACAATATCATCTGGTAACCACCACTTCGCAAACTGTGGTTTTAAAAACTCATATATTTCTTCTTTTGTAACCGTACTATTTTTCTTTTGAACGACGCAGGCAATTGGTCGCTCTTGCCACTGAGGGTGAGGAACTGCAACGACAGCCGCTTCAAATATAGCATCATGTGCCATTAAAGCATTTTCAAGATCGACCGAAGAAATCCATTCTCCCCCGCTTTTAATAACATCCTTCGTACGGTCAACAATCTTCACGCAACCTTCCTCATCCACTGTGACAACATCACCAGTATATAACCATCCATCGCGAAAACCTTCAACAGTACGATCATCGTTATAATAGCTTTCAGCGATCCAAGGTGCTCGTAAACATAATTCTCCCATCTCAGTACCATCCCACTTCACTTCACCATTTGTACCGACTACTTTCATCTCGACACCAGGTACAAGATATCCTTGTTTGGAGCGAATTTCTAGTTGCTTTTCATACGATAATTCCGTTTCATAACTTTTTAAACGTGCAAGTGTTACGAGTGGACTCGTTTCAGTCATACCATATGCATGTATGAACGGAACATTATGTTTCTGTTCAAATGCTTTAATAACACTTTTCGGCGCCGCTGCACCTCCGCATAGTATTCTCGTCATACTAGATAAATCGTAACTATTATTTTCTAACTCTTGTAATACGCCGAGCCAAATTGTCGGCACACCCGCAGCTAACGTCACTTTTTCTGATTGAATCATCTCTAATAAAATTTTCGGGGTAAACATCGGTCCAGGAAGAACTTGTTTTGATCCAAACCAAGTAGCCGCAAAAGGAAGTCCCCAAGCGTTCACATGAAACATCGGGACGATTGCCATTGCTGCGTCACTTTCCGATAAAGCAGCTGTATCAGCTAAACCGAGTGCCATACAATGCAATACAGTACTACGATGCGTATATACAACACCTTTTGGGTTTCCTGTAGTCGCTGACGTATAACACATACCAGCAGGTGTATTTTCATCAATATCTTTTACAAATTGGAAATTGGGATCGCCTTCTTCTAATAGCTTTTCATAATGATATACAGGCTCCAGCATAGTATTTGGAAGTTCATCTTTATCAGTCATAATAATGTAAGCTTGTACAGTTGATAATTGTGATTGAATATTTTCAACGAGCGGTACGAGATCTTCATCTATAAGTAGAATTCGGTCTTCTGCGTGCTGAATAATGTATGAAATATGTTGAGGAGATAAACGAATATTAATCGTGTGCAAAACAGAAGCAATACCTGGAATAGCAAAATACGCTTCTACATGTCGATGATGGTTCCACGCTAACGTTCCTACACGTTCACCTTCTTTAATTCCAAGCTTTTTCAACGCACTGGAAAGTCTTCTCGTCCTTTCCCCTAACTGCTTATATGTTAACGTTGTAACTGTATCATGTGTCCGTGAAACAATTTCTTTCTTCGAAAACAGTTTCTCTGCTCTTTCCATCATAGAACTAATTGTTAGCGGTACATTCATCATCATATTGGTTATATCCCCCTTTAAAGCGTTTTCATTTTTCGTTTATTATAACAGAATTCCGCAAATGGTTACGACATTTTTCTGTTTTTTCTGAATTATTTCTTTGGAAATAATTCAGAACGATAAAAAACATGTTTTGAATACATTGATTCGAAACATGTTTTTTATCTTTTATAAACTATCTACCTTTTTTCTTACTTTCTTTTTCAGTTTAAAAATAAAACGATTACTGTATTCCTTATTTTCTACTAAAATTCGATATATCTCCCATACTCCTAACACACGAACAAAAAGATAAACTCCGATAGCAATAAGTACAACACAGTACGGATAATACTGAACTAATTCCCCTGAAGTGATATGCTTTTTCTCAAACAAAAACGGGATCGCGCCTGCTGCTATAAAACAAAATCCAACGATCATTACCGCAGCATACTTCTTCTTAATAATCACATATCTTTTTGTCAATTCTTTTAGAAAGTTTTGATCAAATAGTAGTTCTTCCTTTTTCAATACATTGTATCGACTCTCTTCTATCGTTACAGGTGCCATCATTGCTCCAATTCCAAGAACAGCAATGATAATGACAAGAAATGTCGACATTGTTGCATTTTCTTTAAATAATAGATACGGTATTGTAGACAAAATAAGCAAACTAAACCCTAACGCTATATATTTTGAAATCTTTTGTCCGTACACTATATACCCTTCTGCCATTTCCTGACTTACGTAATAGCCATCCACATTTTCATTACTTTGCTCTGCAGTTTCTTTTAATAAATAGTCGAGTGATACTTCAAAAACATTTCCAATCATTATTAACTTTTCAGTTTCAGGAAAACCTTGACCGTTTTCCCATTTACTAACCGCTTGCCTTGTTGTGTTTAATTTTTCAGCTAATGCTTCTTGAGAAAGGCCCTTTTCCTTTCTTAATTTAAAAAGCTTTTCACCAAATCCCATATGTGTGCCCCCCTTTGTTTTCTTACCTAAATTGTATGTAGACATTGCCCTTATCTCTATCTTCCCGGGGTTGCACTTTGTCAACTTACGGTTGCGATTGTGTTATTTAGTGGTTTTATAGACGATTTAGCTATTTTCCTTCTATGATTATGGCGTTAATAAACCAAGACCCCTTAACAACCAATTATAACAATTAAAGGTAATTATTGTTATAAAAAACAAAAAAACTCCTTTATTCATTTAAAGGAGTTTTTTATATGAAATATTTCATTTATCCATATATCTTTCTCGAGATATACAATATCTTTTCGTGTCACGATACTTACCTTTAATGAACATATCCTTTTGAATCGTGCACTCGTACTCCATATTCAAACGTTTCATTAATTTTTCAGATGCTTCATTTTCTGAATCACATCCCGCTTCAATACTATTAAGATGCAACTCATGAAAACCATAGTAGAAAAAAGCTAATGCAGCCTCCGTAGCTAATCCTCTTCCCCAATATTTTCGAGATAAGGCGTATGCAATTTCTGCTGTATGTGTGACCAAATCATATTTTATAAATCCACACGTGCCTATAAGTTTCTTCTCCTCTTTTAATACAATTCCAAGAGGTGCTACTTGCCCTTCATTATATTGCCCCACAATTTCTTCTACATAGTTATATGTGTCACATAACGATCGATGAGCATCCCATACAGTAAAAGTTGTCATCTCTTTATCTGTAGCATACTCATATATATGTAAACTATCACTCATATTCATTTTCCTTAACATAAGTCGTTTCGTATACAACGTTGGATATGACCATTTCTCAATAATTATAACGGCTTCTGCTTAAACTTTTCATAATGTCGTACTTTTAATAAAAGGATATTCCCGCAATCTGTACAAATATAAGCATCCACCGGTGAAGATGTGAACATCGTTTCCTTTTTCCGTATTTGTGCATATCCGACAAACTCACCTTCTCCTATGTTTTGAGAACCACAATTAGAGCATGTCTGCACGGTTTTTTGTTTCATGAGAGCACCACCTTTAATCTGTTTCCACTCCCTTCGACAGCTCACTTCCATTTCCCTTCCAAAAAACCTCTTATTCTCTCACATTTCAACAGGAATCTCAAAACAAAAATCGTATATGTACTATGAAATATATTTATTAACGGAGGAATTTTATGACTACTGTTATAACACTCGATATAGCAACAGAAATTGAAAATGCAGAAATTGATATGCTCTCTTCTAGATTAGAGGGACTACAAGCAATGAGTGAAAATCCAATGCAAGTGCAAATAAAAAATTTCGGTAGTGCCACTGCCTTTTCATCAAAAATAATTGCCGGTCCTGCTTTTAATACGGTAAAAGGTATTACAAATGCAGATGCGATTGATGCAATCATTTCTTATTATGAATCACTACAAATTCCTTGCCGTTTTGAAATTACACCAGCGCAAGGCACAACTGAACTATTTCAATACTTATCTCAAAAAGGTTTTTACCAATCTAGCTTCCATACTGCTTTGTATAGTATACCGAGAGAGAGTTCATCACTTCTTCCTTCTAATATTACAATACGAAAACTAAAAGAAAATGAATTTGATATTTTTGCAGACATTTATGTATGTGGATTTAATATGCCATCCTTTACAAAAGATAGCGTGCGCCAAAATAATGAAATTCTTTACAATGAACCAGGATGGCATTTTTTCATAGCTGAAGTTCAAAATATCCCTGCTGGTATTGGTGTCCTGTATATAAATAAGGGTGTCGCATCATTAGCTGCTTCTGCTACTTTGCCAGAATTTCAGCGTAAAGGCTGTCATACTGCATTAATTCAAAAACGAATTAAGACAGCTATTGAATCCAATTGTACTTTAATAGTTGGACAAGCAAGGTTCGGTAGCGGCAGTCAAAATAACATGGAACGTGCCCACATGAAAATTGCTTATACAAAATCAATATGGACCGCAAGAGACATATTATAATTTACTTTATTTCTCCTTCCGTTACATTTTTAAACATTTTATGACAATTCCTTTTCTATCCTATTAATCATTTGAATATTCCAACTAGATTTGTTACGCTATTACTAGGTACATCATTCAACTTGCACTATGAAAAGAGAATTCTAATCAAACTACAAGGAGGATAAATGTATGACTAAGCATGAACACGGTTTAAAAGAAAAAGTAGAAGGTGCCATTGATAAGGTAAAAGGCGAAGTAAAAGAAGCTGTTGGGAAAGTAACTGACAATAAGAAATTACAAGCTGAAGGAAAATGGGATAAGGTGAAAGGCACTGCTAAAGATACAGTTGGTAATGCGAAAGAAAAAGTACATGAATATAAGGAACATAAATAATAAAAAACACGTTGGATGAATTTTCATCTAACGTGTTTTTTATTTTACTTTATATACATAATGAACCAAATGACATATGATATATTTTTATTTCTCTATGCTCTTTGTAAGCGGTTCTTTAAAGGCATTTCTATTCCATACAACAAAAACAATAAGAGAAATAATAAAGAATGCAACAAGACATATACCCAGATAATCAAAATTAACTACTTGTATGAGATTCCAAAACGGGCCCTGTAAATTATAGCTTTCAATAAGCAAAGATAATAGTTGATATCCCCCTATTAAAAAAGCCGTAATAACAGATATTGAGGTAATTAATACATTATATGAATTTCTTATTCGACTATTTTCCATTGCCCACTTATAATTCGTATTCATGAATGTACTATCTAATGTATCCATCAATGACATTCCGGCAGCAAACAAAACGGGGAAAGCAAATATACTTACAAGTGGAATAGATTGACTTGTTGCAGTTACTGTAGAAAGAGCAATTAATCCAATTTCACTCGCTGTATCAAAACCAAGTCCAAATAAAAAACCGATTATATACAATTGCTTCTGACTATCAATAAACGTAAATAAGCGCTGTGTGAAACGATATATAAACCCTAAATTTTCTGGCTGTTTGTCCTCGTGGCTTCTCAACACTTTAATAAGGTACAACAGATTGGTAAGACCAATAATGATAAGGAATGTACTAGAAACGATTGTACCGATAATACCGCCTATAGTTGAAAAGCTCTCCATTCCATGTTTTGCCGTTTTTCCAATTAAAGCAATTAATACAATCATCGCAAATACTACCGTAGAGTGTCCTAATGAGAAGTAAAATCCCACCCCCTGTGAGTTTTTACCTTTTTCAATTAATTTCCGAACAGTATTATCAATTGCGACAATATGATCACTATCAAACGCATGACGCAATCCTAAAGAATATGCAATAATAGCCATTCCGATTATGCTATTACCTTTATATAGCGCCGGTAATAATAATAAAATTCCAAGCACATGAAGAAATATAATAATAACAAAAAAGTTGGTTGCCTTTTTCAGTTCACTTTTCCACATAGTTACTAACCCTTTCTACTTTAAATTGAATACTCTTGAAAAAGAAAAGTGCCATAATAAAAACTAAAATCGTTATAATAGTCGCTAAAATAATTACAAAATTATTTAACACGTCGGTATGATTTGTAAGTGTTAACAGAGCTGGTACTGTTGCAGTAATCCAAGATTCAATGAAGCAAACAATACCTACATAAATATGAATCTTCTTTTTCAATCCATCTTGTAGGAAAAATAAAAACCAAAGGAATGCCCAAAAGAACCAAATTATTGTACTTTGCAAACTACCACTCTCATGTAATTGATTCACAATTCCCATAACCGTTGCAATGATAGCAACCCAAAGAGAATAGTAACCTACACCTGAAGAATCAAGTTTTAATATATTCGTAAGACCAACATATAAATAAGTAAAACCAAATAAAAAAATAGTTCCATTAGATAGGATAGTCCACTCATCGGATTGACTTCCTGTAAATAATAAATATAATGGTGTCAAAGTTTGTAATGCCCCTACAAATAAATTAAAGTATCCTACACTTTTGCTATCAATAAGTTTAAAAGCTGCTAGTGAATTCATAAATAGAACTGCACCGACAAACAATAATCCCACATTAGTCATAGTATCCCCTTCTCCTACTTAATATTTTCGATAGGATGTTAATTCTTCATGTAGACAATTCTCTCTAACAAAACGATGACACTGAAAAAATATAGACTCCATATCCTCAGTATTATGACTAAGTATGCGAATGACAAAGCCTTTACATGGTGTAGAAGATATTCCAATTTTCACATTGTTAGTGTTAGAAAGTGATGTTTTCAATGTTGCAATTAAATCATTTGTAATGTTCTCATTAATAACTATGAAAGTACCATAATGGGAATATTGATTTAATATTCCCATTTGATCTAACGACTCTTTGAAAGGGTTTAGCAATAAATGATCGTATACTACAAGTTTATTTTCCATATATATTTTTGTTAACGAATCAAAATATTGGTATGTGAACTTCTCCATATTTGGCGACCAACCAGGCGTAACTGAATCGCATAAAATCAATGTAGAATTATTTTGCATATATATATTTGTTTTTTGCTTATATGCTGCATCCTTGTACATAATTAACGGGTCTGGTAAATACTCCATAACAGCATTCTCACCAATATAAAAATTCAATTCTTGCAAAGCATAACTATTTGGAGTCTTGTAAACTTTCGTTGCTGATTGGCTTGTTATATATGTTTTCGCATCTTTACCAACATTTATATTTATAGAATAGAAATCTCCTTTTAAATAGCCTCCACCAGAATTCATAATATAGTAATATGCTCTACCATACTCATCCAAATATATTGGCTGCGTTACTTTTAAGGCATCTTTATGATAAACCTTAATAGGTACGGTTTTATGTCTCTTTTCCATCATATCAATGTTTAAGACACCTGTAGGGGATTTCATTTTTTCAGTCCTTCTAACATAATGTTCTGTCTCATCCAATTTATTAATTCTTGTAAACCTTCCTCATCCTTCAAATTTGTAAAAAAGTATGGTTTATTATGTCGGTAATTTTTCGTATCCTGCTCCATAACTCCAAGATTAGCTCCTACATAAGGTGCCAAATCCGTTTTATTAATTACAAATACATCAGATTTGATCATTCCTTGTCCACCTTTACGCGGAATCTTTTCTCCCTGTGCCACATCAATAATATAAATTGAAAAATCCACTAGCTCCGGACTAAATGTGGCAGCTAAATTATCACCCCCGCTTTCAATAAAAATAATATCTAAATTATTATGTCTAATCATGAGTTCTTCAATTGCTTCAAAATTCATAGAAGCGTCCTCTCGAATTGCTGTATGCGGGCACCCCCCTGTCTCTACACCAATAATTCTATCTTCTGATAAAACACCTGTTTTCAATAAAATCTTTGCATCTTCTTTCGTATAAATATCGTTTGTAATTGCTGCAATTTCATAATCTGTATTTAGATGTTTTGTTAACTTTTCAACTAACATGGTTTTCCCAGCACCTACCGGACCACCGATACCAATTTTAATAGGCTTTATCATTTTATTCTTCCTCCCTATGACATGAAGACCCTTACATTTACATCTTCATGTTGCATTTGATTTATTTCGAATTCAGGATCATTCAATCCAAAATCTTCTAATGAAAGTATTTGAATTCTATCAATAGATTCGCAGATTAATTCATGGCATTCTTGTAATAGTTTTTGACCATCTGTTTGTCCAAGAGGAATGGCTCTCACACCGTTTTGAATTATACTTCCAACACTTGAGTATAAGAAAACTAAGAGCGTTTCTTCTATTGTCATTTTCAATTCCGCCCCTAATATTCCGTATACAATACTCGGATGACCTTGTAATTTATTACCCATAATATTTTCTTTATATATATTTAAATTTACAAACGAGAACAATTCACACAATAATTTAGAAGTACTTTTACTAATCATTCTATTTGCTTTTCTACATTCAAAAGGCAATGTTTGTGCTGTTATTAAATCATCTAAAAATGTAATTTGTTCTCCCTCATTATTCTTAATGGCTTCGTAAGTATATTTGCAAATTAAGCCGTCCGTGTATGTTAATTGGACTTTTACATATCGATTAACCCATTTGAAAAACCCGTCTTTATTTGTAACTTGTCCCTCTTGAATAAATGTTTCTAATCCAAAAGAGTGACTAAAACTTCCTGTTGGGAAGTTCGAATCACTAATTTGGAGTAGGTTAAGTAGGTTAAATATGTTTGTGCGAAGCATGCTTGAACGGTTTTGGTAATACTCTATTTTCTTTTTGATAAGGAACACCTTCCTTTTTAAGTAAATCATCTACTAAGTAGTCGTTCGCCAAAATCATGCACCCTTCATCGAATTGTGCTGGTAAATGTCTATTCCCTAAGTTATGAGCAATAATTCCCATTTCTTTTATTGATGTTGGAGTAATTACAATTACCTCTTCTGGTAATACTTCAATATACACAATTCGATTTTCATCTTCATATAAAATATCACCGTTCTTTAATGTTTCTCCACTATCTAAAGACACCCCAATTTCAAAACCAGATTCTGAATATAATTTCTGAACTCTCTTCAGTAAAAGCTCACTAGAAATTAATATCTTATCAAGATGCTTTTTTGTGTTTGAGAAATCATTCATATTGCATACGTTGTTATTAATTTTTTCAATAATCATTTTATCTCCCCCGTTATATCAAAATAAAAAATATCTTTGAGCCATAGGTAGTACATCTACTGCTTCACACGTGATTACTTGTCCATCAACTTTAACTTCATATGTCTGCGGATCTACTTCAATTTCTGGTGTTGCATTATTTAGCTTCATATCTTGCTTCGAAATCTCTCTCGTATTTTTAACAGGTAATACAACTTTATTTAAACCTAATTTTTCTTTAATATTATTCTCATAAGCTACTTTCGATACAAATGTAATCGAACTTGACTGTACTGCTTTTCCATATGCACCAAACATCTTTTTTTCATAATATGGTTGTGGGGTAGGAATTGAAGCATTCTCGTCTCCCATTAATGCCATCACTACCATTCCGTTTTTCAAAACCATATCTGGCTTAACACCGAAAAATTGTGGATCCCATATTACAAGGTCTGCATACTTTCCTATTTCAATAGAGCCCACGTATTCTGAAATCCCATGTGTAATAGCTGGATTAATTGTATACTTAGCTATATAACGTTGAATTCTATTATTATCGTTATATTCTTTATCTCCCTCTAAACTACCAATCTGCTTTTTCATTTTATCGGCGGTTTGCCAATTGCGAATAATAACCTCTCCAACCCTTCCCATCGCCTGTGAGTCAGAGCTAATCATGCTGAAAACCCCTAAATCTTGCAAAATATCCTCTGCCGCGATTGTTTCTTTTCGAATCCTTGAATCTGCAAACATTACATCTTCTGGAATATTCGCTTTTAAATGATGACATACCATGAGCATATCTAAATGTTCATCCAGCGTATTCACTGTATATGGCAAGGTCGGGTTCGTTGATGATGGTAAAATATTATTCAGCGCAGCAATCTTTATAATATCTGGTGCATGCCCACCTCCAGCTCCTTCAGTGTGGTACGTATGAATAACACGATTATCAATAGCTTTTATCGTTTCTTCCACAAAACCACATTCGTTTAACGTATCCGTATGAATAGCGACTTGAATATCATATTTATCAGCAATCTGTAACGAGTGATTAATTGCTGACGAAGTTGCTCCCCAATCTTCATGGATTTTCAATCCGATAGCCCCTGCAAATATTTGTTCTTCCAGGGCAGGTAAACTTGAACTATTTCCTTTCCCTAAAAATCCAAGATTTATAGGAAAAGCTTCTGCTGCTTCTAGCATTTTTCTTAAATTCCAAGATCCAGGTGTTATTGTAGTTGCCTTAGTCCCTTCTGCCGGTCCTGTTCCCCCACCAATTAAAGTTGTTATACCTGAAGCCAATGCCGTATCAATTTGTTGTGGGGATATGAAATGCACATGTGTATCAATACCTCCAGCTGTAACGATTTTCCGCTCACCAGAAATTACTTCCGTTGATGTTCCAATGATGATATCAATATTATCCATAACTGAAGGATTACCACTCTTACCAATTGCTGAAATCTTCCCATCTTTTATACCAATATCCGCTTTATATACTCCCGTATAATCAATAATAATTGCATTCGTAATAACAACATCCACAACCCCCTGTTCTCTTGTAAGTTGTGAATTTTGTCCCATACCATCCCTAATTGATTTTCCTCCACCAAAGACAGCTTCATCACCATATACAGTGGCATTTCGATCAACATGTGCGAATAATTGTGTATCCGCTAAACGAATAGAATCTCCTGTAGTTGGACCATATAAATCAGCATATTGTTTACGTGACATCTTAAAACTCATGCTATCTCCCTCTTTTTGTGTAAGATTGAATATCGCCATCCACTTTATTTTTAAATCCATATACTTCTTGTTCCCCTGAATATGGAACTAGTTCAATCGTTTTTTCATCTCCAGGCTCAAATCTTACCGCTGTACCTGCTGGAATATTTAAATGTTGTCCAATTGCTACACTGCGATTGAATTTTAACGCCTCATTCACTTCATAAAAGTGGTAATGAGATCCAATTTGAATGGGTCTATCTCCCTGATTTATCACTTTGACTTTCATTGCTTTTTTATTTCCATTACATACTATGTCTTCTTTCGCAAGGATATATTGCCCTGGAATCATAACATTCACTTCCTTTAATGAATTGGCTGATGAATAGTTACTAATTTTGTTCCATCAGGAAAAGTTGCCTCAACTTGAATATCTGATATCATGTCTGCAATACCATCCATAACATCTTCAGCACTTAAAATGGTTTTTCCAAGTTCCATTAATTCCGCTACATTTTTACCATCTCTTGCTCCTTCCAAAATTTCATACGTAATAATAGCGATACTTTCTGGATAGTTTAACTTAAGCCCCCTCTCCTTTCGTCGATAAGCTAAATCAGCCGCAACAACTACTAGCAGTTTATCAATTTCTCTTGGCGTTAATCTCATTACAATCTTCCTTTCTGAAGTATTTTAAAACTAAGAATATTCTAAAAATAAAAGGTGTATTTTCAATGTCTTTTCCGTGTTTTCCCTATGTTTTTTTGCTATCAATCAAATAAAAAAAGAGCCCATCGGCTCTTTTTTTATTTTCCTTCATTCTTCTCTAACACGTATAAATCTTCTTCGATATTCGTTAATTTCTCACTTACAAGCTTTCTTGCATCTCCAATCGCTTGATTGTATGCAAATGGTCCAACTAATTTAACCATTTCTTCTATTAAACGCTCTGCTTGGAAACGTCCAATTTCATCTAAATCTTCTTCAACGAAAAATTGCTGAATTTGCGCTACAAGTTCTTCTTTTTTATCATTTGGTATTTTTATATTCATCATCGTTGTTACTCCTCTATATTTAAGATAATATCTTCCTTAACTCTACCATAGAAAAACGATTACCAGGACAGCTTTTTGTAACTCCTTCTAACTCCCTATGACCTAGTATATTTTCTTTCTTTATAGCAAATTGCTTCATAAACATTTTGCATAAAGAATATAATGCATTCACTTGTGCAGGAGTTGGATCGTATTTATCGAAATTTCCCGTCATACATATTCCAATTGTATGGCGGTTATGGTCTTTCGCGTGCGCTCCAATATGTAAACCTCGCCCTTCCACTACAGTTCCGTCCTTTTCGATAAAATAGTTGTAACCAATCCCGCTCCACCCTCTTACAGTTTGATGAAATTCATGCGTTTTATACACGTCCCATCCATCTTCAGCTGTATGGTGGATAATCAGTTGATTTACTTTTTCTAAAGGAACTAATTCATCTTGAAATGTTAGATTGACATATTTAATTTCCATTTGAACTGCCTCCTCTTAAAAATCAATCATAATAATCGTTTTATCATCTGGCCTTATTCTCTTTTCCGCTTCTAGCTCTTCAATGATTGCTACATATTCATTTATACTATTCTTTCTTATATATGCAACAGTTTGTTCTAATGACCAATCTGGGTGAAATAACCCGTCTGAACAAATAAAAATTCCACTCACTTCATCTGTATGTAATTCACCATGTTGTAAATAATGTATCGCTTCTTTCATTCCATTTGCAACTGAGTAACCATTTGGCATATTTGCAAGATAACGATTGTACTTTAATTGTTCTCGAACATCTTGAAAAACAGGTTCTTCCGGCACAGATAAACCTTTCTTACGATCTTCTTCCCTCTTCCTTTTTGCTCGTTTACTAATTCCTTCAACTGTGTCTTTCGTTAATACTTGCATCGTTCCATTTTGAAAAGTTGCGACAATCATACAGTCCCCAAGCTGCGCATATTCAATTTTCTCACCAACTATTTGAACTGCCGCGATACATGTGCACCACAAATGCTCTTTTTTTCTCGTGTCTACTTCATATTCTAACATTTTGCTTTGTAATGCTTCATTTGCTTTGGCAACTGCAAATTGTAAACTATGATTCTCTCGTAATGCAGTAAAATAATTTGCAAATAAATGCGAAGCGATGTATGCTCCATTATGTCCATTTTCATCACGAAACGGGACAAGTGGTGTTGCACCGTCACATACACCATAAATCTTTTTATCTTTATTACAAAAATAAGAATCCTCACATTCTTGCTTCAACGGGCTTTTCTGTTGATATGTTTTTATCTTCACAACTGTATCCCCTTTCAAATGATAAAATACTCAAATTCTTTCGATTAATCTAATTTACCAAAATAAACTGTTTTTACCCAAAACTTTCAATATCATATATAATCTTGAAATAATATGAATTTTTCAGTGAAGGACGGGAAAGAAATGGTCAGATTCCTTGGTGTTATTATCGGTTCTATTATTATTGCGGTTGCCTTTAATCTTTTCCTTATCCCCCACAAAATTTTAAGTAGTGGAATTGGCGGAATTGCTATTATTTTAGGGATTGTAACCCCTGTAAACACAGGCATTATTAACTTTGTATTAAACTTACCTATCCTTATTTTAGGGTACATAGGCCTTGGAAAAAAAGTAATTTTTAACACAGTTGTCTCTGTAGTTGTATTATCTGTTGCATTATACTACGTTCCAGTAAAAGTCGTAGCAACAGATCCATTGTTATCTTCTATCTTCGGAGGTGTCATCGCCGGAGCTGGTATTGGTCTTGTTTTTAACTGTAATGGATCCACTGGTGGATTTGATATTATCGGTATGCTTTTATCCCGCAAGCGAGACATTAAACTTGGCGGATTCCTTATTATTTTAAATGCAGTCGTTGTAATAATCGCAGGATTCTTCTTCACCTGGGATGTTGCACTTACAAGCTTACTTTCAATTTATGTAACTGGTAAAGTAATTGATGCTGTTCATACAAAACATCGTAAAGTTACACTTATGATTGTAACAAATGAAGCAGAAAAAATGAAAAAACAGCTTCTTTCAACTGTTGTACGTGGAATAACGTTACTTGATGGCGAAGGCGCTTATTCAAGCGAGAAAAAGCGTGTACTTATGACGGTCGTTTCTCGTGAAGAATTAGCAAGTATGAAACTTACAATTTCTGAAATTGACCCGAATGCATTCGTTAATATTACAGAAACTGTAGAAGTGTTAGGACTTTTCAGAAGAAGTTAAAGACTAGGTGGGAATACACCTAGTCTTTATTTTGCATAAATTCAATTCTGTTTCCAAACGGGTCTGATACGTAAAATCGAATTACATCTGGCCGTGCATAATCATCAATCACTTTTACACCTTGCTCTATAAGTGTTTGCTTAAATTCATTAATTTCATTCACATAAAAAGCTGGATGAGCCTTTTTAGCTGGTGTAAAGTTCCGCTCGACACCAATATGGATTTCTTGATTTCCACATTTAAACCAACATCCACCTCGTTTTTTCAACTCTTCTGGCTTTGGAATTTCTACCATACCAATTTTATTCCCATAAAAATCACGCGCCTCTTCTTCACACTCTACAGGTGCAGCTACTTGCACGTGATCAATCCCTTGAATATAATTTTTCATTTTCTCTCCCCCTCCTCTACCCTAATGTTATACGGAAAACAGCCGTCTGTAACTTACAAAAGGGTTATAAAACAATATAAGCTCCCCTTATTACCATCCTGCATTCACTTTGCAAAAAAAATAAAAAAACAAAATTTATTCTATAACTTCCATTTTTTATAGAAATACACATCACATCTATATTATAGTTATGAATAGACAAATCTTTTTAGATGCTATTTGTACGGAGGAACTATTATGAGTCGTAAAAAATATTCACCAACTCAAAAAAAACGTCATCCGAACATTTCTAGACGTTTGCGAAACCATATACAAGATCGTTCATTAACAGAAATGTACGCATCTCTGTTCGAACATAATCCTGATAGTATTATTTCATTAAACTTAGAAGGAGTTATTCTACATATAAATCCTTCTGCCGAAAGAATATTAGGTTACACTTCTTTAGAATTAGAACAGAAAAATATTACCTCTATTTTAGGAGCCCATATTTCTGAGCAAGTATTACAAAATATAAAGAATACTGAAGCGGATAATCAACAAGAGTATATCTTATCTATTTATCATAAAAATGGATTCTTATTAGATGTTGTGACAAAACTAGTTCCTATCTTTGTTCAAAATCGTCTTACTGGTGTATACGCTATTATGAAGCCACTTGAAAAATCAGAAAGAATTGAGAATATGCTAAAAGAAAGTGAGAAGAGATTACGTACATTAGTAAACTCCATGCCTGCGTTTGTTATATTTAAAGATCATGAAGGGCGCTGGCTTGAGGCAAATGACTACGCACTTTCTTGCTTCAACTTCCATCATGTACCTTACCACGGGAAAAAAGATAGCGAACTCATTCAATATAATGAAGCATACCGAGAAGCTTTTTTACATTGTGAAGAAGTCGATGAACTAGCATGGCAACAAAGACAAATTCTTCATGGCGAGGAATTTATTATACATAGAGATGATTTCGATTTAATCTTAAGTATATCAAAAGTTCCGCTTTATCATCCTGATGGTTCTCGCAAAGGTCTTATCGTGATGGGGAGAGATGTTACTGAGCTAAAAGAAACTGAAAAGTTACTACGAAAATCTGAGAAGCTCGCAGTAGTCGGACAACTGACAGCTGGAATTGCCCATGAAATTCGGAATCCACTCACTTCCCTAAAGGGTTTTCTAACATTGCTCCTCCCTGAAATAAATGAGGAGCAAAAATGGTATATCGATGTTATGTTAAGTGAGATTTCACAAATGGAATCCATCACGAGTCAATTTATGGCGATGTCTAAGCCACAAGTATTATCTATCCAAACTTGTAACATACAAACTTTAATTGAAGAGGTAGTTACATTTATTTTACCGACTGCAATTATGCATAGCGTTCATATCATCATGGATCATTTTGATTACGTATATGATATTCAATGTGACGGTAACCAATTAAAACAAGTTTTTATAAACATATTAAAAAATGCGATAGAAGCGATGCCAAATGGCGGAAATATTTTCATCCAAACAAAACCATTAGAGGATAATTTCATCTTAATACGAATTATCGATGAAGGTTGTGGCATTCCAGAAGATCGTATCTCCCGTCTAGGCGAACCTTTTTATAGTTTAAAAGAAAAAGGCACAGGACTAGGATTAATGATGTGTTACAAAATAATTGAAGAACATCATGGTAAATTACACATTTCAAGCGAATTAAATAAAGGTACAATTGTTGATATTGAGCTACCACTTTCTTCATCTCATCTTGCAATCCAGTCTTAAATAAAAAAGAAGCATCTGCTAATCGTTAGCAGATGCTTCTTTTTTTAAATACTTTGTCATACCACTCTTTTGCTTTTTCTACTTCACCCATCGTTAATTGATGCCCTCGATTTTCCCAATGCATTGTTACATTCGCGTTTGCATTTTCTAATAGTATCTTCAATTCCTCTGACTCTGCTGATGAACAAATTGGATCATTTGTCCCAGCAGCAATAAACACAAATTTACCTGCTAAATTTGCTAATTGCATTCCTCTTCTTGGTACCATTGGGTGATGAAGCACAGCACCTTTCAATGCATTTTCGTAATGGAATAATAAGCTTGCTGCGATATTTGCCCCATTCGAATAACCGATAGCTACAATGTTATTTCTATCGAATTTATATTCTTTAGCCGCTTCATCTAAAAATTCATTTAATTCCTTCGTACGGAAAATTAAATCCTCTTCATCAAAAATGCCCTCTGCTAATCGGCGGAAGAAACGCGGCATCCCATTCTCTAACACATTTCCCCTAACGCTTAATACCGACGCTTCCGGATCAACTATTTCTGCAAGTGGTAGTAAATCTAATTCATTACCACCTGTGCCATGAAGTAATAACAACACTGGTTTTGACGTATCTTTTCCTTTTTGAAAAACATGTTTCATCATAATCCTGTTCCCCCTTCAATCACTTTAATCTAAATTTCTCACTTCAAATGGTAAAAGCGTTTGTTCAATCTGTTTTCTATGTTGTTCATATTGTTCCGGTAACTTTAATTCCTCACCCATCGTCTCTAACGATTCATCATGAGCGAAACCAGGAGGATCTGTTGCAATTTCAAATAAGATTTCACCATGTTCTCTAAAATAAATCGCGTTAAAATAATTTCGATCTTGTACAGGAGTTACGTGATATCCAAAACGCGACACATGCTCTTTCCAGTCTAGCTGATCAGCATCGTCACTCGCTCTCCAGGCAATATGATGAACTGTGCCAACGCCCATTTGGCCACGACCGATTGTTGATAATTTCAAATCAATAATATTTCCAATGTCAGCAGAAGAACGGAATCGAACAAATTCACCCTCTTCTCCAATTTTCTCAAGACCCATAATATGTTCTAACAATTCAGCTGTTTTTTGAGGCTGTGTAGATAAAAGAACAGCACCTCCAAACCCTTTAATGGCTACTTCTGGTGTCACTTCTCCAAAACTCCAATTATTTAATTCGCCTTTTTCTCTTTCAACTAATTCTATATGCAAACCATGCGGATCATCAAATTCTAAATACTGCTCTCCAAAACGAGTCATTTTTGTATACGAAACATCGAATTTTTCTAATCTATTTTCCCAAAACTCCATTGCACCTTTTGGTACAACGTAAGACGTAATTCCTACTTGACCATCTCCAATAATACCTTGACGAGCACCTGCCCATGGGAAAAACGTAATAATTGTTCCAGGCTTTCCTCCTTCATTTCCAAAATAAAGATGGTACGTACCTGGATCATCAAAATTCACTGTTTGTTTCACTAAACGTAACCCCAATACACCAGCATAAAAGTCTACATTTTCTTGTGGATGCCCTACAATCGCTGTAATATGATGGATTCCCATTGTTTTCTTTTCCATTTCTTCCACTCCTTTTTTATTTCATTATAAAAATTCTTTTACATTTAAATTCATTATTCATTTTGTCCATGCTACAAAGTAAAATCCGTCATTATAATTTTATCTCGAATTCGAGATATTAATCAAAAAATTACGTATCGGTGTCTAACCTATTGAATTATCTCGAATTCAAGATAATTCACAAAAAATATTTGTTCGATTTATAACCATAATAAATTTTCATTATGAACATTATTTATCTCGAACTCAAGATTTATTATAAGTTACTTATTTTTTATTGTCAATAAGTCCTTACTTTCATTTTTCTTGTTTTCACTTATGGTTCCCTACCTTAACAAACATTTTTTGTTCTTTCAAGTGAACGAGCACTTTTCATTACATGTGAAAACCTTTATAAACGCCTTTATCCCAGTGGATTACAATGATTTTTCAAGAAATTAAAGTAATAATATTCAGAAAATTAAAGAGTGTTTTTTCACACCTTATTTTCATTCCTTTACCCGATAAATTTTAAAAACTAAAAGCCATACAAATGTATGACTTTTAGCTTATTGACGTCTCAAATTTTGCTTTCTCTACATATACTTTACGAAATTTCATATAGCATCCAATACGCCAAGGTACTATATAACAAACCGCAAGAGTGTAGAAAAGAATGCCGATTGACTTTGGATCTAGACCTTGTAAATGTCTTCTAAAATAAGCACGTAAAAGAACAATAACTAAAAATGTAGCAATAAAAGCGATACTTTTTTTCGCATAAATTTGACCATCTTCTCTGACTTCATACCCACTTAAAATAATAAGTGGAATTGACAATAACAGTCCGATCCCAGCAGCTATACCAATTTGCCAACCAGCAAGTTGTATCGGTGCTGCGTATAAAGAAAAACCTGGTAATAAGAAGAATAATGGCAATAGTAGTCGTCTTCCTTTATTATTAATTGGTCGATTCATAGAGCGCATGCGTCTAAATATAACGAGCCCTATGACGAGTAAAAAAATTGTAATACTGTACGAACCTTGCTGCAAGTGAATCTCTCCCTAAAAATAGTCATTTTCAAAAATACTCCCCTATTATACTCCTAATTTTTCCAAAAATATAATTATTCCTCTAAAAAATCTTACACATCAAATATACTTTTAGGTTTGATTTACTATAGGAAACAATTCCGAAAGAGGAACTACTCTCCCCACCTCGTCTTTAAACACAATATGCTCTCTAGTTAAATGGCGCGGGCTCTTCACTCCCGCCGCTGCCGCTAATGAAAATAAACTATATCTCATACTAATAATATAATTCATAACTCGCCACTTCTTCTCATACGGATCTAACGCTTTTTGATAATGCGGATTCGTCGTGGCTACACCAGATGGACATTGACCAGAATTACATTGAAGGGCCATAATACAGCCACTTGCCATCATAAACCCACGGGCTGAACTTACAGCATCCGCCCCAATCGCTAAAGCAATCGCCACTTTATCTGGTGTGATTAATTTACCCGATGCAAATACTTTAAACTTGTTACGGACACCATAATGGTTTGCTGTATCAATAAATGTAAGTAATGCTGGAATAAGCGGCAGTCCCATATAATCTGCCATCGATTTATACGTTGCCCCTGATCCGCCTTCTGAACCGTCGATTGTAATAAAATCTGGGTAAATGTTTAGTTCTTTCATTGTTTTTATTAAATCTTCCAAAGGCTCCTGCTGACCAATTACAATTTTCATTCCAACTGGTTTACCGCTGTTTTCTTGCAACTGTTGAATAAAACAAAGTGTATCCGCTGCATTCTTTAAAAATGAAAATCGATTCGGTGAATTAATCGTCTCTCCCTTTCGGACGTTGCGAACAAAAGCAATTTTCTCATTTACTTTTTGTCCCTCTAAATGACCACCACGTATTTTAGCACCTTGCCCAAATTTCAATTCGAATGCTCTAATATTACTTTCTTTCGCTTTCTCCATGAATTTTTCCATTGAAAAATTACCGTCTTCATCACGGTATCCAAATAACCCTGGACCAATTTGCGCAACGATATTCGCTCCTGTATGTAAATGTTCTGGAATAACGCCACCTTCACCCGTATTAATCCACGATCCGCCTGCCATTTTTGCTCCAAAACCACTCGCTAAAATATAATTTTCTCCAATCGCACCGTAAGAAGTCGCAGATGCACCAAACATGCCATGTAGCTTCCACGGATATTTACGGTTCTCACCGACTATAATTGCATCATCTTCTTCGTACAGCCAAAGATTCGTTGTATCCGCTGTCAATTTTTCTCTTCTTGAAAATAACCCTTCTTTATGAATCACGTACTTTTTACCTTCCCGCTCTTGCGTGAGATTCACACTTAATTCCTCAGTTAATATTGGAAATAATGTATTAGCAATATAATATCCAGAAGCTTCAAAATCTCGTTTTGATCCAAAACCAAGTATTTCAGAGCGATATTTCGCTAAAAACATAACACTTTGAAAATCATAACGTGAGAAAGGCTTTCCATCCGTATCATGATCAAACCAATATTGTCGAAATTCAGGCCCTATCTTTTCCAGTAAGTAGCGCATTCTTCCTAAGTACGGATGTAATTTTAAAATAGAATGGTGTGTTCGTTTTTTTATAAAAAATGTGATGATAAAAAAGACGATTAAAAGCAACATTAAAAATAGTAATATACTAATAATAACGAGTAGCGTTTCACTCATCCCGCTTCCCCCTATGAAATTCCATAATAAAAGGAGAACACTCGATGTGCTCTCCTTTTATCTTTATTCATACTAACGTAGCAAGATGCTCTTTCGCGTCATATTCAACTAAACTTTCAGCGTGTTTAATTCGATGAACAAAGTCTGGATTAGCAATTAACGGTCTTCCGAATGCTGCTACATCAATCGTTCCTTCTTGCAACGCTTCTTCGGCCTCTTTCGGATTTAAATTACCAACCCCAACAATCGTACCATCCCAATATTTTCTTACTAGTTGATGAAAATTCTTTCCGTCAGCAATCTCTTGCGTATAATTCATCGTTGAAGGATGGATCATCGTTAACCCAACCTCTTTAAACATATTTATGAACGTTTCAATTGCAAACTCAGGATTTTCCCACATATAAGTAGGATTATCACCTTTGAAAGCAGAGAAACGAAGAAGTGTTTTATTAGCTCCAACAGCTTCTATTACAGCCGCCGTTACTTCTTTCATAAACGTTAACCTTTGTTTTAAATCACCGCCATATTTATCTGTTCGCTTATTCGCAAACTCATACGTAAATTGATCGATTAAATATCCGTGTGCACCGTGAATTTCTACTCCATCAAATCCAGCTTCGATCGCATTTTTCGCAGCTTGTGCGTATTGACCGATCACTTCTTGTATTTCTTCTAACGTCATTGCTTCTGGCGTATCAAACGGTTTACGAAAGCGTGGAACATTCCCCTCTGCAGCGATAGCCGACGGTGCTTGTGGCATTTGACCACCAATTATTTCATGATGACTCATACGCCCAACATGCCATATTTGAGCAATAATCGTCCCGCCTTCTTTATGTACTGCCTCTGTAACAGGTTTCCAAGAATCGATTTGTTCTTGTGTATAAATACCTGGTACTCCTGGGTTTCCTTTTGCTCTCGGACTAATGACAATTCCTTCTGTAATAATTAGTCCAATTCCATCCGCAGCACGTTTTCTGTAGTACTCCACTACATCAGCACCAACTACTCCAGTCTCATTATCTGCAAAGCATCTTGTCATCGGTGCCATCGCTATACGATTACGAAGAGACCAAGTTCCAACTTGAATTGGATCAAACAACTTTGTTTCTTCAACGTTTTCAAAAAATCCCCCAGCATTTACATTTGTTCCTTCATAAATACTCGCTGCTTTATTACTTGAACTTGTCATTTTTCTTCCCCCTAAAAAATCTTACTATAATCGCATCATACTTACTTTTAGATAGTAACGTCAATTTTTACGACTTTATAACAAAAAAATTCGAATATTCAAAAAATAAAACGCTGTAAATAATATTAAAAAGGTTTCCTTAGGAGGAAACCTTTTTTGTTGACCATATATGGCTGTCAATCCGTTTATCTCTTTAATAAAAAACACCTTATCAATAGAAGTGAAAATGGTTCAGTATTCTTCTAAAAATAATAACTTATATACCTAAAACAATGAAAGCCCTACCTCTCTTTCATCCTTACGGCTCCTCGTCCGTGCCAGTGTGAATCAGGATTGCAAAAATCAAGTAACTATTTTATCGAAGTATTCAATTAAACTTCGAACATTCATAAATGAAATTAAAAAATAAAAATGGATTTGATTGTAGTAATAACAATAGAGGTAATGCTCTAAAAGTGGTTTGAAAGAGTTGAATGTCTTTGAAATGATAAATTTTCTATAATTATGTTCCCAAAAAATTCAAGATCTTTTTTGGGATATAATACATTATTTGTAATGAACCTTAACAAAAGCTTTTTATCTGATTTTCTGTGATACCTTCAATTAATCCCAGTTCACTAATCAAAAATTCATATGCGTTATCTAACATCTTCTTTTCGCTTGCATTAAGTGCTTTTTCTTTCTGTATACGCATTAAATCACGCACAACTTCAGCACCTTCTTGCATTTTACCCGTCTTTATTTTATCAGTGTTCAATTTATACCTTTGTTTCCACGTAAGTAATCTATCTGATTCCCCATGTTGAAAAATATCCATTATGTGTGCTAATGCGGTTATATCCGTAACTGGTCGTATATTCGAATTCAATATTCTCCCTGCTGGAATCATTAGTTCCATATTACTAGCCGACATTTTTATAACATAATACTGTTGTTTTTCTCCTGAGATTTCCTTCTCTTCTATGGCTTTAATTATACCTGCTCCCTGCATTGGATAAACAATATTATCACCAATTTGAAACAAATAATCCACCTCCATATATGGTAACCTTCTCAAGCTTAACATACTTTTAGTTTTTTAGCAAAATTTTTATTTTATCATAAAATTATTTTACGAGTCAATACTTCAGAAGCAAGAAATTAAATTTACACAATACACTATAAAAATCGCAATTCCATTAACGGTTCCACACACATTCATTCTCCTTTAACACAAAAACACATCACTACATTTAAGTAGTGATGTGTTTTTGATAAGGCATAAATAAATATCTACTTTTCCGTCTATATACTAACCTGTTTGCTAACTGTTTCCCTCGCTAAAAGAAAACTCATAATCACTTGCGCTGCTACTCTACTCGTCATATCTCTGAAATCAAGAGTTGGATCAATCTCTACTATATCCATCCCTTGAACGAGCGATTCTTTACCAAGGAATTCAATCGCATCTAGTAAAGTCGTACTATCCATCCCACCAGGCCCAATTGCTGGACAACCTGGTGCAAACGCTTGGTCTAGCACATCCATATCAAGAGAAATATAAATAGAAGTCACACCTTGATTTCTTAATACTTCAATACTTTCCGTGATAATATCTTTTATTTCTCGCTCTCGTACGTCTTTCATTGTATACACTGTTACACCATGCTCTATTGCATATTCATGGTACGCACGTGCATTAGAAAAATTACGAATTCCAATTTGAACGAGTTGTTTTCCAGTAATGACATCATTTTCTAGTAAACTACGGAATGGTGTACCATTTGACGGGCCTCCATCATCTAAATTACGTAAATCATGATGAGCATCAAATTGAATAATTCCGACCTTTCCTTTACTGTTTGCAAAACCTGTTATACTCGGAAAACTAATCGAGTGGTCACCGCCAAGAACGATTGGTATCATGTTCGGGTTTACTTTCGTTACATGCCCAACTGTTTTCGCAATTCGTTTATGACTTTCTTTTATATCCGTCACATGCATCGTAATATCGCCGCAATCATATAAGACACTTTCTTTCATATCGTGTTCTTCTGTAATTGCATATGTGCTATATGCATCTAACATCGCACGAATTGTTTTTGGCGCAAAACTCGCTCCTGAATGACTAATAGACGGTTTAGAAAGGGGTGCTCCAATTAAGGCAGCACCGAATATTTCCACACCTTCCTCCCAATCTTTAATCATCTCACTCCATTTCGTCACTTCACGATCAATAAACTTTGCATTTTTCTTTAAATAGTGGCCGTGCTCCACGATTGTTCACCTCTTGTATATGCAATATTACCATTCTTCCATACTGTATTCACATGACTTACGCCGTAATGATACGGTACGTAAGCATAATTGTAAGCATCCCATAAAACTAAATCTGCCTTACGACCAACTCTAATTTTCCCAGCTACATCACCACGGTTAATGGCATATGATGAGTTAACCGTTACGGCATTCCAAACTTCTTCTGGTGTCATTTTCAATTTTAGCATCGCAATGCTCATAATAAGCTGAATATTTTCAGTTGGACAGCTACCTGGGTTAAAGTCTGTAGCTAACGCAACTGCAACACCTTCATCAATCATTTTACGTCCACGAGCAAAGCTTTCTTTATTTAAATAGAAAGTTGTTCCTGGTAATAAAGTTGCTACTGTATTAGAATTTGCAAGCATTTCAATTCCTTTATCAGAAGCACCAACTAAATGGTCCGCTGATGCTGCACCGATTTCTGCCGCTGCTTCCGCACCACCAAGAGGGTCGATTTCATCTGCATGAATTTTCACATCAAAGCCAAGCTCTTTCGCTTTTAATAAAAATTCTTTTGATTCTTCTACAGAGAACACACCTGTTTCACAGAAAATATCAACGAACTCCGCTAATTGCTTCTCTTTCATTTCTGGTAGTAGGTCTAACATCCATTGTAAAAATTCTTTCGATCTACCTTTATACTCTTTCGGAACTGCATGAGCACCTAAAAATGTTGAAACTAAATCGATCGGATGCTCTTTTTGTAATTGTGCTGTTGCCTCTAATTGTTTCCATTCCGTCTCATCATCTAATCCGTAACCACTCTTCGCTTCTACAGTAGTAACTCCGAAAGATAGCATACGGTCTAAATGGAATTTCGCTTTTTGAACAAGTTCTTCTTTCGACGCCTGTTTCGTTGCATTTACAGTTGAAAGTATGCCTCCGCCTTGTTCTAAAATTTCTAAGTACGGAACTCCTTGTAGTTTTAGTGCGATTTCATTTTCACGAGATCCACCAAATACAAGATGAGTATGCGGGTCAACGAGACCAGGAGAAACCATTTTCCCGCCGCAATCAATAACTTCTCTCGCTTGTAATCCTTTCGCTTCTTCCGCTGTTCCAACGAAAGTAATTACACCATTTTCAATTCCAACCGCACCGTTTTCGATAACAGGAAGCGTGTTCATCGCTTCCCGTCTTAACAAGCCATCTTCTTGATCCATTGTTAGTAATTGACCGATATTTATTAGTAAAGTGTCCAGCATGTTTTCTCCTCCTTATTTCATCATCGGAATGTTAACGCCTTTTTCTTTCGCAGTTTCCACAGCTAAGTCATACCCTGCATCCACGTGACGAACAACACCCATACCAGGGTCAGAAGTTAATACGCGCTCAATTCGTTTTGCTGCTGCTTCTGTTCCATCTGCAACGATAACCATTCCCGCATGAAGTGAATAACCCATACCAACGCCACCACCGTGGTGAACAGATACCCAGCTTGCACCGTTTACACTATTAATTAATGCATTTAAAATTGGCCAGTCAGCTACTGCATCACTACCATCTTTCATCGCTTCTGTTTCACGATTTGGAGATGCTACTGATCCACAATCTAAATGGTCACGACCGATAACGATTGGTGCTGATAATTCACCATTTGCAACCATTTCATTAATGATGCGACCAAATTTCGCTCGCTCACCGTAACCAAGCCAACAAATACGTGATGGAAGCCCTTGGAATTCAACTTGTTGACGTGCCATACGAATCCAGTTACATAAATGTTCATTATCAGCGAACTCACGTAAAATTACTTCGTCTGTTTTATAAATATCTTCTGGATCACCAGAAAGTGCTACCCAGCGGAATGGTCCTTTTCCTTCGCAGAATAATGGACGGATAAATGCTGGAACGAATCCTGGGAAATCGAATGCATTTTTCAAACCTTCATCGAAAGCAACTTGGCGAATGTTATTTCCGTAATCAAATGTAATTGCGCCTTTTTCTTGCATAGCAAGCATTGCTTCCACATGTTTTGTCATACTTTCTTTTGATAATTGTACGTAGCGTTCTGGATCTTCTTCACGAAGTTTCGCTGCTTCTTCTAACGTGTAGCCTACTGGAATATAACCGTTTAATGGATCATGAGCAGATGTTTGATCTGTAACTAAGTCTGGTGTAATATTGCGCTTCACTAGTTCTGGTAAAATTTCTGCCGCATTTCCTAATAAACCAATAGAAATCGGTTCTTTCTTCTCTTTATACTCGTTCGCAACCGTTAACGCTTCTTCTAATGATTCTGTATACATATCACAGTATCTCTTTTCAATACGACGATCGATGCTGCGCTTATCAACATCAATAGCAATGACAACACCGCCGTTCATCGTTACAGCAAGAGGTTGTGCACCACCCATACCACCTAAACCAGCAGTAAGTGTTAATGTACCTTTTAATGAACCATCGAAATGTTGACGAGCTGCTTCACCAAATGTTTCATATGTTCCTTGTAGAATCCCTTGCGTTCCAATGTAAATCCAGCTACCAGCTGTCATTTGTCCGTACATCATAAGACCTTTTTTCTCTAGTTCTCGGAAGTGATCCCAGTTTGCCCATTTTGGTACTAAGTTTGAGTTCGCTAACAAAACGCGAGGTGCATCTTCATGTGATTTAAAAATGGCAACTGGCTTTCCTGATTGAACAAGTAACGTTTCATCGCTTTCTAACGTTTTTAATGAATCTACAATCGCCTGATAACTTTCCCAGTTACGAGCTGCACGGCCAATTCCGCCATATACAACTAATTCTTCTGGTTTTTCAGCAACTTCAGGATCTAAATTGTTCATTAACATACGAAGTGCAGCTTCTTGCACCCACCCTTTCGTTTGTAACTCTGTACCTCTTGGCGCGCGAATTGTTTGTTGTACTTTTTCCATTTCAATCTCTCCCTTTTCTCATTTTATAGTGCTGCGTTTACATCTAATCTTTCTTTTATCGAATAATTCGTTTTTAACCAATGCGCAATATTTTCAATATCTGTTGAGAATATACGGTCATTTTTAATAGATGGCACCTGCTGACGACCTTGATGGTAGAAGCTCTTCGTCACTGTACTCATGTTTTCAATTCCGCGATATTCTGCTGCTTGCATCGCACAAATCATCTCAATAGAAAGAACACGTCTTGCATTTTGAATAATCTGATGTGCATGGCGTGAAGCAATTGTTCCCATACTTACATGATCTTCTTGGTTAGCAGAAGACGGAATTGAATCTACACTCGCCGGATGTGCCAACGTTTTATTTTCAGAAACTAGTGACGCTGCAGCATATTGCATAATCATTGCACCAGACTGAAGTCCTGGTTCTGGACTTAAAAATGGTGGTAAATCATTTAATTGCGGATTCACTAAACGCTCAATACGGCGCTCCGAAATATTTGCAAGTTCTGCCATTCCTACTTTTAAGAAGTCCATCGCAAACGCAATCGGTTGACCATGGAAATTCCCGCCCGAAATTACTTTTTCCCCACCATCAAAGATAAGCGGATTATCTGTTGCTGCATTCATTTCAATTTCTAATTTTTCTTTCACATAATTTAAAACTTGCCAAGAAGCACCGTGTACTTGCGGGATACAGCGAAGTGAATAGGCATCCTGTACACGTAGTTCTCCTTGTTTTGTTGTTAATTTACTATCATGAAGAATGTCACGAATTCTGCTCGCTACTTCCACTTGCTCTTTATAACCACGTGCTTTATGAACATTTTCATCAAATGCATCAATAATGCCTTGTAACCCTTCAATTGTCATCGAAGCAATTAGTTCAGCTTGATACGCCGTTGCTTCTGCTTCTATATAAGAAAGAACTCCTTGTGCTGTCATCGCCTGCGTACCATTAATTAACGCAAGACCTTCTTTTGCTTCAAGTTCAATTGGCTCAAGCCCTTCTTCTGTAAGAGCAACCATTGCATGAACGCGTTTCCCCTTATAGAACACTTCACCTTCGCCTAATAATACGAGCGCAAGATGAGATAAAGGTGCTAAATCGCCACTTGCACCAAGTGAACCTTGTTGCGGAACGACTGGATGAATTTTACGGTTTACAAACTCAAGAAGCATATTTACAACAAGCGGCCTAACACCAGATACTCCTTTAAGCATCGTGTTCGCTCGTAAAATTAACATTCCACGCGATACTTCTTCCGGGAATGGATCACCAATCCCACATGCATGTGACTGAATTAAATTATGTTGAAGTGCCTTTACATCATCTTTTTGGATAAGCACATCACTAAACTTTCCAAATCCAGTTGTAATTCCGTAAACGACTTTTCCGTCCTCTACAATTTTCTCAACTACTTCGCGGCACTCCGCTACCTTTTGCATACTAGTTGGACAAGCTGTTACACCTTCTCCTTCCAGTAATAAACTCTTCATTTCTTCAACTGTCAATGTATGTCCTGTTAACGTAATCATCATTTTTCCTCCTTAAAAAGGCAAAAGGGGACCTTATCTTTTTAAGACAGACTTCTGTCCTAAAAAAGTAAGGCCCCCTTCTAACTAATAGACTATGGGCAAATCATATGTGATTAATTCCTAAACCAATCGCCTCATGCTCAGATCCTTTTACAGGTGCACCAATCGTTCCATATAATGCAACAGCAACCCATTCGCCTTCTTTTTTTCCGTCGTATGGTGT
Organism: Bacillus sp. RB3; assembly: GCF_030164735.1. NCBI lineage: Bacteria > Bacillati > Bacillota > Bacilli > Caryophanales > Bacillaceae > Bacillus > Bacillus sp. RB3. The sequence goes on from NZ_JASNGE010000013.1 coordinate 153,265, forward strand.
ACCGCGCACAATCGCAAAACGAAGTCCTACTGTACGAAGAACGTCTGCTAACTGAATTTGACCTCTCGTCACTCCGTACAAAGCTTCCATAATTGCATGATAAAGTGCATGTGTTTCTCTGTAAACATCTGTTTCAATAACTTGGTTGCTTTTAGCCGCTGTTTCCATTGCTGCGACAACCTTTTGCGAATTCATCGAACCCACTTTCCCCGTACAATACTTCCAACCTTTTGGAATGGATAATACAGGACTTTCATTCTCATCCGCAAGTGCCAACAGCATGGCCATACGACCAATTCGATGTGTTCCTTGAAGAAGCATGTGACTCTCTCATTTCTTTTGAATTATTTGAATATTACTTAATTTAAGAATATATGAAAACGTTTAAATCGTCAATAGTTTAAACTCACATTCAAACAATTTTTTCATCCCCTCCATTTGTGTACACAAATGATTTACACAAAATTTCCAAGCATGCTATAGTCTCACTAACAGATGCAAAGGGGCGAAATTTCAGTGACAAAACGAAAAGATATTCATTTTCGAATTGAAGAGAAATTACTTAAAAGGTTTGAATCAGCACTCCATTACGAAGGTTTAAAGAAAACAGATGTATTAACACATGCAATCCAACAATTTTGCACAAAGGTGGAATGTGACAAAATGAATGATGTAAAACGTCAGTATAACGTTAGCAACCATTTACAAACACGCATCGACACACATACACATTACGAAGAAAAACACGTAGATTTAGATAAGATCGTCATTGAACATTTACAACTTCAAGGGGAAGAAAATATATTAGAGGTTGGGTGCGCTAGTGGAAAATTCCTTTCCCTTTTACAAACAAATGGTCATAAAGGCCCATTAACCGGGTTTGATCAATCCGAAGCTATGCTTGCTGAAGCTGCTAAAACAAATAACTTAATAGAATGGAAACGAGGGGATGCTAGTAAACTTCCTTTCGAAACAAATTGTTATGACCTAATAATTGCAAGACATATGTTATACCATGTGAAAGATGTTGAAAAAACAATTCAAGGATTCCATAAAGTAATTCGTCCTAGCGGAACACTTTTAGCTACAACAAATTCTAGCGTTACACTACCTCGTATAGTTGAAATGTGTAACCGTATGTTAGACGCATTTGATTTACCGAAAACAACATCATCAGTCATTCCATTTTGTTTAGAAAACGGTAAAGAGATATTACAATCTGTTTTTCCAACTGTTGAAGAAACAGTTATTCATAATGCTCTCGTTTTTCATCATGCTACTCCGATTGTAAACTATATTTCTAGCATGTTTCCGTCGCTAAATATACCTGATAATACATACCTTCACGCGGAAATGAAGGTATGGCTAAAAGAAGAAGTAGAAAATGAATTGTCACTTCATAACGGTATATGGCGTGACACAAAAACGTTAGTAATTTATCGGTGTCAAAAAGAAAAAAGCTAGCATTTGCTAGCTTTTACACGTTTTCTCGTAAAAGTTTCTCCATTACTACATTACCTTTACCACAATAAAAATCTGTATTATGTTCGTCTGCCACTCCAAAATAAGAGGCAATTGCTATTCCAAATGGTACAAATGCATGCCCTTGTGCTGTAATGATATTTGAGTGTTGCACAACTTCTTCATACACGAAATTTTCTACTGGAAAACAATCAAATTTTTGATAATCTATAGTCGCAGTATAAGAAATCCCTTTAAATAACCCTGCTTTTGCTAGTGCATACGGTCCAGCACAAATTGCCGCCACTAATTTTTCTTGTTCATGAAATTGACGAATGATTGAAAAAAGAGGTTTTGCATCTTCCAACTGTCCTTCTTCTCCACCTGGAATAAGTATCCCCTCATACTCATCTACACGTGCTTCACTTACTTCTATATGCGGCTGCACTTGCAATCCAGTTTCACTTATAACCAATTCTTTAGTTAAGCCCGCTGTAATGATTTCATATTTATTTTTCAGCAATGCCGTTGCTACTGTTATTTCAAACTCTGCAAATGTTGAGTATACAAATAAAAGTATTTTTTTCATAGCTCTCTCTCCTTTAACCAGTCCATAAAATATACCTCTAAATCGTCCACTGTTAATCTATTCGTGTCCACATAAGTTACAGGAAATTGTTTATACCAGTCTTTTTCAGTTTCTACTAATTTAAATTGCTCCGCAAACGTACTTCTGTTTCTTGTTCTATCATTATTTTTTCTATCATATACATTCTTTTTCGTAACATCTAAGTAAAAAATCACATCCGAACGGCATGCTCTTAATTTATATAATTCATCTTTCAATTCAGTTTCTATATCCCACTCTTCTCCTATAATCGTTGGATAAAAGAGTGTAAAGAACTCAATGTCTTCTGGTCCGCGATCAAAAATTACGACTGAATCTTTCACATTTTGAAACTCCTTTATTTTTGCTTCCATAAACATTTTTTGATTCATAATAAACCCTACTTTTGAATTCATATCTAAATTCATTTTTTTTCGCTTCTCTACAATTGGATATGGATTTTCATATATAACTCGAAACCCTCTCTTTTCTAACCTTTTTGCTAATGTTGTTTTTCCGCTAGCCATCGGCCCTTGCAGTGAAATTACGTATGCCACACCTCTCATTCCCTTACACTTTAGTACACCTATAATATACAGAATCTTGAAAACTCTCAACATTATATATATCATCTTGTTTCTTATTCATATCTAACTTATAATGAAAAATAGAGATTATGACGGACGCATCAATAATGTAAGCTTGGAAATCCAAGCTTACATTATTTTTTGCTTTCCCTTTTCTAATAAAAAGAGTATACTAGATTAGAACGTATGTTCTCGGTAATTACATACAGTAAGGAGATAGAACAATGGTATACGACACAAAAGCAATTTCTTGGAATGAATCTTTAAAACAACTTCAACGCCGCTATACAAACAAACAAGTTGACCGAAAAGAATTTGAGGATATTGAACTGATGGAATTCTTCCGCGATAACGACTACATTTCTTTACCTACACATATAAGCGGCCTATCAAAAACACGTTTTACTTCTTACTCTATTTTCACAACTGAAGATAAAGATCGTAAAGTTGGCACACTTATTATTGAGTATGTTGAAGACGATAATAATAATTTATGTGTTGAACAACTATACTTCGTTTAAACTATAACGCTTGGTCAAAATGACCAAGCGTTCTTGCTTTCTATGAATCTCACTGTATATAATATGAATAAAAGAAAACCGCTATCATTAAGGGGGGATATGCGTGCTCGAAGGATGGTTCAGTTGGTTCATTGTATTATGGACGGTTATTTTATTAGGGCTTATGTCTATCGGTGGATACTTTATGTTCAGAAAATTTTTAAAACGTTTACCAAAAGAAGACGGCATGTCCAGTTTGGATTGGGAAGAACACTACATAAATAAAACGAGACATTTATGGGCTGACGAACAAAAACAATTGTTAGAAGAGCTTGTAAGTCCTGTTCCAGAACTATTTCGTGATGTTGCAAAATCAAAGATTGCTGGCAAAATCGGGGAACTTGCATTACAAGAAAATGCCTCTCAAATTACACAAGACTTGATTATTAAGGGATATATCATTGCCACACCAAAGCGTGATCATAAATTTTTAATAAAAAAACTACAAGAAAAACAGATTGATTATTCTAACTATCAATCTTTACTCGCAAAGTAACTTCATATTATTTTCGATAAAAAAGACAGCGCCTTTGACGCTGTCTTTTTTATTTGGTACATATACAGTTTTTAAGTTAGCTTCATATCTTTTTCATTATAAAAACCATCTTCTTTTTCCATTTCCTTCTGTAATTTCGTAAAGGAACGATACATTGCAATTCTCCATGACACAATCATCGCAAACGCAAGTAAGAAGAACATGCCACTAAGTTGTCCTAAATCAAGAGATTGACTTAAGTAGGTTTTAAATACAATCCGCACTACAAGTAATCCAATTAATATGAAAACAAAGGCTTTTGAACGCTTCAAATAAATCTCTTGTCCTCTAATTTCAAATTTAGATGTTTTAATAAGAAAAATAGAGAAAATCAAACCGACACCAATTGCTTCTAACATTTCTGCTGGAGTTAATCGAAATTCAGGAAAAACATACATCAATGCACCCGTACTCATAAAAAATGGTGGAAGTATAATTTTTTTCAATGTTGCAGGTTTCTTAGCTGCTTTTAAACGAATAAACATCGCACCGACAGCCATACAAACAGCAACGATACTTGATAAAAGAACTATGTTCATATTTTCTCATCCTTTTTTGTGGCTATATGCAAAATATACTTTCATTATATGCTTTTCCGTTAGTATTTCCAACATTTTCGCAGAATAATACTAAAAACCAGTAAAACCACCAAATAAACTTGAGAAATATACGATAATTTTCGTCATCCAGTTAAAGTATAGGAAGACACCCATAACAATCATAATATATCCTCCGACTTTCATGAAGGCCATACTATTTCTTTTAATCCAAGACATTTTCGTAATAAAGAATGACAGTACGAAAAACGGGATTGCAAATCCAAGTATGTAAGCAATCATATATATCATTGCTGATTCTGGATTTGTTGCTGCTAATCCAATTACAGACACTAGAATTGGTCCGGTACATGGCGTCCACCCTGCTGCAAAAGCTAATCCGATTAGTACTGATCCAAAATAGCCACTTGGACGATTTTTAAATGTAAATTTACGGTCTTGCATTAAAAATTTCGGCTTAAACACCCCGACAATAATTAAGCCGAACACGATGATAAATATACCACCTAACTGTCTGATTAAATCTTTATAGTCAGTAAAGATTCCTCCAATAAAACTTGTACCAAATCCAATTGCAATAAATATAATTGAAAATCCAAGTAAGAAAAACGCTGTATGTATCATACTTCTTTTGCGAAGCATTGCATTTTCTTCTTTCAATTCAGAAACCGACATACCTGTTATGTACGATAAAAATGCCGGATAAAGCGGTAAGCAACATGGGGAAATAAATGATAAGAACCCGGCGCCAAACGCTAAAAAAATACTAATATCTTGCATCATTCCACTCCTCTCCCTAAATATTGTAACAAAAACACATAAAAATACTATGAACAATTCGTGAAATCACTTTTACAACGTGGCAATAAGAAAAACCGCACTTCCTCACAGTTTCTAATAAAACGTTTTCATTTCCTTCTATTATATAGAAAAAACCCAAATCGATTATAAAACTCCTTTAATTGTTATTACCATAACAAAGGTAACATAGTTTCTCAAATAATTAGCACGTTACTAGTACGTCTATATACATATTGGTTTAAAAAATATTTTTTTCAAATGCTATCTCTATACAATGCAAAGTTTATTTTATAATACTTCTACTATTAAAAATTTCAAGATTATGCATAAATATCATACTTTTATTATTATTCTATAAAATGTCATACTTTTCTTTCATTTGACCCTTTATTTCTAATTTTGTATACTTCCCTCTAGTTATATATTTTCGATACGGAACAACTTCATATAGATGGGAGGAATTTTTCATGCTTCGTTATTCTCTTTTAGTTTTATTAGGAGCGTGTAGTTATGGAATTTTAGCTATTTTTGTTAAGCTTGCATATGCAGAAGGATTTTCACTTGGAGAGGTAATTGGCAGCCAATATTTGTTCGGTTGGATTATTTTGCTTGCTATTACACTTCTATTTTCTAGACATCGCGTTCCTTTAAAGCAAGCATTACTTTTATTCGTTGCAGGAACATCTGCAAGTTTTACCGGAATTTTTTATTATGCTTCATTAAAAACTGTACCAGCTTCTATTGCAATTATTCTTTTATTCCAATTCGTTTGGGTCGGAATTATCATTGAAGCAGTCGCAACAAAAACATTACCTTCAAGAGAAAAAGTTATTTCTGTTATTTTCTTACTTGTAGGGACATTTTTATCAAGTGGTTTACTTGAACAATCAGTAGGTGCTTTCGATACGACTGGGGTCATTTTAGGTTTATTATCTGCTGTTACATTCGCAACATACATTTTCGTAAGCGGAAAAGTTGCTGTTGAAGTACCTTCATTACCGCGCGGTGTTCTCTTAATGACTGGTGCTTTAACTTTAGTCATGATTGTATTCCCACCAACATTTATTTTTAATGGTGCCATTTCTCAAGGTCTTTGGAAATACGGTTTAGGATTAGGAACATTTAGTATCGTTATTCCATCTATTGCCTTTACAATCGGGATTCCAAAAATCGGTTCTGGCTTAGCGACTATTCTTGGTGCAGCGGAACTACCAGTTACAACAATTATGTCAGTATTCGTTTTAAAAGAGGCTGTACTATCTTCACAATGGTTCGGTGTATCACTTATATTAATTGGGATTGCAATCCCGCAAATTGCATACGCAATGCGTGGACGTTATCGTAAACATCATACGCATAAAAAAGTCGCAGCATAAAGTGAAACTTTAATTAGTTGAACCAATCGGGCTTTTATGGGATAAACGAGAGAGGATTTTCATTTGAGAATCCTCTCTTTTATTGTTGTATACTTATGATAAATATTTTGCTGAAGAAAGAAGGCATACTACATGGTATCTATTTCAAATCAACTAAAAGAAAAACTTATTTCCATCCGTCGACATTTACATGAGTATCCAGAACTATCATATGAAGAGTTCGAAACAACAAAAGCAATAAAAAATTGGTTAGAAGAAAAAAACATTACTATCATTGATTCCAATTTAGAAACAGGAATTATCGCTGAAGTGTCTGGTAATAAAAACGGACCAATTGTAGCAGTTCGTGCTGATATTGATGCCCTTCCTATTCAAGAAGAAACACATTTGTCCTATGCATCTAAAGTACGAGGGAAAATGCATGCTTGTGGACACGATTTTCATACAGCTGCTATTTTAGGTACTGCTTTCTTATTAAAAGAAAGAGAATCTTCCCTAAATGGAACGGTTCGCTTCATATTCCAACCAGCTGAAGAAAGTAGTAATGGCGCTTGCAAAGTTATTGATGCTGGACATTTACGTAATGTGCAAGCGATTTTCGGCATGCATAATAAACCTGATTTACCAGTAGGTACAATTGGCATTAAAGATGGTCCACTGATGGCCGGAGTTGATCGATTTGAAATTGAAATTCACGGAGTTGGTACACACGCGGCTGTACCAGATGCTGGAGTAGATCCTATTGTCGCATCCTCTCAAATTGTGATGGCACTGCAAACAATTGTAAGCCGAAATATAAGTTCATCTCATAATGCAGTTGTTAGTGTTACAAATATTCATGCAGGAAATACGTGGAACGTGATTCCTGAAAAAGCTACGTTAGAAGGAACGATTCGCACATTCCAAGCTGAAACACGTGAAAAGATTCCAGCACTCATGGAGCGTATTATTAAAGGTGTATCTGATGCATTAGGTGTAAAAACGAAATTCTGTTTTTATTCAGGTCCTCCTGCTGTTCACAACGATAAAGCTCTTACAGACTTATCTACTCAAGTTGCCACAAAGATGAATCTTAATATCATCTCGCCTAGTCCGTCAATGGCTGGAGAAGATTTCTCATTTTACCAACAGGAAATACCAGGTTCATTCGTCTTTATGGGAACGAGCGGTACACATGAATGGCATCATCCTGCTTTTACAATTAATGAAGAGGCACTGCCTATAAGTGCAGAATACTTTGCTTTACTAGCCGAAAGAGCACTTAAACAATTCTCATAAAAAAAGCCGTTCAAAGTGCATCTCAGCACTGAAGTGCACCCCAATTGTTAGACACAGTCTAACAATTGGAGGTGCATTTTTTATGGCTAAATTTTCTTCA